>REDW01000038.1 GCA_007693325.1 Spirochaetaceae bacterium
GGGCGGTTGTTCATCTCGTAGCCCAGCTCGTAGACGGCCTTCTCCAGCAGGAAGGTCTCGAGCAGAATGGCAAAGTCGGTGGGGTCCTCGGGGATGAAGTGCGCCGCGCCGCCGTGCTCGCTGATAGCGCCGCGATACGCGTGCAGGAACACACCGCTGACGTAGCTGTACCAGATGTTGGCCCAGCCGGCGAGGTAGTCCGCGTCGGCGCCGTGCTTGACCGCGCGCAGCAGGTTGGCGCCGTGGGCGGCGTAGTGAAACGAGCGGATCATGCCGGCTACGTCGCGCAGTGCAGACTGCTTGAGGCGACGCTCGGTCATCGAGCGCGCCGGTTCACCTTCAAAATCTATGATCACGAAATCTTTACCGGTATAGAGGGTCTGGCCGAGATGGTAGTCACCGTGGGTGCGGATCTTCATGCCGCTGATCTTGCGCTCGCCGATGCGCCGCAGGCGCGCCAGGATGGCGCGCCGCTGATCCAGGACGGCGCGGATCGGCGCGGCGGTCTCTTCGCTGAGGCTCGGCAGGGTATCCTGCAGCTGGCCGAAAACCTTGAGGATCATGCCGCGAATGGACTGCTGCAGCGATTTCTGATACAGCAGCGAGAATGGCTCGGGCGTCAGCTCCTTGTCGCCGCCGAGCGAAGCCAGCGCCAGGTGCATCTCGGCGCTGCGCCGGCCGAGGATGGCCACCATCTCGACGAAGACCGGGCTGATGAAGTCGCGGACGGAGTCGGGAATCTTCTCGGGGTCCAGGCCAAAGATGGAGTCCGGAACATCGGGCATGTCGGACGCGCTGCCGCTCAAGGTCTGGGCGTGCGCCAGCGCCTGCTCCACGTTGTGAAGCGTGTAGCTCCAGCCGTCGGTCTCGTTGGGGACCAGCTGCTGCAGCAGGCCGATTGTGATCGGCCTGCCGTCGTTGCCGTGCCATTCGAGCGAGCCGGCGTAGGCCGGCAGATTGCGGAAGCCGGTCTGTTCGGTCAGCACACGCGACAGCTCAACGTCCGGGTTGATGCCGTCCTCCAGACGCCGGTACAGCTTGAGGAAGAACTGGTTGTCGTAGAGGATCGAGGTGTTACTCTGCTCTGCGCGCAGCACCTGCGAGGTCTCGCTCAACCCCTCTTCACCGACCATCTGCATAAAGGCGCTGCCGCGGCGCGCAACCAGCCGGCTGCGTCCCAGGCGCTTGTTGCGCTTGTGCGCCACCGCCTCCAGCAGCGCGCCGCGGAACGCGCCGCTGTAGACCGCGTCAAAGAGGATCCCTTCGTGGTCGCGGGTCCGAAGGTAGGCAATTACTCCAGCCGGTGCATCACGCAGCAGATAGGCTTCCTGCTCCTGGATAGCGAAGCCGAGCGGCAGCAGGTAGCTCTCCTGCGTTCCTTTGGCGTAGACCACGTCCAATTTGACCACGTGGAAGGTCTCTTCTTGTGCCGTCAGTGTAAGCGTCTCGCCAAAGTTAAGCCGCCGGATGGTACGGCCTTTGCCGCCGAACCAGCGCACACGCGCCAGGTACTTGCGGACAACCGCTACCAGCTCCTTCTCGGCGGTAGATCCCAATATCCGCGCCCACGTCGAACTGCTCTCTATGTGCAGCGCTTCATCGGACTCCTGGATACCGGTCTGTTCTGCCTGCTGCAGTTCGAACCAGTAGAAGCTGTGGGGTGCCATGGTCAGCGTGTAGGGCGCCTCGCCGATAGGCGGAAAGTCGTTGTCACTGAAGATCTCGGTCACGTGGTATCCGGCATAGTCCGGCATCTCCACGGTCACCGCCTGTCCGTGTCGCGACAGGTTGGCAACTACCAGAATCGCCTGGTCTTCCAGGCGGCGCACAAAGGTGAGCACGCTGGGGTTGTTGGAGCTCAAGAACTCGAGTGTACCGCGGCCAAAGGCGCGGTACTGCTTGCGTACTGCCAGCGCGCGGCGCATGAACCACAACAGCGATGAAAGATTGCGACTCTGGTTCTCTACGTTGACCGTTGAGTAGTGATACTCGGAGTCTACAATAACCGGCAGATAGAGGCTGTGGGGGCTGGCTTTGGAGAAACCGGCGTTGCGGTCCGGACTCCACTGCATGGGAGTACGTACGCCGTCGCGGTCACCGAGGTAGTAGTTGTCGCCCATGCCGATTTCGTCGCCGTAGTAGAGAATCGGGGTTCCCGGCAACGCGAACAGCAGGCAGTTCAGCAGTTCTATGCGGCGGCGGTTGTTGTCCAGCAGCGGTGCCAGCCGGCGGCGGATGCCGACGTTGATGCGCGCGCGCGGGTCGGCGGCGTAGGCCTTGTACATGTAGTCGCGCTCTTGATCGGTGACCATCTCCAGGGTGAGCTCATCGTGGTTGCGCAGGAACATGCCCCACTGGCAGTTGTCGGGGATATCGAGACTCTGCTCGAGCATGTCCATGATTGGAAAGCGGTCCTCCATGCGCAGCGACATGAACAGCCGCGGCATAATGGGAAAGTGAAAGCCCATCTGGCACTCGTCCCCGTTGCCAAAGTACTCGGCGGCGTCCTCGGGCCACTGATTGGCTTCCGCCAACAGCATCTTGTCGGAGAACTTGGCGTCCATATGCGCCCGCAGCGACTTCAGAAACGCGTGTGTCTCGGGCAGGTTTTCGCAGTTGGTGTCGTCACGCTCAAACAGGTAGGGCACGGCGTCCAGCCGCATGCCGTCGACTCCCATCTCAAACCAGTAATCGAGTACCGCGAAGATCTCTTCGCGCACCTTTGGATTGTCGTAGTTGAGGTCCGGCTGGTGGTGATAGAAGCGATGCCAGTAATAGGCCTGCGCCACCGGATCCCACGACCAGTTGGAGCTCTCAAAATCGGTGAAGATGATGCGCGCATCCTGATACTTCTCCGGTGTATCGCTCCAGACGTAGTAGTCCCGGTGAACCGATCCCGGCCTGGCGCGGCGCGAGCGCTGGAACCACTTGTGCTGATCCGAGGTGTGGTTGATCACCAGCTCGGTGATAACCCGGATGTCGCGCCGGTGCGCTTCGCGCAGCAGTTTCTTGAAATCCGAAAGCGTGCCGTAGTCGCGGTTGATGCTGAAGTAGTCCGAGATGTCGTAACCGTCATCCAGCAGCGGCGAAGGGTAGAACGGCAGCAGCCAGAGCGCCGAGACCCCCAGGTCCTGAAGGTAGTCGAGCTTGCGGATAACCCCCTGCAGATCGCCGATGCCGTCATTATTGCTGTCGAAAAACGACTTGATGTGCAGCTCGTAGATGACGGCGTCCTTGTACCACAGCGGATCGGTTGAGGTCAGAACCTGATTATTGGCGCGTTTATCCTTCACGGTACCCCTTCTCCGGTGCTTCAGGCAAAATTACATAAAATAGTCAAAATCGGTCTCGCGACGCAGACGACGCCGCAGCGTGAAGATGTGCGCCGGCATGTCGTGCGGATCGAGCTGGACAAAGTTGGTAGGCCCGTTCCAGATGTAGCGCTGGCCGGTCAACCCGTCTTCCATCAGGTACTGCTCATCGGCTTCCAGCCCGAGGTGCTCCAGCGGCAGCGTGACCCAGCCGGACTGCACGTGGCGCGTGTCCAGATTGACCACCGTTACAGTGGCGTTGCTGCCGTCCTCGCTGAGCTTGGCGTAGCAGATGATGCTCTGGTTGTCGCTCTGGCATAGTTCGATGTTGCGCGTGGTCTGCAGTGAGATATTGTCGCGGCGGATCTCGTTGACCTGGCGCATCAGCGGACGCAGGCTATCGGTCAGATCCCACTGTTTGATCTCGTACTTCTCTGAGTTCAGGTACTCTTCCTTACCCTCAACCGCCTCATCGATACAGAGCTCGAACGCCGGCCCGTAGACTCCATAGTTGGACGACATGGTTGCCGCCAGGATCAGCCGGACGATGAACGCCGGGCGGCCGCCGTGCTGAAGGTACTCGGGCAGTATATCGGGCGTATTGGGCCAGAAGTTGGGACGAAAGAACTCGGCCGCCTCAGTGCCGGTCAGCTCGCGGATGTACTGTTCCAGCTCATCACGGGTGTTGCGCCAGGTGAAATAGGTATACGACTGGTTGAACCCGACTTTGGCCAGACGCGCCATCACTTTGGGGCGCGTGAACGCCTCGGCCAGGAAGATCAGATCCGGATAGGCGGCGCGCGTTTCGGCTATCAGCCAGCGCCAGAACTCAAACGGCTTGGTGTGCGGATTATCAACACGAAAGATGCGTACGCCCTGCCTGGCCCAGTAGATGACCACGCGCTTGAGTTCTTTCCACAGGCCGAGCCAGTCATCTGATTCGAAGTTGAGCGGCAGGATGTCCTGGTACTTCTTGGGCGGATTCTCGGCGTACTGTACCGTCCCGTCCGGCCGCCACTTGAACCACTGCGGGTGCTCGCGTACGTAGGGGTGATCGGGGGAGCACTGAAATGCCAGGTCCATGGCGACCTCCAGCTTGTGCTCCTGTGCGGCCTTGATCAGCGCGCGAAAGCCCTTGAGGTCACCGAGATCGGGATGCAGCTCGGTGTGTCCGCCTTCGCCGGAGCCGATGGCCCACGGACTGCCGGGATCATCGGGCTGGGCCTCGGTAGCGTTATTGCGTCCCTTACGATGCGCGCGGCCGATCGGGTGTACCGGCGGCAGGTAGACCACGTTGAAGCCCATCCGGGCGATATCGGGCAACCACGCGCGGCACTGCGCAAACGTTGCGTGCCGACCGTCAGCGCCGGCGGAGCGCGGAAAAAACTCGTACCACGCACTGTAGACCGCGCGCGGCCGATCCACGTGTACCCGCAGCTGCGGCTCCCAGCTGGTTGCCAGCGAGCGGTCCGGATAGCTCTGCATCAGCTGCGTCAGGTCGCTGCTCAAGGCGAGACGGACCGCGCCATCGACAACCCTGGGCTTCTTCAGGGCTGCGGCCCACTCCTGCAGGCGCGCTGCATCGGCTGCATCGGCGCGCTCTGCCGCTGCGTTGAGGAAATCGGCACCAATCTGCAGCTCAACGCTCAGCTCCTGGCCGGCGCGATGCTTCTTCTGCAGATCCGCCTGCCAGGTTTCGAAATGATCGACCCACGCACGAACCGTATAGACATAGTCCACCAGCTCGGCGATCATGAAGCCGGCGTGCCACTCGTCGTTGCCGCTATGCTGCATTTGTTGCGTTGACCAGAGCTCGGCATTGAGCGGCCGTGACAGCAGCTCTACGCGGATGTGGTCGTGCCCGTCGCCAAAGGCGTGCGCAATGACCGTTACGCTCTCGCCAACCGCGCGCTTGATCGCAGACTCGCCGCAGTCGATCTGCGGCGAGATCTGGTCGACAACCGCCCGTCTGTTTCCGGTAGCTGGAATTGTGCTGGAACGTGTACCCGGCATGCATCAATAATACGGAATGGCCTGACCGATTGCAAGGCGAGCAGAGAGACAGGGCCATCCGGGAAGTATTCCCGGATGGCCCTGTTTGTGGAGTATGCCCAAGAGGACTCGAACCTCCGACCTTTAGGTCCGCAACCTAACGCTCTATCCAGCTGAGCTATGGGCACATATACTGCCGCTCCAGGCGTAACCGCCGGGACCTCGGCAACGGAGAGGGTGGGATTCGAACCCACGGTACCCGGTAAAGGGTACAACTCCTTAGCAGGGAGCCCGATTCGGCCACTCTCGCACCTCTCCCTTCAGCGCTTTCGCGGAGAGAGTGGGATTCGAACCCACGGAACCTTGCGGTTCAACGGTTTTCAAGACCGCCTCCTTAAACCACTCGGACACCTCTCCCTTCAGTGCCAGGGCCTTCACTATAGCTACGCGCGGCAGGATTGTCAACATTCCGAATAGCGCTGTGGTAACGCAGGGCGGGTTGGGATAGAATTGCGATGTCAGGACAAGGAGCGCCGATAGGGAGGCCCACTGTGGTGATAGAGATTGTGGCAATTGTTGCCGGAGGCGTACTGCTGCTGGCGGGTATTGCCGGCTGCATTCTGCCGGTGCTGCCCGGGCCGCTGCTGGCGCTGGCGGCGCTCTTTGTGCTCTCGCTGGCCGGCGGCTGGGGTGTTTTCAGTGCGGCGACGCTGATACTCTGGAGCGTAGTGGCACTCGGTTCACTGCTGGTTGATGCGATACTGCCGGCGAGGGCGGCAGGCAGGGCCGGAGCCAACCGCGGCGGCGTGTGGGGCAGTGTGGTTGGAATGTTGCTGGGAACGGTTCTATTCCCACCGCTGGGCGTGTTTCTGGGCGCCTTCATCGGAGCGCTGGCCGGCGAGATCATCTTCCATCGCGACAACCGCAGACCGCTGATATCCGCACTGGCGGTCTTCCGCGGCACCGTGGGCGGCATGGTGCTGAAGCTGGCGGTAAGCGGGGCGATTGGGGTTGTCTTTGTTCGCGGGGCGATACGGTTGGTAGGCTGAAACGGGGATGCAGCGGCAGCTGGGGCAGCTGGGGCAGCTGGGGCGCGAACTCTTACGATTCTGCGACGATTCCCCTACGTATTCTCCTTGAAAAATGGAAGACTGTCTTCCATTTTTCAAGTACGATGCAGAGGGTCTAACGCTAACGTAGATCGCGAGAGTGGCTGATGCGGCCGACGGGGTAGCGGACGGGGTGTTCCACGCTGCTACTTGGCGATCAGTTCGTCGTTGAGTTCCGGATGGCCGAACCGCTCGAGGTAGCCGCGTACCACGCGCAGGTCACGCTCGTCGATCTGGTCCGCGTAGGCGTCCAGGAAGCCGCGGTCGAAGCGCGTGCCGGAGTAGAGCAGCCAGTGTGCCTTGTTGATGCGTACCCGACCGCGCTGTATCAACCACTGGTTGCCGCTCTGCAGGCCGCGTTCCAGAGACTGGTCACCCAGTGAACGGTAGACTTTGTAGGTATCGACGTGCGCCTGCAGCATGGCCTCGGTTTGCGAGGGAGTCAGCGCCGCGGGGTTACCGATGGGGTTGAATATTTCTATCTGGTCGCCGGGCGAGATGTAGTCGGGATCGTGGTAGGCGTCGCGGTTGAGTATGTAGAGATCCGGCCACACCTTGGGGTAGCCCCAGTACTCGCCGGCGAGTTCGTAGAAGGTGTCTCCACGGCGAACGGTGTGGGTCTCGACTACGCGCCGCTCGGGCACGCCCGGATCGACGATGACCGGCTCAGGAGCGGGTTCAGGATCTGGTTCGGGAGCCGGCTCGGGAGCCGGCTCGGGTTGGGTGATCACCACGCGCTCAACCGGATCGGGAGCGCCGCGGCGCGGCAACCAGTTGGCTACCGACGGCAACAGGGATGGAAACGCAATCAGGACAAGAAGACAGGCGATATTGAAGATCGCCAGGATCGCAATAATAATGAGGATATTGCGCTTGCCAACTCGAATGTCATCTGCTGCCATAACAACCGCCCCTATTATACTTCTTTTCGTCCGAAATCCGCCACAACTGCAGTAGAAAGCTCACTCTGCGGCCCAATCCGAGAGCATTTGCCGCAGTATCGGCAGGTAGAGCTGAAAGGAGCGTTCTCCGTAGCCGCCGGCGGTCAGGTAGGCGTACGCTACACCGCGCTGTTGCAGGAAATTGTAGACCAGAGTATCGCGTTCGGCGAGCTGTTCGGCGCTGAGCTTGAGCGGCTCGGTGGACGGCAGTTGATCGTGCTCCCAGGGATCAACTCCCGAGAGCACAACCACCAGGTCGGGCGTGGGAAACTGCGACAGCTGTTCGAGCCCGTGCCGCAGACGCTGATTGTAGTGCTCTGCCTGGTCTTCTTCGATCGGGATGTCTATGTCGCTGGGGGTAAACGGGGGGTTGAGCGTGCCGTCTGGCAGGTATTGCGGGCCGTCCAGCGGCCAGCCGCGCGCCATGTGGATGCTGAGGGTGCGGATCGAGTCATCGCCGTGGGTCAGGCAGGCGGTACCGTCTCCTTTGTGGCAATCTACATCGATGATCCAGGCGGTCTTCAGCGCAGCGTCGCGCTGCAGCATGCGCAACGCGATGACCGCGTCGTTGATCAGGCAGAAGCCGCTGCCGGTTTCGCGGCGCGCGTGGTGGGTACCGCCGCCGAGGAAGAAGCCGTGGCCAGTCTGCAGCGCGATGCGGCACGTCTGGTGCACACCGGCCACGTAGCGCAGAACCGCATCGCGCAGCTGGCTCAACGGGCGGACGGCCAGCGACGGATCGTAACGGTGGTAGTTGCCGGACTCATCGACCAGCTCGAAGGTTTCCATCAGCACCTGTTCCAGCTCATCGGAGTAGAGCCGCGCGGTGTACTCCGGCGAGTGAACCAGCGCCACCTCCTCGGCGCCAACCGCTGCGTAGTCGGGGCCGATCAGGAAGCGCTCGAGCAGCGCCGCGGTCTTCGGGTCATCGCGCAGCGCCTCGACGATGCGCTTCTGTTTGTCCGCGGCTATCGGAATGAGGATGCCGAAGTCGCGAAAGGCGGGACGCAAGTTTTCATCGTAGACGATCATGGCTATACTCTATCATAGCGTGAACGCTATGCCAGCACCCCGCAGCCGCACCGGATTGCACCAGCTCACTCCGCTGCCGCAATCGTTCTACGCGCGTGATGCGCGCCTGGTGGCCGGTGACCTGATCGGTTGCTATCTGGTGAGTCTGAAACCGCAGTTGCTGGTTGCGCAGATCGTTGAGACCGAAGCCTACCTTGCCGGCGATCCGGCTTCGCACTCTTATCGCGGCCCAACGGCGCGCAACGCGGCCATGTTTGGTCGGCCGGGCCGCGCCTACGTCTACTTTGTCTACGGCAATCACCACTGTCTCAACGTTGTTACCGGAGCCGAAGGCAGCGGTGCTGCAGTGCTGTTGCGGGCCGCTGTTCCGCTGTCCGGTCTGGCCGCGATGGCTGCAAACCGCGGTCTGACACTGCCGCGGAAGTCTGCCCGGGCAGGATCCGTTCCAGCAACAGATGACGCGCGCCCGGCCCGCGCCCTGCGCGAGCTGTGCAACGGTCCGGGTAAACTGGCGCAGGCCTTCGCGCTGAGCCGCGCTTCACACGACGGCTGCAGCCTGGCCGGCGACGACGACGCGCAGCTGCTGTTGACCCGCAGCGCGCCGGACGCGATAGCCCGCGGCGAGCAGCTGCCCGCGGCTGGGGCAATTCAGGCGTTTGACCCGGCGCTGGTTGCGGTAGTGCAGGATCGGCGCGTGGGCATTTCACGCGCGCGCGACGCGCTGTGGCGCTACCTGGCGGCGGACAACGCCTTTGTGTCGCGCAAGCCGGGGCCGGCCGCGCGAGCGTTGGATCACGCTACGGATCACGCCATGGATCACGTGCCGGCGTTGAACTTGCCGCCGGAGATGATCTCGTAGATCCGCTCGAGGTCATCCATCGAGAAGTAATCGATCTGAACGCGTCCGCGTGTGTTGCTGCCGATGATGCTGACCTTGGTGCCGAGGGTCTTGAGCAACCGCTCCTCCATTTCCCGCAGCTCGGGCGTCTTCTGCGCCGCCGGGCGCTCTGAAGGTTGCCGGGCGCCGGATGATCCGGCCGCCGGGCGGAGGAACGCCTGTTCGCCAACGCCGCTTGAGATATCGGAGGCGATGCGTTCAGCCTGGCGCACGCTGATGCCGTCGCTGCATATGACGTCAAAGAGCCGCTGCCGCAGCGTCTCATCGGCGACTCCCACCACGACGCGGCCGTGACCGGCGCTGATCTCACCGGCGGCCACGCTGTGGCGCATCTCCTCAGGGAGCTGGAGCAGCCGCATCGCGTTGGCCACCGTTGACCGGTTGATGCCGAGCCGCTGCGCCAGCTGTTCCTGGGTCAGTTCAGCGCTCTGCAACAGGCTTCGGTACGCAAATGCTTCTTCAATAGGATTGAGATCCTGCCGCTGCAGATTCTCGATCAGCGCGATCTCGATCTTCTCTTCCTCGGTGAAGCTGCGCGGCAGGACCGGAACCACATCGAGGCCGGCCAATCTGGCGGCTCGAAATCGACGCTCGCCGGCGATAATCTCGTACGTGCCGTCTTCCTGCCGTTCGGCCAGAATCGGCTGGATTACGCCCTTCTCGCGGATTGAGTCGGCCAACTCCTGCAGTGCGGCTTGCGAGAACTGCTTGCGCGGCTGGTGCGGACTGGCAACCAGATCATCGATCGGCACCGAAACCACCTGGGACGGCGGCGCCGTCTGCTCCAGATCATTGCCCTGCAGCAGGGCGTCAATTCCCTTGCCGAGCCTTCTTTTAGCCACGTTCGAGCACCTCGTCTGCGAGTTTGCGGTAGCTCTGCGCCCCAACGCACTCGGGATCGTACTGGTTGATAGGGACCCCGTGCGAAGGGGCCTCCGAGAGCCGTACGTTGCGCGGGATAATGGTGCGGAAGACGCGCTTACCGAAATAGCCGATGACTTCCTGAACCACGTCCTGCGCCAGACGGGTGCGAGAATCGTACATGGTAAACAGAATTCCGAGGATGCCCAGCTTTGGATTGAAGCCGGACTGCACCTTCTTGATGCTCTGCAGCAGCTGCGTCAGGCCCTCCATGGCGAAGTACTCGCACTGCAGCGGGATCAGCACCGTGTCGGCGGCTACCAGTCCGTTGAGTGTCAGAATGCCGAGCGACGGAGGACAGTCGATGAACAGGTAGTCGAAGTCCTGCTTGATGTCGGCCAATGCGCGCTTGAGATACTGCTCGCGGTCGGCCTCCTGCACCAGCTCGACGTTGGCTCCGGTCAGGTTGACACTCGACGGTATGATCTTGAGGTTGTCCACACTGGTATCGCACACTGCGCTGCGGGCACTCTGACCGGCATTGAGAACCTCGTAAATTCCGCTGCCGTCGGTGGAAACGCCGACACTGCTGGAGAGATTGCCCTGCGGGTCGAAATCGATCAGCAGCACGCGCCGTCCGGCCTGCGCTACGTAGGCTCCGAGGTTGACTGCGGTTGTGGTCTTGCCGACGCCGCCTTTCTGGTTTGCAAAAACTACCGCTGTTCCCATGATTGTTGCCGCCCAGTATAGAGCAAAACCACGCAGCTGTCATGATGCAACCGCGGGCTGCAACCGCGGGCCCCGAAATAGTAAGCTGTTAAGCTATTAAGTGTTTACGACGAAACTAGCATGGAGGGTAGGTATTCTTGCAAATTCTACAGAATCTGTTAGATTAGAGTGTGGAGCCTGTCAGGTGAGCCCCAAAATGAAGAGTAGCAGGATCGTTTGAATGCAGAACAAGGCCTCCCGGACGGCAACCGCTGAACAAGAGTCGGTCCGCTCGTTTATTGCCAGTCTCCCCAAGACCGAGATCCATCTCCACATCGAAGGGCTGGTCAGCGTCGATTCAATCTGGGCACTGATTCGCAAGCACAAGCTGGATCTGGGCATCAGCTCGCGGGAAGAACTCAAGCAGCGCTTCCAGGTGACCAGTCTGACTGAGTTCATCGATCTGTTCATCAATATCATCCAGGCGTGCCTGATTACCGAAGAGGATTTGCGCTACCTGATCGAGGATACGCGCACCTATCTGACGCGCAACAATATCCGCTACGCCGAGATCTTCTTTGCACCCACCAAGCTTATCAAGAACGGACTCGATTTTGACAGGATCATCAGTATCCTCGACAGCGGCGCCAATCAGCTGCGCAGCGAAGGACTCGATGTTCGCTATATTGTCGATGTGTCGCGCGGCTTTGGCGTTGAGAACGCCATGCGAAACCTCGATCTCACCCTGCAACACCCGACAGAAAACATCATCGGACTGGGCCTCGGCGGGGCGGAGCAGAGCGGGCCGGCAAAGGACTACCGCAAAGTGTTCAAGAAGGCCGCCAAAGCCGGTCTCAAACTGGTTGCGCACGCCGGCGAAGACGTTGGACCGACGTCAATCTGGGACACAATCGAGGTCCTCGGCGCACAGCGAATCGGCCACGGCATCAGCGCCATAGAGGACAAGAAACTGATGGACCGGCTCAAGGAGCGGCGTATTCCGCTCGAGATCTGCCCCACCAGCAATCTGTTCACGCGCAAGTACGCCAGTTCGCTCAGCGATCATCCGATTCGCGCCTTCTTCGATCACGGTATGTACGTTACGATAAACACCGACGATCCGACCCTCTTTGGCGTGGAACTCAACGAAGAGTACACCCGCCTGATCGAAGCCGGAGTCTTCACCTTACCTGAAATAGTGCAAATACTTAAAAATGGTGTTTTTGCAACATTTCTCAGCGATCAACGCAAGACCGAGCTCTGGAGTGAAGTCGAATCGACGATTGTCTCCAGCCGCTACCCGGACACGTTGCCGCGTGACTGAACCTGTTCGCTTGCAACTCGCTCGAGGTTTGCTGAACCGCGCGTCGCGTCCTGAACCACCCGCTGCAGCGCCTCGAAACGCTCTTCGCTCACGCTTCCGCTGATAACAACGCTGGTACCGAACTGCTCATCGGCGATAGCCAGACCCGCATCGCACAGCGCCCGTCTTGCCGCTTCGTAGACCTCGTAACCGAGAACCAGCCGGACAGCGCACTTGTCTACCAGCGGCTCGCTGGACGCGACCTGCAAGACGGCCCGCGCCGCTGCGGCGTATGCCCGCACCAGCCCGCCCGTCCCCAGCCTGGTGCCGCCGAAGTAGCGCACAACCGCCAGCATCACGTTGGTCAGCGCGCTGCCCTTGAGCACCTCCAGGGCCGGGCGCCCCGCGGTCCCGTGGGGCTCACCGTCATCGCCGGCGCTGTACTGCAGCTCGTTGACGCTGCGGCCAACCACCGCGGCGTGCACCACGTGCGCCGCAGCGGGATGCTCCGCGCGCAGGCGCTCGACGCCGGGGCGGACCTCGGACAGCGCGGCGATGGGCATCAGCACTGAGATGAAACGCGAGTTGCGCGCCGCGCTCTCGGCCTCGGCTGGAGCGGTGAGAACGCGCAGTTGCGGCGGACGCCCGGGATCGGGCTCGGTCTTCTGTTGCATGGCGTGCTTCTGTTGCATGGCGCGGGCCTGCATGGCGTGGGCCGCTGGTATGGTAACGCGGAGCCGGCATCCGTGTCACTGTTTCACGTGGAACATTTGAAGTGGTGCCAAAATTGTTTTTCGCCGGTCTTCCCTGGCGATGCCGCTTCGGCTGCTGCCGCAGCGATCGATCGAGGCCGGTGTTTCACGTGGAACATTTGAAGTGGTGCCAAAATTGTTTTTCGCCGGTCTTCCCTGGCGATGCCGCTTCGGCTGCTGCCGCAGCGATCGATCGAGGCCGGTGTTTCACGTGGAACATTTGAAGTGGTGCCAAAATTGTTTTTCGCCGGTCTTCCCTGGCGATGCCGTTTGGCTGCTGCCGCAGCGATCGATCGAGGCCGGTGTTTCACGTGAAACACGTGGTCGCCCGATGTTGCGCCGGCAGCGGCGGGGCGTCAGCGCTGTGGCACCAGGGTCGGCTGTGGCGCCGGCGGGGCGTCAGCGCTGTGGCCGGGAGAGACGGGGCGGAACGGGGCCGGCTTACCTCAGCTTCGGGTCCCGGCTGTGGCGCCGGCGCGGTTCAGGTTCAGCCCGCGTTGACGGTGTCGTCTTCGTTGTCGCCGTTCTCGGCGCGGCCGATGCCGACAACGTAGTCCGGGCGCTCGATGTTAACCACGCGCACGCCCATCGCGCTGCGCGATTGAACCGAAATCTGTTGCACCTTGAGTTTGATGGTGCTGCCCTGCGAGGTGATCACCATCACCTCGTCATCGTCGCGGATGGGCACTACGCCCACCAGTTCACCGCTGCGGTCGGCCAGCGAATAGGCGATCTGGCCGCGCGTGCCGCGACCGTGCGGGTTGAACTCATCGAAGCGCGTTCGTTTGCCGTAGCCGTACTCTGTCACCAGCAGCAGCTGCTCATCCGCGGTGACCGCAACCACACCGGCGAGCTCGTCGGCGTCGGTCAGCCGAATACCCTGCACACCGCGGGTGGCGCGCCCCATCACGCGCACGCTCTCTTCGTCGATGCGCAGCCCGCTGCCGCGGCGCGTGACCAGCATCACATCCCCGTCACCGTCGGTCAGCAGCGCCTTGATCAGGCGATCATTCTCGTCGAGGCGGATCGCGGTTATGCCACGCGTCTTGGCGTTACCGAACTCGGACAGCCGGGTCTTCTTGACCACTCCGCGAGCGGTAGCCATGAACAGGTACTTATCGGGTGAGAACTCGCTGAAGCGGACCACCGCGGTGATCTCCTCGTCGGCCGATATCGACAGTATTCCGCGCACATGGTGGCCGCGCGCCGCGCGCGATGCCTCGGGGATCTCGTGTACCTTGAGCCAGTAGGCCTTGCCCTCACTGGTTGCGAAGAGAATGTAGTCGTGCGTCGAACCGATAAACAGGTGCTGGATGAAGTCTTCATCCATCAGGTTGCTCGAAGAAGAGCCTTTGCCGCCGCGGCCTTGCAGACGATAGGAGCTCAGCGGAACGCGCTTCATGTAACCGCGATGCGAGATCAGCACCACCATGTCTTCCTTCTGGATCAGATCCTCGATGTCGATGGCTTCAATCTCATCCGCTACAATTTCGGTGCGCCGTTGGTCTCCGAATCTGCCGGCGATCTCGAGCGTTTCGCTGCGAATTACATTGCGAATCTTTGATTCACTGGCAAGCAGTGCCTTGAGCTCGGCAATCAGCGCCCGGATCTCGGCCAGCTCGTCGATAATCTTCTGCGTTTCGAGACTGGTGAGCTTCTGAAGCCGCATATCCAGGATTGCCTGCGCCTGGATCTGAGTCAGCGCAAAGCGCTGCATCAGCGCGGTCCGCGCGGTTTCCACATCGGCGGACTCCTTGATAGTCCGTATCACTTCGTCGATATTATCCAGCGCGATCTTGAGGCCTTCGAGGATGTGCTCGCGCTCTTCGGCTTTGCGCAGGTCAAACTTTGTACGCCGAACGATCACGTCGCGGCGGTGCGCGATGAAGTGCTCGATCGTCTCCTTCAGCGGCAGCAGCCTGGGTCTGCCGTCAACCAGCGCCAGGGCGTTGATGTTGAAGTTGACCTGCAGCTGCGTATGGGTGAAGAGCTGGTTGAGGATGATCTTGGGGCTGGCCCCGCGCTTGAGCTCGATCACGATGCGCATACCGTTTCGATCAGACTCGTCGCGCAGATCAGCAATACCATCAACTTTGCGGTCGCGAACCAGGTCGGCGATACGGGTGATCAGCGTGGCCTTGTTGACCAGGTAGGGAATCTCGTGGATCAGGATCACGTCCTTGCCGGCTTTTGTCGATTCAATCGAGAAGCGCGCCCGCACGACAATCCGACCGCGGCCGGTTTCAAAGGCGTCATGAATTCCGCGGTGGCCGTAGATAATGCCGCCGGTGGGAAAGTCGGGGCCTTTGATGTGCTGCATCAGCTCACCGAGCTCGATTTCGGGCTTGTCGATTACCGCGGCAATAGCGTCTGCAACCTCGTTCAGGTTGTGCGGCGCCATTGTGGTGGCCATTCCAACCGCAATTCCGGTGGCGCCGTTGGTAAGCAGAAACGGAAAGGCTCCCGGCAGTACCGAAGGCTCTTGCATAGAGTCATCGTAGTTCGGGATGAACTCGACGGTCTCTTTCTTGATGTCGCGCAGCATCTCTTCGGATTCGCGCGTCATGCGCGCCTCGGTGTAGCGCATAGCCGCCGGCGGATCACCGTCTACCGAGCCGAAGTTTCCCTGACCGTCTACCATGCGGTAGCGCATGCTGAAGTTCTGCGCCAGACGTACCAGCGCGTCGTAGATGCTCTGGTCACCGTGGGGGTGGTACTTTCCCAGAACGTCACCAACGATGCGTCCCGCCTTCTTGAACGGCCGGTCCGAACGCAGCCCCATGTCGCTCATGGCGTAGAGAATCCGGCGATGCACCGGTTTCAGGCCGTCGCGCACATCCGGCAGCGCGCGGCTGACGATTACGGACATCGCGTAGTTCAGATACGAGGTCTTGACTTCATCTTCTATGGCGATCGGGATCACCCGTCCGCGTTTTTCCTGGTCAGCCACTGTGTACTCCGTTCATCTATCGAGCTATACATCGAGGTTGGAAACCGCCAGCGCGTTCTCTTCAATGAACTCGCGCCGTGGCTGCACATTCTCACCCATCAGCGTGGTGAAGATAGTCTCGGCTTCCACCGCGTCCTCGAGCTTGATCTGCATGATATTGCGCGTGTCAGGGTTCATCGTGGTTTCCCACAGCTGCTCGGGGTTCATCTCTCCAAGGCCCTTGTAGCGCTGGATACCGGCCTTCTCCGCGTCGCCGTCCATGGCCGCCAGAATGCGGTCGCGGTCGGCCTCGTCGTAGGCGTAGGTGTCGCTCTTGCCGCGCGATATCTTGTACAGCGGCGGCATCGCCAGGTAGACGTGGCCGTGCTCCACCAGCTCGTGCATGTAGCGGAAGAAGAAGGTCAGCAGCAGGGTACGAATGTGCGACCCGTCGACATCGGCGTCGGCCATGATGATCACCTTGTGATAGCGCAGCTTCTCGATGTTGAAGTTGTTGCCGGCTCCGGCTCCCAGCGTTGAAATGATCGGCTGCAGCTTGTCGTTGGCCATCACCTTGTCGATGCGCGTTTTCTCGACGTTGAGCATCTTGCCCCACAGCGGCAGAATAGCCTGGAATTGGCGGTCGCGCCCCTGCTTGGCAGAACCTCCGGCCGAGTCGCCCTCAACGATGTAGACCTCGGCCTTGCGCGGATCCTTCTCACTGCAGTCGGCCAGCTTGCCCGGCAGGCCGGAGCTCTCGAGGAAGCTCTTGCGCCGCGTCAACTCTCGCGCGCGCCGCGCCGCGGCGCGCGCCTTGGCCGCCACTACCGTCTTGTCCAGAATGGAATCGATCACGCCGGGATTGGCGTCAAAGAAGATGGTCAGCTGCTCGGAGACTACCGATTCCACGATGCCCTTGACCTCGGAATTGCCGAGCTTTCCCTTGGTCTGACCTTCAAACTGCGGTTCGGGTACCTTGACCGACACTACTGCGGTGAGCCCTTCGCGGACGTCATCACCGGTCAGAGACTCGTCGAGTTTCCTGGCAAGTTTGGATTTTTTCAGATAATCGTTGAAAGTGCGCGTCAGCGCCGATTTGAAACCAATCAGATGCGTGCCGCCCTCGGCGGTGTTGATATTGTTGACAAAACTGAAGATGCTCTCGTTGTAGCCATCGTTGTATTCCAGTGCTATCTCGACCTGGACCTCGTCGCGCGTTGCCTCGAAGTAGATCGGTTCGCGGTGAATGACGGTCTTGTTCTTGTTGAGGTACTGCACAAACTCTTTGACGCCACCGTCAAACTTGAAATCGTGCGTCTTCTGTGTCGGCAGGCGGTTGTCCTCGATGTGGATAGCAATGCCGCGATTGAGGAACGCCAGTTCACGCAGGCGCTTGGACAGGATATCGAAACTGAAGTCGATGCCCTCAAAGATGGTCTCGTCGGGCTTGAAGCTGAACACGGTACCGTGTTTGTCGGTGGTACCGGTTACCGCTACCGGACGGTCGGGCACGCCGCGCTGATAGCGCTGATGGTAGACCTGGCCCTCGCGGTGAATGCTGACCTCGCTCCACTCCGACAACGCGTTGACCACCGAGACGCCGACGCCGTGCAGCCCGCCGGAAACCTTGTAGTTCTTCTTGTCGAACTTCCCGCCGGCGTGCAGCCGCGTCATTACCAGCTCGAGTGCACTGACGTTTTCATCGCTGTGCAGCTCAACCGGAATACCGCGTCCATCGTCAACCACGCGAATCACATTGCCGCGATCGATCGAGACCGAAACCGCGCTGCAGTGGCCGGCCAGAGCCTCGTCGATGCTGTTGTCCACCACTTCGTAGACCAGGTGATGCAGTCCCTCAGGTCCGGTGGATCCGATATACATCCCAGGCCTTTTTCTGACTGCCTCAAGGCCTTTGAGGATTTGAATACTTTGTGCAGAGTAGCTATCCGGCATGCGTGTACCTGTTGTCCCGTCTTGATGCGAGAATCTCTCGCGGGTGTGCGATATGCAAGCCCTGATTATAGCGATTCGGCAATCGAAAGTAAAGTTGGCCGCCGGTCATAACGGTGGTCGAATAGCGCCGGAATACGTTGGTCAGTTGAGCGTTCTATGATAGAATCGGTGCTTGCCGCAGAATGAACAGGAATGAAGAACGTCGAGGAAAAGAAATGGACGCGGGATCGTGGGATTACAGCCTCTTCTGGAACGAGGCTATGAAGCAGGTTGAAGAGGAAGTATCGGAACAGGAGTTTGCCATGTGGTTCAATCGCATGGCGTATTCGCACGCCGCCGAGTCGCAGATCTACGTTACCGTACCGTCCTCGTTCTATCGCGACCAGGTCAAGCAGCGCTATCTCGGTCTGATCGAGCAGAAGCTTCAAGACCTGTCGGGCACCTCACTGTCGCTGGAGTTTGACATCAATAAATCGGTGTCTTCGGCTGCCGCGGATCAGGAGTCGCCCAAGGCGCGCGCTGCGGCTACCAGCAAGAAAGAACCCGAACGAAGGCCCAAGAAACCGCACCCCGTGCTGCGCGAGGAGTACACGTTTGACAATTTTGTCATCGGTCACAACAATTCCTTTGCCGCCAACGCCGCTATGGCTATTTCGCGCAACCCGGGAACCGGATACAACCCGTGTCTGATCTACGGCGGCGTTGGACTGGGCAAGACACACCTGGTGCAGTCGATCGGCAACTCGGTCTACCAGGAGTACGACAATCTCAAGATCGTCTACGTAACCATGGAGAGCTTCACCAATGATTTCATCCAGTCGATCCGCGAGAAGAAGACGCAGGCCTTCAAAAACAAGTACCGCTACGCCGACGTGCTCTTGATCGACGATATCCATTTCCTGCAGAAGAAGCCCGAGACCCAGGAAGAGCTGTTCCACACCTTCAACGCGCTCTACGACTCCAACAAGCAGATGGTGTTTACCTGTGACCGCCCGGTTTCGGAAATTCGCGATCTGACCGATCGGCTGCGCAGCCGCTTCGAGCGCGGACTGAACGTCGACCTTCAGCCTCCGTCTTTCGAGACGCGCTTTGCAATTCTCAACAAGAAGATCGAGCGCTCCGCGTTGAGCATTCCGCAGGAAGTCATCGAGCTGATCTGCAACAACGTCACCACCAACGTACGCGACCTCGAGGCGGCACTGACCAAGCTGATTGCCTACGCCGATCTGGTGGATAAAGACATCACCCTCGAGGTTGCCAAGCATCAGCTGAAGGACTTCTTCGCCAGCCCCAAGCAGAACAACGTCACGATGGACATCATCCAGCGCACCGTGGCCGACTACTTCAATCTCTCAAGCCAGGACATGAAGGGCAAGAAGCGCACCAAGGTTATCGCCTTCCCGCGCCAGATCGCGATGTATATCTCGCGCGAGATGACCGAGTACTCAACAACCGAAGTTGGTCTCGAGTTCGGCGGACGCGACCACACAACCGTAATGCACGCCTGTCAGCGCATCGAAAACCGCATGCGCACCGATCCAACCCTCGAACCAACCATCCAGTTTCTGATTCGCCAGATAAAGGAGCAGAGTACAAAGTCGTGATAAGCTGTGGACAAGTGACGCTTTGTCAGGGACATAATCGGGATAACGTGGCAGCCGGGCTCATATGTGGACAAGCGGCTCGCCTGCCGCAGCCACTTATCCGCGCGCTAAACGGTTACTGCCGGTCACTCTGGAGTGGTTGTGCACATACACACAGGCCCTACTACTACCGTTACTAGAATTTACTGTACTATGAAGCAATAAGGAGTTGGACGAAATGAAGTTTGCATGCGATAGAGACGCCCTGCTCAAAGAGATAGCGGTAGCCGCGGAAATAATCTCGTCGCGGAACACCCTTTCGATCCTGTCAAATGTCTTCCTCGAGGCGCGCGACAACGCGCTTACCCTCAGGGCTACCGATCTTAAAGTGGGATTTGAAACCCGCTTGCCGGTTGAAGTCAGCACCCCCGGACGAACCACAATCTATTGCGACAAACTGCTCGGGATCCTGCGCACCCTGCCCGAGGGAGATGTCGAATTCGAGCTCAAGGATAACGCCCAGTTTGTCATTCATCCGCGCACGCGCAAGGTGGATTTCCGCCTCAAGAGCATCGATGCCGAGAAGTTCCCCGAAATCCACACCGCCTCTGACGATCAGTACTTCGAAGTGTCGCAGAAGGACTTCATCGAGATGGTCGGACAGACCATCTTTGCGGTTTCCGACGACGAAACGCGCTACTTCATGAACGGCGTCTACATGGAGCAGGACAACGGTGAGCTGGTGATGGTGGCCACCGACGGCAGGCGCCTCTCCTTTGTCAAGAAGGTGCCGGGAAAGGCGGTGCCCGAGTTCCCCGGTGTAATCATTCCGCCCAAAGTGCTCAACCTGGTGCGAAAACTGGCCTCCGGCGAAGGCAACTTCCTGCTGGCGGTTACCGACAAGAATATCTTTGTGCGCTTTGAGAACCGCAGAATCTCGTCGGCGTTGATCGAAGGGCAGTTTCCCAACTATCGCCGCGTTATTCCCGAGCAGCAGGAGTATGAGCTATCGGTGTCCAAGGACGATTTGACAGACGCGCTGAAGCGTGTTTCGCTGCTGGTTGAGAAGAGCCGGCGGATCTACATAGAGCTGTCGGAGAATACCATGGCTATTGCCGCTGAGGAGAGCGATATCGGTGCAGCTACCGAGGAAGTCTCGTGCCACTACAGCGGACCGGAGAATCGCATCGCGCTGAACTATCTCTACCTGTCCGAACCGCTGCGCGTCATCGATACCGATAACGTAACGCTTCAGTACACCGAGGCCAACAAGGCGATTAGCGTCTATTCGTCGCCGGCAAAAGAGTACTTCCATATCGTGATGCCGATGCAGCTCGACTGATCGAGCGCTGTTCACCAGCCGATGGGCTTTCGCTCGATTCGCGTCTACAACTATCGTAACCTGCGTAACGCCGAGATCGATGTCGATGCGCCCGAGGTCTTTCTGGTTGGAGAAAACGGGCAGGGCAAGAGCAATTTCCTGGAGGCGCTCTACGTCCTGTGCTACGGCAGCTCGTTTCGCACCCGCAGCGACGCGCTGCTGCCGCGCCACGGGGCCGGGGAGTGCGCCGTATCCGCCCGCCTTGTAGAAGACGCAGATCACGATCAGAGCGTTGCTCGTACCGTCAGCTGGCGCGACGGCAAGAAGCAGATCATCGTTGACGGGAACGAAATCAGCGACCGCAAGGACATGATCCGCTCCGTGCCGTGCATCGTATTCTGTCACGACGACATTCAATTTGTGCGCGGCGCTCCCGATATGCAGCGCTACTTTTTTGACCAGACGCTGAGCCTCGATGACCCGGTCTTCATCGATACCCTGCGCACCTACCGCAAGATCCTGCGCCTGCGCAACAGCGCGCTCAAGGAGTACCGCAGCGATCTGCTGCCGGTCTACAACCAGCAGCTTGCCGAGACCGGCATCGAGATCCAGCGCCGCCGGCGTGAGGCCGTGGCGGCGTTCTCGCAAACTTTCTGTGAGCTCTACCGCGGCATCTCCGGCTCGCGCGATGATATGCTGATTGAGTACCGCCCGTCGTGGAAGAAGGATCCGCCGCTGGACAGGGCGATTGCGATTCTCGAAGAGCGCCAGGAGAACGACGTATCACTGGGCACCACCACCAGCGGCCCGCACCGTGACCGCTTCCGCTTCTCGATGAACGGCAGCGACTACATCGAGACCGCCTCCACCGGTCAGTTGCGCCTGACCTCGCTGGTCTTGCGCGTGGCGCAGGCGCGCTTCTTCTCCGACCGCGCCGGCCGCCGCCCGGTGCTGCTGCTGGATGACGTGATGCTGGAGCTCGATCCGCTGCGCCGCGCCCGTTTTCTGGCCGTGCTGCCGGCCTACGACCAGGCTTTCTTCACCTTCCTGCCCGACGAGCAGTTCAACTCCTACCGCAAAGATGCTACACTGGTGTATCGCGTAACCGAGGGTGTGATCGATGGAGAGAGCAGGTGAGATACTCGACAGCTTTTTCCGCCGTAACAACATCTCCGGCGGCCGCAACTACGTGGCCTTCTACCGCAGCTGGGAGCAGATCGTTGGCCAGGATCTCGCCAGTCACACCAACCTGACCGAGATCCGCAACAACGCTGTCTGCGTTGAGGTGGACCACCCGGCCTGGATGCAGATGGTGCAGCTGCGCCAGGCCGATATCCTCAAAGCCATTCAGACGCGCTTTCCAGCGCTGCAGGTTCGCAGCCTGCAGCTGCGTCTGGTTGAATCCCTCGGCGTCCCCGCTGCGGTTGCGCCGGCGGCGCCTGCAGCAGCCGAGGCAGTCGACGTAATCGCACAGCCGCCGCTTGAGCGCGCCGGCGGTGCCGCGGCGCCCTCATCATCGTCATCTCCGCCGCCCTCCCCGCCGTCCGCCGATGAACAGCAGGCGCTGCAGCGCATCCAGTCCGACGCGCTGCGCTCCAGCCTGCAGCGCCTGCGTGACGCCATTCGCGATTCGCAGTGAGCCGCCGGGCACAGAGCCGGCCGCCACCTTGACGATTGTGCAATGCATCGCTATACTGCACTCCCCGTTCTGATCGAATTTCTGATCGAACGTTTTACGGTAACAGAAAACCCGCTATCCGCAGTGTGTTGCGCACTGCGGGTAAGGAGATAGAAACATGAAACGAACCTATCAGCCCAGCAGGCGCAAGCGTAACCGAAAATTTGGTTTTCGTGCCCGCATGAAGACCGTCGGTGGCCGGCAGGTGCTCAAGCGTCGGCGTGCCAAGGGCCGAACCAAGCTTTCCGTGTCCGATGAGAAGAAGCCTTACTAGGCATGAGCGGCTGCGAGGCAGACAGGACATTGAGAACGTCTTTCACCGCGGCAGCGCGTACCGCTGCCGTGGGCTGGCAATGAAATGCAGCGAAAACGGCCTGACCTGGAGCAGAGTGCTTGTAGTCTCACCGCGAAGTGTGGGCAAAGCTGTTCGCAGAAACCGGCTACGCCGGATCGGTAAAGAGATCTTTCGCACTATCAAGTACGCAGTTTGCGACGGCTACGACTTTGTATTCGTGGTCTACCCCGGAGACTACTCGTTTGGCGCCCGTCGCCAGCAGTTTATCCGCGTACTGAGCGATGCGAACCTTCTTACTATACTCTGACATGGACCGTCTCGTGCAAGACAAGGAGACTTGATGGAAAAGCGAACGTTATACGCGGTGATCCTCTCGGTCATCGTGATCACTATCGGCTTCACGGTGCAGACTATACTCTACCCGCCGGAGCCCGCGCCGCCCGCGGTTGAAGAGCCGGCGCCGCGCACACCTGACCGCGATCCCGCAGCCGAAGCACCGGATGCTCCCGAGCCGGCCGCGCCGGCTCCGCTGATTGCCGCCGGCGAGATCAGCGCGGTGCCGCAGGAAGGCATCTCACGCCAGCCGCAGGTCTATCAGAGCGATTTGATCCGCGTGACATTCAGCCCGGAGGGCGCGGCGGTCAGTTCATTTCAGCTGCTGCGGCATCTCGATGACGGTGAGCCGGTGGAGATGATCAAGACCGGAGCGCCCGATCAGAAAGGCTTTACTCTGCGTTTTGGCGGCATCGACAGCCCGGTGGTCGACGACCTGTTCATCCATCGCCGCACCGATGACCGCAACGTTGTCGAGTTCTATCGCGATTTTTATATCGGCGGGCGCGAGGACACCCCGTTTCGAGTTATCCGGCGCTACATCTTTCACCCCGATGAATACATGTTCGAGCTGCAGACCGGGTTTGAGAACAGCGTCAACGAGTTCATCCCGCTCGATATCGATGGACTGGCCTACACCATCGCCACCGGCCCGCAGATCGGGCCCGAGTTCGAAAGCCTCGACGGCCGCCAGGAGTTTCGCCGCTACCTGACCTACGCCGACGGGCGCCGCCGCAACGTCAGCGTGTCCGCCGGCGCGCGCGAGCAGATCACCGACCGCATCAACTGGGCGGCAATCTCGGGCAAGTACTTCACCCTGATAACCGTCCCCGGCGCCGCAGACTATCGCTTCACGTTTTCGGCTGAGCCGGTTGCGGGCCTGCAGGATACCTCGCGCATCTACGTCTCGCGTCCGGTCATCCGCAGCTCGCGCAGCACCGATACGCTGCGCTTCTACGCCGGCCCCAAGACGCCGGACCACCTGGGGCGTTACAATTCGGCCTCGGACAACGCGTTTCGCACCCAGAATCTGGATCTCGACGAGGCAGTCGAGACGCGCTTCCTGCTCGGCTGGCTCGAGAACATTCTCAAGTTTGCGCTCAACTCCATCAGCCGCGTGGTTCCCAACTATGGAATCGCGATCATCATCCTGACACTGATTGTCAAGGTGCTGCTGTGGCCGCTGACGCACAAGAGCTACGAGTCCACCGCCAGGATGCAGGCGATGTCGCCCAAGATTCAGGAGCTGAAGGAGAAGTACAAGGACAATCCGCAGAAGATGAACGCCGAGACCGCGGCGCTGTACAAGAAAGAGGGTATCAATCCCCTCGGCGGCTGTCTGCCGATGCTGCTCCAGTTTCCGTTCTTTATCGCCATGTTCGGACTGTTCAACAATCACTTCGAACTGCGCGGGGCCGGCTTCATCCCCGGCTGGATCGAAGACCTCTCGGCTCCCGAGTCAATCTGGAATTTTGGTGATTTCACCCTGCCGTTTCTCGGCTGGAACGACCTGCGTCTGCTGCCGATCATTTTTGTCGGTACCCAGCTGTTGTCGAGCAAGTTCATGCAGAGCCCCGGCGCGCAGGCCGGTCAGATGAAGATGATGACCTACATGCTGCCGCTGGTGTTCTTCTTTGTGCTGTACAACATGCCCTCTGGGCTTCTGGTCTATTGGATCGTGACCAATGTACTGACCGTTGGCCAGCAGTTCTACAACAGCAGGATCAAGCAGCAGGGATCCGCTGCTGCAGCGAAATAGCCGTTTTCGTCGGTGTACGGAAGCGAAGGAGACTACATGGTAAGAGAATTCGAAGGAAAGACCGAAAAAGAGGCCATCGATGCCGCGGTGGCCGGCTTGGGCCTCGAACGCGACGAGTTCGATGTCGAGATCCTCGATACCCAGAAATCCGGCTTTCTCGGCATGCAGAAGAAGGTTCGAATCAGGGTTCACATAACCGATGACTCGGTGTACGCCGGGCAGTACGATCCGGAGAACGATTTCGAGCACGCGATCGTCGATTTCATTCACAATATGACTGCAAAGATGGGCTTTCCCGCCAGCGCCCAGATAGTCTACCGCGAGTCCGCCAAACTCGGCGTGCGGCTTGACAGCGAGCACTCGAGCATTCTGATCGGACGCAAAGGCAAGAATCTCGATGCAATTCAGCTGCTGGCCAACGTGGTTGCCGGTCGGCTGGACCACAGTGAAATCAAGGTGGTGATTGACAGCGAGAATTACCGCAGCCGCCGCGAAGAGAGCCTGATACGCCTGGCCGAGAAAGTCGGGGACCAGGTGAAGCACGCGCGCTCGTCGCGGCTGCTGGAACCGATGAACCCGTTTGAACGCCGCCTTATCCACACCGCGCTGGCAAATATCGAGGGAATCGAGACCAAGAGCGAGGGTGAAGGCCTCTACAAGCAGGTTCGCGTCTCCTATACCGGCGGCGGCCGGCGCTGAGTTCGGCCGCAGGCCTCTGCGGTGGCCGCCCGGCGGAGTACCGACGCCAACGCCGGCATCGGTTGCCTGTGGATAACCAGTGGATTATGTCGGGGTATCGTGGTCGAATGATACCCCAATCCCTCCATTGTCAGCTATACATACTCGGGTTTTGCCCGTCCGTTGCCTGTCCGACGATCTATCGGGGCATATTTTTCCCCGATTTGATCATCAGCTATCGATATTGAGGCATAATATTCCTGATTCTCTGCCCGGATGTACCTGTCACCGGCCGCGCTCGTGCGGCTCCGCCCACGCCAGCCTGTGCATCAGCTGTGGACAACTCCCGTAAAACCCGACACACACTCACTTTCCGGCCGCGGCAGCCACGCCACCCCGCACCACCCGCACCGTCGGAGGCGCAATCGGCGCCACGCCTGAGAGTGGGCCTCTGAGCGTCTCCGCAGGCTCTGCGAGGAAAAGCGATGTGTGAGGGCGAGCGAAGAGGCGCACTCTCATGGCCGGCGCGCAGCCATACGATGCGAGCCGACTCCGTGCGGTCAACGTGCCAAATCCCGGGCGTGACAACTCGTGGTTGATAAATTTGCCACCTCGCAGTATCCTAAGGTGAATCGTGATACTGTGATCCGGTCGCGCTCACGCGAGTAGAGGAGGCAACATGAAATTTGACAGTGACGTTCGCTATCTGAAATCCCACGAGTGGGCTCGCAAGGACGGCGATACCGTGGTTGTTGGAATCAGCGACTACGCTCAGGACAGCCTGGGTGACGTTGTGTTTGTGGAGCTTCCCGAAGTCGGCGCGAGCGTCAGCAAAGGCGACTCCTTTGCGGTGGTTGAAAGCGTTAAAGCCGCAAGCGATATCTACACCCCGGTCAGCGGTGAGGTAGTCGAGGTCAACCAGGCGCTCGCTGACAATCCGGCACTTATCAACGAAGCCCCGTTTGGCGATGGATGGCTGGCCAAGATCAAGGCCTCCGAAGTCTCCGAGTACGATGCGATGATGAGCGCGTCGGACTACGAATCGTACACCAAGGAACTCGAAGACTGATATCGAAACGAATTCTGCTGCCAAATGCGCAGAATGCAGCGTGAAAGCTACACATCACAGTGGTAGTGCGGTAACCGCAGTCCGAGTGCTGCCGCGGGTGCCGCCTGCCGCAAGGAGAAGATAACAATGTCTACCGCTACCAGTAACAACACCGCCCGGGCCATTGAGCATCGCGTCGCCGACATTAACCTGTCTGATTGGGGACGCAAAGAGATCATCATGGCTGAGAAGGAGATGCCCGGCCTGGTTGCTACGCGTGAGAAGTACGGTCCTGAACAACCATTGAAAGGCGTGCGCATCACCGGCAGCCTCCACATGACCATCCAGACCGCCGTTCTGATCGAAACACTGGCCGACCTCGGTGCCGATGTGCGCTGGGCCAGCTGTAACATATTCTCGACCCAGGACCACGCTGCTTCGGCCGTGGTCGTCGGACGCCCGGAGACCGGCGGAACGCCACAGCAGCCTGCCGGTACCCCCGTGTTTGCCTGGAAAGGCGAAACCCTCGACGAATACTGGGATCTGCTCTATCAGGCGTTATGTTTTGGCGACAATCTGGGGCCGCAGCTGGTGGTGGATGACGGCGGAGACGCCACGTTGATGATCCACCTCGGGTTCCAGGTCGAAAAGAACCCTGCGCTGCTGGACCAGCAAGGCGGATCGGCTGACGAAAAGGCGCTGCGCCGCGTGCTGCAGCGCGTCCACCGTGATAACCCCACCAAGTGGCACGACACCGTACGCGAATGGCGTGGGGTCAGCGAAGAGACCACCACCGGCGTGCATCGGCTCTACAAAATGGCTGAAGAGAAGAGCCTGCTTGTTCCGGCGATCAACGTCAATGATTCGGTGACCAAGAGCAAGTTCGATAACCTCTACGGTTGCCGCGAGAGCCTGGTAGACGGCATCAAGCGCGCCACCGACCTGATGATTGCCGGCAAGGTTGCCGTTGTGTGTGGCTTTGGCGATGTAGGTAAAGGCAGCGCTGCCAGCTTGCGCGGGCTCGGTGCACGCGTGATTGTCACCGAAATCGATCCAATCTGTGCCCTGCAGGCGGCCATGGCCGGCTACGAGGTCAAGACTGTCGAGGAGACCCTCGGCGAGGCCGACATCTACGTTACTGCCACCGGAAACCTGCATGTCCTGACCGTGGATCACATGGCGCGCATGAAGGATCAGGCTGTGGTGTGCAACATCGGCCACTTCGACAACGAGATCGAGGTAGAGAAGCTCGAGCACTACCCCGGTATCCGCAAGACCAACATTAAACCGCAGGTGGACCGCTACGACTTCGAGGACGGCCACGCCATATTCGTCCTGGCCGAAGGCCGCCTGGTGAACCTCGGTTGCGCCACCGGCCATCCGAGCTTTGTGATGTCGAACAGTTTCACCAACCAGGTGCTGGCCCAGATCGACTTGTGGCAGAAGCGCGACAGCTACAAGCCCGGCGTCTACGTGCTGTCCAAGGAGTTGGACGAAGAGGTCGCCCGGCTGCATCTGGAGAAAATCGGTGTGCGGCTGACCCGCCTGCGTCCGGAGCAAGCCGAGTATATAGGTGTGGAAGTCGAAGGCCCGTTCAAACCCGAGTATTACCGGTATTAACTGGTGCCAAAAATGTGCTTTTGGGTCCCGCCTTGGGTCCCGCCGGAGC
>REDW01000042.1 GCA_007693325.1 Spirochaetaceae bacterium
AGGTACTGCACCAGATCGTCAGCTGCACGGCAACCCGCGACCTGTGCCGCCGGCATCTGTGCTCCACCGGTACGGTAGCCAATCGCGTCGAGCGTCTCGCTCGCCAGGCCGCCGCGGTGCACACAGCCGCGCTGGTGGGCAGCGAAAACAGCGAGGCGTTGGTCATCGACGGTTTCCAGAACTTCGCTGTCAGCAAGTACTTCCCCAACAACATCAACCTTCTGGCAGGCGCCGACAGTGGGTTCCTCTACGCGTGCAACTACCGCACAATCCGTCGCAGCGGCCGCATGAGTCAGCGCCAAGAGCTGAGAAGGCAACAGCTTGAGCGCCTCTATCGCGCCGACAAAAATGCTATTCGCGACGGCTTCCGCGCTTTGCTGGACGCCGCGCTGCGTCTGCCCGCCCGCCGCGCACCCATTCACATCTACAGCGACTGCAAAACCGAATACGCGCAGGCAATCGATAGCGAGCCTCACTACAACCGACTCAAATCTGTACACGCCCTTGAGCACGAGACCATTCTCAGCACACTCCCGCGCACCGCCGGCAATCGGCTGTTTGCGGTCAATTACCTCGACCGACAGTTGCGCAAGGATCTCAAAGAGTGCGTGCGCCACACCGTGTGTTTCGGGCGCAACGTCTGCAACGTGATGCAGCGCCTGCTGATCTACCGCATGTACCACAATCACTACAAAGCCTTCCGTCATCGCGATAGCGTGCCCACCCACGCTGCGGTGGCCGGTGTCGATGAGACCTGGATCGATCGTTCTCTCGAGGGGGTCTTCCGGTGGCGAGCGTTTCTCAGCCGTTCGGCTCTCAGCGACGCTGATCAACAGGTATGGCTGCGCCGGTTGGTAACTCCCTTGAAGCGCAAACCCGAATATCTGCCGAACTTCGCCCTGGCCTGAGCGCCTCTCGCGGCGCTGTCACCAGGCTTCGTGGCAGTTACCAAATTATGCGCGCCGGTTTGTGGCGAGTGTACTGCTGGTGTCGCTTTGGGCTTGCGTTTTGCTGCGGAGTGTCGCTTCGGATTGTATGCATGACACGGTATTCTGCCACAGCCGCGGCTTTCGCGCGGCTTCGTTAGTCTGTTGCAGGGCCGACTCGGATGAAATCTATCCACGCACGACTGATTTCTCCGCTGCCGTACGCATCGCCCATGATCGCTAACTGCGCGGTCTCCGGCGGATCTTCGCCGAACGCTTCGCGATAGTCCTCAACCATATTACGCCGATGCTCCTTCCATTGCATTCGCTCCGCGGCACCCTGGTCAATCGGCAGCATCCTGGCGCGAGAGGTAAACGGACTATCGTACCACTTCTTCTGCCAGGTCCGGTTGGACCAGATATAGAGCAGCGAAGCATGAGGAGGATACTCGCCGTATATCCGTCGGATGACGCCGTAGCGGATCCGTGTTCCCAGCCCTACCAGATCCGGATCATACTCGAAGTTCACGTAGATACGCACCGGATACGTATCACCGTCCCGAGTGCTGAGATCTCCGCTGGAGATGATGTCCTCGATGCGCCAACGCCACTCGATGATGGGGTTTTGGTACACATTGAACTGCCTGCTATGGACGATCCCGCTGCCGCCGTCGTCAGACTCGATGAACAGCAGGGATTTGTCGTTCTCGCGCTCAATGGAGTACTTGCTCGGCTGATCGATATTACGAAACTCCAGATCAGCCCAGTCGCGCAGCGACGTGAACTCCTCGTAGATAAGCGCATCGCTGCCCGCAACAGCCACTACTGCCGTTAACGCAATCGCCGGCAGTAACAACCATCTGCTGCTGGTTGTACTCATGATTCGCTCCTCATTCAGCTTCTGTCAGAGGTTCTTCCGGCTGCCGATAGATGTATCTGCTGTGAGGCTGATGCGGGTCTCAACTCTGCTTGTTCTTCAGCCAGTAGAGTCCCTTGATCCCGGGCCGGATGCTGTCAATTGTCAACAGAACCGCTATCTTCTCGATGTACGCCACTACCCCCCAGCCGATTGCCAGCACGTAGAACCAGAGCTCAAATCCCCAGACGAACAGTACGAAGAAGAAGGCACCCTGCAGGTATCCGGCAGCCACCGCGGCGTAGAGGTGGAGGCCCGGGATCTTGCCGAACCGCACGAAGGCTACCACGTAGCTCAAGACGAATACCGCCAGAAAAAGATAAAGCAGCCACGCGTGCGGCCGGATCTCGGCCCACCTGAAGCGGAAGATTCCGTACAGCGCCAGAGCATAGGTGCCCATGTCTGCCAGATTGTCCAGAGCTCCGCCGAGACGGGTAACCAGGCCGAACCGCCGCGCAATCTGGCCATCGAGGATGTCACTCACCAGGTTGATGCACAGCAGGATCACGAACCACCGTTCGTTGCCCGACAGGGCAAGAACCAGGATCACCGGGAACATGAGCAGGCGGTAGAGACTGATCATGTTCGGAACAGTCAGGACGTTCTCGCCGTTGTAGCGAATCTCCATAGTAGTACCTCCCCGTTGTGTTCTGCTGCGCCGCCTACAATGTCAGTAGCAGGACGGCCAGCACGCTCATCGGTATAAGCAGATTATCAACCCCTTTGCAGCTCAGCATTTCAACAACCGTCCCCGTTGCCGCCACCAGCACTGCAATCCCCAGTAACTCGAGATCGAGCTGCATATTGCGAAAGTAGAGACCCACCACGCTTATCAGCAGGCAGGATACAAAGAACGCACCCGAACCAAGCCAGGTTTTGTGCAGCTTGTGCCCGAAGATGCGAATCCTTCGGTTATACTGCTGCAGGTTTATCCCCAGTATTCCGGCTACTGGATCACAGATAGCCAGCACCAGGATCGGCAGGATGAAGAAGAAACGGTCCTCCAGCAGGTGAGCAGCAAGAAAGGTCAGATAAATTGCCGGAGGCAGCAGGTAGCTGCCGCTGGAAAGCCGCGGGACGTCGTGGATCGATTTCAGATAGGCACGGTTGCGGCTGCCATAGAGCAGTACAAAGAAGACAATCGCCAGAGCGAGAACATACCAGTGGTCGTCAAACAGATAGGGAAAGATTATTGTTGTGAGAGTTGCACACAAGTGCGCAAACTTCCTGGTGAACTCGCCTTTCAGGCCCAGCCTGCGGTAGACCAGCTCGTTGAAGACCAGCAGAAGCACCAGCGCCACAAGGACTATAACGCTTAGGCCGATTCCGGTGACGATAGGTAAACTCATAGCACAGCGGTCCTCCGTCTGGCGGCCGAGACTGCTACAGTGCCCCCAGCAGTTCGAGCAGCGCTACAAACGCGCCGCCGGCAATCAGGCTGTCAAACCGGTCAAGAATGCCTCCGTTACCCGGAAACAGCGCCGAAAAATCTTTTGCGTCGTAGGTCCGTTTGTACTTCGAGGCCGCCAGGTCGCCGTTGAACGCGCAAAACACAATCCCCGATGCCAGAAGCAGCGTGTTGCGCCCGTCGGCAGCCGCCAGCTCTTTAAGCAGCAGCGAGCTGGCAAGAGCTACCAGCGCGCCCCCGATTACGCCCTCTACGGTCTTGGAGGGGCTGACAAGCGGCGCCACGCGGTGCCTGCCCAACAGCTGTCCGCTGATCTGGCTGAAAGCGTCAAAGATAGAAAGCACCATGAAGGTAAACAGGATCAGGCCCTGGTCAAGGCGGCCGAAATGCAGGAAAGCGCTGCAGACCAACACGAACAAAGCCAGTGACAGAGCGAAGAAGGCCCGCCTGTTGAAGCCTGACTGCCGAAACAGCATGGTAAGCTCCACCGCCCCTCCGACCACAATCAGGGCGCTGAGAAGCCGGAAGGCGTGCTGACTGAAGGCGATACTCAAGAACAAGACGTGGATAATGACGAAGTAGGTAACGTACTTCACCCGGTGACCGCGTGCGGCCTGCCGTCCCTGCCTGCGAGAGATGACGGACAAGGCAATAGCGCCCAGCACAAAGTATACCAGCAGAATCAGATACGCTACAAACAGCATGCCGGTTCAGTATAAGGGCAAACGGCACGTCCTGTCACAAGAACTTCAGCGAACGAGCATCAAGACACCTGCAAGCATGACCGCCACGGCCAGCACACGTCTGATCTGGTTCTCGCGGCTCTCAACTGCGGCCCGCGCAAGAAGCCGTGGGCCTGCAACCGCGCCAAGAACTGTTCCTGGAGTCAGGAGCAATACCAGAGTCAGATCAATCACTCCGAAAACAACGTGCCCGGCCAATGCAGCCGCAGTCTTGATCAGCACCACCATCAGAGAGGTGCCAATCACCAATTTGAGTGGCATGCGCAGCGCAAACAGACCGGCCAGCACCGGTGCGCTGCCGCTGGTGCCAAACGATCCGCTTATCAGCCCGCCGGCAAATCCGTAGAGAGAGCCGAGGACGAACGTGCGGCGGCGGCACACTGCTGCGCCTGGGCTGCCGCCTTCGCTTGCATGTGACATATCAGAATCAATGGGCCCAACGGACGGCAGCGGTCTCGATTTGCGCGGAACCATCACAACACCGAGCAGCAGCGTATAGACACCAAACGCTGCGCGCAAGAGTTCCGCTCCCATGATCCTGGTCAGGCCCACCCCAACCAGCGCCCCCGTGACCCCCGTGATGCCGAACAGCGCGCCGAGACGGGTGTCGATATTGCCGCTTCGATGGTGACCAAGCAGGGCTACGGCGCACAGCGGAAGGATGGCGGCAAGAGATGTTCCCACTGCCGTTGGCGCTGCTGCACCAAAGACAAGGATCAAGATCAGTGGTAGCACGAGTCCGCCGCCGCTGCCGATTACCGAAGCCAGAAGTCCTACGATAAGCCCAAAGAACGGTAACCAGAGGTAGCTCAGCTGGAATGCAGAAAAGTGCACCGTGGACCGACCTCGCAGCGGGAGATAGCGACCGCCAAATAGTAGTAAAGGCCGTGGAGGAGGTCAAGCCTGGATTGTTCTTCCCACGGCACGCTCAGTCGAGCTCCTCGATCTTTACGCTGCAGTTCTCTCTGACCCAGTCCAGATCACTCTGCTCGACGTGGCCGGGCTTGTGGTTCATGCAGTTGGCTGTCCCGGTAGTCACAACCTCGACCACTGCGGCACGCAGGTTGTCGATATCGCTCCAGGTTTCTGCAAAACTGCCGTTGGCGCGTTCAACCGCTACAATAATTCCGGCGGTTGCCGAGTCGCCGCTGCCGATGGGATTAACAACGGTAACCTGCGGCGGCTGTACCCGTACAACCGCGTGGCCGTTGAAGCCCTCAGCGCCATCTTTGCCGTGCGTGATGACAATCCAGTGCAGCCCGTAGCGGGTGGACAGCTCGCGATAGGCGGCAATACGTTCAGCAGCACTGCTGACCGGCATTGCTGCCAGTTCAGCCAGCTCGTCGCGGTTGATCTTGAGCATCTGCGGAGCGGCCTCGAGCGCCAGCTTACCGTGCGTGCGGTACGAATCCAGAACCACCGGCACCCCGGCCCTGCGCGCCGCCGCGACGAATTCGCGGTAACACTCTTCGGTCTCACCGGCCATCGCGGTGCCGCAGATTGCCAGCATCGAAGCCTCAGACAGACGGTCAAACAGCAACGCGTGCGCCCGCTCACGCTCGGCGGGGGTGACCGGCGGCGCGGGCTCGACGATCTCGGTCATGGTGGAGTCTTCTTCGATCAGCGTAGTGCAGATGCGGGTCTCGCCTTCGATCTCGGTAAACTGTGTCTGCAATCCGTCGGCAGCGCACGCCTGAGCAAATTTGCGGCCGTTTGCACCACCAATATAGGCGTGCAGTTCGGCAGCCACTGCGTAACGGACCAGCACCCGGCAGGCGTTAGCTCCCTTGCCGGCTGCCGACTCGCGCACCTCGAGAACCCGGTTCACCTCACCACGGCAGATCCTGCCAAACCGATAAGTCTTCTGCCACGCACTGTTCTGTCCGACTACGATGACCATAGCTGGTTCATACCACTATCCGTGCGTAATTGCAAACAGAGGTTGTCCGCCGGGCCGTCAGTACCAGCTCGCAAGACTCACGGAACCGGCGTCGCCCGCTTACTCTGGAGATAGGGCTTATAGGGAACTTTATCGATCACTCCCATACCGGTCCACGCGGCAAACTCGTTGAGCTGATTTGTGAAACCGCCGTAGGCTGCCGGATAGTGGTGGTTCACTTTCATGACCGCTATCGTATTCAGCAGATCACGCAGATCGGTCGGCTCTCCGTTCAGCTGCAGGTTGTTCACCCACCCACTGGAACCCGCAAAGCCGGCTTTGTTGTCCATCATATCCCCGCTGAGAATGAACAGGCTCTCAAGCGAACTGTCCATAGTACACAGGGTAACGCGCCCGGGCTTGAAGCGCATATCCGCTACCACGCCTTCGCCTTTCCACTCGTTTCCGTCGTACCTGCCGATGTTGAAGTGGGTATCCCAGACAACACCGCGGCGGTTGGCCCAGCACCCCGGAGCAACACCGCAATGCCAGAGGTTGATGCTGCGGTCCTGAACATCCATGGATACCAGATCGTGAAGTGACGCCTTTCCCCCGTCACTCATTGCGTTGAACATGAGCATATTGACCGCCGCAAGGATATCACCCTCGCATGGGGCAACAATACCCTCATTGTTCAATCGGCTCATCGCCGAGCAGATAGCGACGCCGTAGACCTCCTGAAACCGTGTCCAGCAGCTGACCGCAAGTGCATCATAACGCTGTTCGTGCGCAAAATCACGCAAGGCCAGGAAAACACGAACCGCCTTGTCCAGGTGAGCTGTTGCAACGGTAGCCTTGTTCAGCGGCCCTTCATTCAGCATGCTCGCAGTCTCGGTAGCCACCCGACTAGCCGCGATCTGCTTTGCACGCCCGACAATCTCCTCGACGCTATGGCGGGTCTGCACGTAGGTGCCGAATCGCTTCTCCAGGTCGCGTTCGTCGATATAAAGGTTCTCGAAACCGTTTGCGAGCCCACCGATCTGGCCGATCCGGGCGCGCTGCAGTGTCTTGATGGCCCTCAGCGCCTGGAGCGTCACAACAAGCCGTTCTCTGAACATCTCATCAGCGGGCATGCCGTAGAACCACTTGAACGGGATATCGTAACGCCGCAAGTAGTTTCCGATGATAGAGCCAAGCATATTCATGCCACAAAACGAATTCAGCTGCAGCACACCGCTCTGTGCAGGCTCCATAACCGACCACAATCCGATTCTGCTGTTGACTCTGGCCAGCGGCAACATGACACGTCCAAAAGGAAGGCTGGGCATGAAAAGCAGCGTGAGGTCAACCGCGGCCTCGTCCATAACCGATCGAGCTTTCTCGGCGTCTTCTTCACTGCAAAGCGGTTCGCTGTGGCAAACCAGGTCGAAGCCGAGTTCCGCAGCAAGCGTGCCCATACGCTCCATAATCTCACGGAAGAGTCCTACATCGTCACCGGGCATGTTAGGGTGTACAGCACCTACAAGGCCTATCTTCACCATCGCGCTGTTGTTCATCCTGGGTTCTCCTTATCAGAAGCGCAATAGCGTCTTGATCGCTGTGGGTTTGCGGCTTTCGGCCAGGGCATCATTTATGTTCTCTACCGCGAACTCGCCGCTGAGGAAGTGTTTCGCATCCAGCTTGCCTGAGCGAATCCACCGTAGCAGCGGTTGCTGCGCCGCCGCCTCGGCGGTTCGCGTAGGCCACTGATGGACAAAGAGATTGAAATTGTACGGGCCGCGGTCTTTCTGCAGTGCAATCGCCGGCGCGCCCACCACGCCGTATACGCAAACGGCACCCGCCATCTTGATCAGTGGTAATGCAGCATTGATGATGCTTTCCTGACCAACTGCATCGATGACTGCGTCGAGCTTCCCGCCCAACACAGCGGGCAAATCGGCGAGTTCAGGCTCATCCGGTGCAAGCACCCTGTCCGCACCACATGCCTGCGCCCGATTGCGCTTCTCGGCCAGAGGATCGACCACCCCCACCCACCCCAGGCCCAGCAGCTTTGCAAAGCGACAGAACGAGAGTCCCACCGGACCGGCACCGAAAATCAGGATGTCATCTCCCGGTTTGAGCTGGAAGTCCGAGAACGCACCGTATACCTCTCGCCAGGTGCACAGCAGGCCGGCGGTTTCGGCGGGAATATCATCGGGCACGCGAGTCATTATCTGGAAGATCTCATCCCAACCGTGCTCCGCATCGGCAACTCCGTCAGCCACCATCGCAAGATGATCGGTGGTCAATACGTAGTCACTGTTTCCACCCCAGCCCGAGGTATAGCCGGGATCTGTGGGGTCCAGCAGCAGTCCACCAATCACCTGATCTCCCGGTTTGAAGGTCCGCACCTTCTCTCCAACCGCCTCAACAATGCCCACGTTTTCGTGCCCGAGCAGAAGAGGGTATTTGTCGGCACTGATGCCGGGAAAGTGGCCTTCCACCAGTTTGCGGTCTGTGGCATTACATATGTAAGCGACTTGCGTCCTGGTCAGAACCTGATACGGACCCGGCTCGGGTACCGGAATCTGGACCAGATCAACCGTTCCGGGACTGATAACTGCAACGGATCTCATCGGTGCTGCCTCCCTATTCGACCGTTTTGAGCCAACCGCCGTCTACGTAGTAGGTGGACCCGACGCAGTAGGCTGCCTTGTGGGAGCACAGGAATGCGTAGAAGTGTGCTAGCTCTTCGGGTGTACCGAACCGTGCAATGGGTGTGTTCTGCCTGGCTATATCGTCCAGGTATTCCTCGACACTCTGCCCGGTTCCTTCGGTTAGAATACCGGCGGTCTTACGCCAGTCGGGCGTCAGAATGAGGCCAGGATTGATCGTATTGACGCGGATGTTGTCGCCTATGAGTTCATTTGCCAGACACTTACCCAGCATGACAAGGGCGGCCTTGGTGACATTGTAGATCGGCTCGTATCCCAGCGGTTGCTTGGCGCAAATTGATGCCGTGTTGAGAATCACGCCCCCGCCGGCTTTGCGCATCAGCGGTACGATTTCACGCGCCAGGCGCACCGCCGCCATCACGTGCAGATCCCAGTAGTACTGCCAGCGGTCATCACCGGCTTCCATGATAGTCTCCGAGCTGCCGGTACCGGCGTTGTTGATCAGAATATCGACTTGACCATAGCTCTCAGTGGCCGCCGCAGCCACAGCCGAAACCTCTGCAGCAACAGAGACGTCGGCCTTGACGCCAACTGCCTGCACACCGTGGTCCGAAGCGATGCGTTGCGCCTCTTCTTTGACCCGCTGCTCGTTACGCGCGCACAGCAACAGGTTTACCCCTTCGGCTGCCAGCGCTTCGGCCACCGCAAGCCCGATCCCGACGCTCCCGCCGCTGATGATCGCCGTCTTTCCCTTCAGTTCCAGATCCATCAATTATCCCCCTGGGTTATAGTTCAATCATCACTTTGAGCGTACGATCCGCCGACTCTTCTATATGGCGGTACGCTTCCTGATAGCGGTCAAATGCAAAGGTGTCGGTAATCAGCTCATCCAGTGTAACCTTGCCCTCAGCCACCAACTCAATGGCTTTGCGGTAGTCTTGATGCTGGTACATCAGGCTGCCGTGAAGGGTCAGCTCGCGGTCCTGAACCAGTCCGAGATCCACCGTCGGCTTTGTGCCAAAGACTCCAACGACGATCAGCACCGAACCCTTGCGAGCTGCCGCAATACCTCCGGCTATCGCATCTTCCACCCCGACGCACTCGAGGATGACGTCGGCCTTGTCGGGACCAAAATGCCTGCTCACTGCGGAAGCCAGTTCCTCGCGGCTGGTATTGACCGTGTAAGCTATGCCGCAGTCGCGGGCCTTAGCCAGCCGGACATCGCTGAGATCCGTAATCATCACTGCGGCAGCACCCAGACCACGTGCACACTGTGCAACCAGGTTTCCAATCGGGCCTGCACCCAGCACGAGTACCCGTCTGTTCTTAATCTCGCCGGCGCGGCCGAGAGCGTGCACCGCAACTGCCATCGGTTCGATCATGGCACCGTGCACCAGACTCATATCAGCGGGAAGTTTGATCGTAAGATCCTGCGGCACGGCAAAGAACTCCTGCCCGGCTCCCGGGGCCTGGAATCCCATGACTTTGAGAGAATCGCACACGTGGTGCATTCCGTGTCTGCAAGGGTAACACGTGCCACACACCAGCTGCGGCACAAACGTTACCTTGTCTCCAGCTGCAAAGCCCGTAACACCGGAGCCTACCGCTTCAACCTCTCCGGATACTTCGTGCCCCTGTACCACCGGGTACGAGGTATAGGGATGCATGCCGTGATAGACATGGATGTCCGAACCGCACACTCCGATGTTCCGGATTCGAATCAGGACCTCGTGCTTATCGGGTAGCGGAACCTCGACCTCGCGATACTCAATTTTGCCAGGTGCGGTCATAACGGCTTGTCTCATAATGCACTCCTATTTGATGACGGCCAGCTTCTTGCGATCAATCGAGATCGCTACGATCGCTATAACCAGAGCGCCGAGAATTGTCTGCTGCAGATAGACATCTATCCCGACCACCGTCATTCCGTTCTGCAGCACGCTCATTATGAGCGCTCCGATCAAGGTGTTCAGCACACCACCGGTTCCGCCGGTCATGGCGGTACCCCCAATGATGACCGTAGCTATAGCGGTCAGGATATACACGTTACCAATGGTCGGATAGCCGCTGTACTGCCTGCACGCGAGCATCACACCGGCAACTGATGCTCCCACACCAGAGAACATGAAAGCCAGCTGTTTGCTTTGCACTACGTTAATCCCGGACAGCCAGGACATGCGGATATTGCTGCCCATGTAGAAGATATTCCGACCAGCAACAGTGAATCGCTGGATGACGAAGAAGACGATGAACACCAACACCGCGATGATATAGATGTTTCGTACTCCCATCGTCGAACCGTTAACGAGATCCAGAATACCAAATGTGTGCGCGGGAGCCGAAAGCGCTCGTGGCGAGATCAGATACGCCATACTGGTGAAGATACCGCCCATGCCGAGGGTAACGATGAATGACGGTATTTGCACACGGGCCAGGATAAGGCCGTTGGTGAAGCCCCCAATAATACCCACCAGCACGCAGAGCAGAAACGCCCAATATCCGATTGTACCAACCGTCACAATGAAGATGACCGATACCAGCGACATCAGACCGCCAATCGAGAGATCGATCCCCCCGGTTGCAATTGCCCATGTCACTCCAGCGCCTACCGCAAACAGAATTGAGGCCGAACCCAGAATACTGCTCAGGTTGTAAGGCGAGAGAAAGCCGCGGCTTCCTCTCGTGAACAGGACAACAAAAACAACAAGCAGTCCAATCGAGAAATATATCGTCGGCCACGTACTGATTCGTGCCAGAACGCGCTTTCCGGTCTGATTGATGGTCTTCGGTATTGCGTGCATGGTCGTCTCCGTTACTATACAATCGCGTCAATAAGGTCGAGGGGGGTCGGTTTCTGATCAGGGGGACACTGCACCTGTCTCACAACCCGCCCGTCCTTCAAGATTATCATTCGATCGCACAGTCCGATGTCTTCTTCGAGCGTATCGCACATGATGAGCAGACTCATTCCGCTGCTGGCCAGTTTGCGGATGCGCCCGTAGATCTCGCTCTTGGCTCCCACGTCTACCCCTCTGGTCGGATGATCCAGTATCAGAACCTTGACAGAGGAGCTCAACCACTTGGAAATAATGGTCTTCTGCTGGTTCCCGCCGCTCAAATGCGCGCTCTTGGTATGAATGGACGGTGTCTTGATTCTTGCCTCAGTGACCCATTTGAGTGCATTAGCCTTCTCCAGCCGCCGTCTTATGAATCCTCGCTTCTTGAGCGTGCGCAGCACCAGAAGGTTGATGTTATCCATCACACTCATGTCGAGTGCCAGACCCGCGCTGCGCCGCTCCTTCGGTATATGCCCGATGCCATTGTCCACGGCGTCCCCGGGTGAACTCAGCCGCAGCTCCTTTCCTGCCACTGCCACACGCCCGGAAGTAGCCTTCACGGTACCAGTCAGGCACTCACAGATCTCTTCCTTACCGGAGCCAACAAGCCCAACCAGGCTGACAATCTCTCCGCGTCGAATAGAAAAACTGATCGGCTCGAACTTTCCTTTGAGATGCAGGCCATTGACTCCCAGGACTTCGGGTTGGTCGGTTTCGGGTTCGCCCTGCTCAGATACCCAGAAGTGGTCCAGTGTCAGCTCTTTGCCGACCATCAGCTTCTCAATCTCGGTAATTTCCGCCTGGCGGGGATCAAGCTGGGTAACGTATTCACCGTCCTTGAAGACCACAATCCGGTCCGTGTTTTCTACAATTTCCTCCAGACGGTGCGAGATGAAGATCACCGACGCGTGCTGCTTGATCTCCTGCAGAATCTCAAACAGCCGCTTGGTCTCATCTTCCAGCAGCACGGTTGTTGGCTCATCGAGAATCAGTACCGGATTAGCGATCTCATAGAGACTTGACAACCAGAGCAGCCGCGCAATCTCCACCATCTGTTGCTCGCCGGGAGTAAGCGTCTGAACTACAGTGTCCGGGTCGAAAGTCACCCCGACCCGCGCCAGCACTTCCCTGGCGGCGCTCCGAATCATCTTGTGCTGCAGCAACCCGTGGCGCATGAATCCGTCTTCGTGCGACAGGAAGAGATTCTCGCACACCGTCAGGTTGGGAATCATACAGCCTTCCTGGAAGACCATTCCTATACCGTTACGGCCGGCGGACTCCGGATCCTTGAGCGTTGTCAGTTGTCCTCGTATTCGTATCTGCCCCGCATCAGGTCTGTACAGCCCAATCAGGATCTTCATCAAAGTTGACTTTCCTGCGCCATTCTCTCCAACGAGTCCGAGGATCTCGTTGTATCTGACGCAGAAATCCACCTTGTTCAGCGCCACAACACCGGGAAACGTCTTGGTAACGCCTGTCAGTTCGACAACTGCTTCAGTACTCATTGCACGCTCCCTCTACTTGATGAATCCCAGTTTCTTGCGGTCGATGGTGAGGGCCACCGCACAGATAAGTACAATGCCGTTAACGGCGTACTGCGTGTAGGGATTGACCCGCATCATTACCAGCCCATTGTTCAGCGCCGATACGATCAAGGCCCCGAAGAGTGCATTCTTGGCGCCGCCAATCCCGCCGGTGAGGGCAACTCCACCCACGGCTACCGCGGTCATAGCGGGAAAGAGCAGATTGTCCCCGATGCGCGCTGCAGAGCTGTTGAGCCGCGCCACCAGCAGTAGCGCTGCGATTCCGTAGATCACGCCCGCCATCACAAACACCAGGATCTTCACGCGATCCGTCTTGACCCCGCCCTGCTTTGCCAGCAGTTCGTCTCCTCCCACGGCGTAGAGGTAGCGGCCGTAGCGGGTCCGCGACTGAAACAGCATCACTATCGCGAGCACTCCCAGAGCAAAGAGCGCAACGGTAGGAAATCCCCATACTCTGCTGCTGACCACAGCCTGGAAACGCGGGTCGAGTATCCTGATCGACTGCCCGCGGCTGATCAGAATTGCGAGCCCGAAAAAGACCCAGTTTATTCCGAGAGTAGTCATCAACGAAGGGATTCGCAGCTTGGTGTGCAACACACCGTTGACCAGTCCTGCACAACCTCCAATAATCATCACCACCGGAATAATCCACAGCCCGATATCGGCCTGTGTCATGCTGTTCCTGGTCAGCAGTCCTACAGAGACTGCACAGATCGCAATCACGCCTTCCACCGAAAGATCGAGGCCGCCAAGAACAACCACCTGATGCACCCCAATAGCAATGATGGCCGGTATACTCGCCAGCGCAATGATAGTGCGAATATTGCCCACAGCGAGATACCGCCCACCAGTCCCCAGGGCGAATAGCAATACAATGATAAGTAGTGAAAGGATCTGGCCCCGGACACCGCTGCGTCCAATCACCTGGTAGATCCGCCCAAGGCTCAACGGTACTGACCCACGCGACTGAGGTTCACGCAGTGTAACCGGTGACTGCGTGGATTCAGATTGTGTGGATGATCCAGGATTCTGCATCTTGATTCCGGCTCCTTGCTGAAGGTCTTCGCTTGAGTCCTGTTATCGACCCGGTCGTCTAAGAAGCACAAGACTGCAACAGGATACAGTCTTGTGCTTGATCAATTCACCTCTGGTGATTAGCGGACAGCGACTAGTCCATTGCGCGCACCCACGCGCCGAAGTAGTCTTCATAATCGTAGTCAGGCGTGCTCTCCACGTAGTTAGCGATAATATCGTCAACATTTGCCTGGTTGACATTCACCGCTTCAGCGAAGAACTGACGTTTCTCACGGGGAAGACTCGCTACGTCTATCTCACCCCTCTTGGCCGCCAGCGCCATTGACAGCCCAATTGCGGCCTGGTACTTGGAGTCGTTGTACACGGTAGCGGCAACTTCGCCTCTCTGGATCCCATCGAAAATTTCCTCTACGCCATCGATTCCGACCACCATCACCTTTCCGGCCAGCCCGGCTTCGCGTAGCGCCTCGAGGGCACCGAGTGCCATATTGTCGTTGGCCGCCCAAACGCCGTCGATATTCGGATTGGCCGACAGCATATTTGAAGTCACCTCGTACGCTCTGGTTCGGTCCCAGTCGGCGGCCTCGTACGCTACCATCTCTACACCGGGGTTATCCGCAAGAGCCTGCTGAAGACCCACAAAGCGATCCTGGGCGATAGAGTTGGCCAGCATTCCCTGCAAAGCAATGATACGGCCTTGTCCGGGAGTGTCAAAAGTGGCAAACAGCTCTTCGGCAATATAGTATCCGGCGCTGATGCCGTCATACGCGATATGGGCCACCCAGTGCGGATAGTCCATCACGTTGACTTCTTCGGGCTTGTTCCACCAGGTTACATAGTAGACACCGGCTTCCTCCAGCGCTCGCCCAATCGGAACAACATCGGTAGCTTCATTGGGGTCAACCATGAAAACCACATTGCCGTTGGTGCGGGCCACCAGTGAACGAATATCGCTGACCTGCTTCTCGCTGCTCCCTTCACAGGTAAGAGTCACCGCCGGCAAACCGGCGTAGTCGGCGAAAGTATCCGCTCCTACCTTGTAGTTTGCCTGGTACGGATTGGTGAGCGTGCGGATCGCTATGCCCAGCGTAGTATCCGTTGCTGCAGCCTCAGCCCGGCCTCCAGCGAAAACGCCGGTTGCAGCCAGCAGCATGCAGATCCCGCAAACCGCCACCACAATGTTCCTTTTCCTCGTCATAAGAGCCTCCTTGACAGTAACTGCCAACCCAAAGAATGGATGTTGGGCCCTTCAGCAACCCTGATCGGACCCGTTTTCAGCCTACTACAGATCGGCCAGATGTCAAGGAGTTTTTTAACAAAGTTTTTTAACTGGCCGCTGATTCTTTTCTTGTGGACGCGAAGGCACGTCACTGTGCCGAGCTGCTCACCGCCGGTTCAGGGGTAACCCCATCTACCGGCGGGCGTCGCTGACCGCCGTCCAACGACAAAACCGCCGCGCGGTCCGAATGCCCGCTGCGAAAATGGTTACAGATAACAAATGCGGCGGCTCCCACGGCGCCGCGCTCATCACCCATAGTCGAATACTCGACCCGTACTTGTTTCTCTACGTCCGGCAAGCCGCCAAGTTCACTCATCCTTGCGCGTACGCGCTCTACAAAGTAGTCACCCGCACGCGTGTAGACCCCTTGAAGCACTATCAACTCCGGATCGCTGACCATCACAATGTTGTTCAGACCAAGGGCGTACCATCCGGCCACATCCTCGATCAAGGCTCGCGCAAACTCGTCACCCGCCGCCGCGCATTCGGATACCCTTTCCAGAGTAACCTGTTGCGGCGCACATCCATCAAACAGCGACGATCCGCGATTAGCGGCGTGCCCATCGCGTACCAGCCGCAGCACGCGCTTGGCCGAGACCATCGCCTCAAAGCAGCCGCGTGCGCCGCAGATGCAGCTGGTCTCATCGTTGGGACTGAGTATCATATGACCGATTTCGCCGCAAAGACACTGAGAACCGCGCTGAATAGAGCCGCTGAACACCATCCCCCCACCGAGTCCCTCATCCAGAGCGTCGATTATCAGAAAACTGCCCCGATCGGGTGCTCGCCCTTTCTCCAATTCGGCAAACGCCTGGTAGCGGTTGACGCAGTCCATGAAAATTGGTGCGGCAAAATCGGCCCCTAACTCTGCGATCAGCATCTGCTTGAGCGGTACATTGCGCCCCCATGAGGGGTAATGCGGCGAATAGATGGACATACCGCGGTCGCAATCCACCAGGCCAGGTAAGGCGATCACCACTCCGATCAAACGTTCACCGGAAGCATTCTTGCCCGCGCTGAACTCGCGGATTGCCTCTGCGAGAAAGCGCACCACCTGCAGCACGTGGACTTGCCTGTCGAGCATGATGATTTTCGAGTGCGTGATATCTGCGTTCAAGTCCGTAATGACCGAAAGCAGCATCTCAGGTGTCACATGCAGGCTTATCACGTAGCCATGGTTCTTGTTGAACGCAAACAACTCGGGGCGCTTACCGCCTTCGTCGGTTGATTCGCCCTTGCCAACCGAGATTACCAGCCCAGCCTCAATGTAGTTATCGAGAATCTTGCGCACCGTGGTCTTGCTGAGATTTATCCTGACCGATATCTCTGCAATCGACGCTCTGTGTGTCGTCCGCAGGAGCTCGAGCACTGCTGCCATGTTGGCGATCTTCAGTGACTTGGGCTTCCTGGACTGCATAACACCTCTTTGTGAGCACGCGGGGAGATATGGTTACAGTATAGGCGTCACGGCACCAAAAAAGTCAATGGTTTTTTAACAAAGTTTCGTTACTTAGCTGTCTCAAATGCCCTCAACTCGGCTGCCGGAGGCGTGAGTAGACGTTACACAGTGCCTCGTAGGCCTCATTGAAGATCGGGTAGAGCTGTGAATAGCGTTGGTGCCGCTCAGGGTCCGGTTCGATGACGTGATCGACCGGATTGAACGCCTTCACACTGGAAAAGTCATCAAATAACCCGACACCAACGCCGGCACACATCGCGGCGCCCATCGAAGTTGCGTCCTCAACATACCGTGGGACAAGAATTCGCGCATTCCAGATGTCAGCAAGAATCTGCAACCAGGTCTCGTTGCGTGCCCCGCCGCCAATCGCGATGATTTCGCCGAAGGCGCCACTGACGCGGAAGACATCGAGAATAACCTTCAGGTTGAACCCTACACCTTCCAGAACCGACCGGACCATATCTGCTGCCGAGTGTGTGGCGTCCAGACCGATGAAAGCACCGCGGGCATCAGGATTCCAGCGTGGGCTGCGTTCTCCCATGAGATACGGCAGGAAGAGCAGATTCCCGGCGCCGGGCGACGATTCGGCTACCAGCGCAGTCAGTGCCTGATCCACCCCGGCGGCGTCCGTGCCTCCGGCCAGCGCGGCGAACTCTCTGACCCGGTCGCGCAGCCAGCCGTAGGAGAATCCGGCGCTCTGCATGGTTCCACACGGGGAATACATTTGCCCATCGATGTGAACCCAGTTGAATGTCCGCAATTGGGGGTCAAAAACCGGGTGTTCGGACGCGGTTGCAATCCAGGAAGAGGTTCCAATCACAACATAGGCGCTCCCCGGTTCAACCACGGCAGCTCCGGTCGCAGCGCATACCCCGTCACCGCCGCCGATGACCACCGGCGTGCCCGCTGCCAGGCCGGTGTCGGCTGCCGCCTGCTGCTGTACTGTGCCCACGCAGTGCGTCGAGGGAAACGCATCCGGCAACATGCCGATATCGATACCTACGGCGTCGGCGATCTCCGCAGACCAGCGTTTGCCCTCGAGGTCAAACAGATTTGTACCGCACGCGTCGGAGTAGTCGGTCACAAACTCGCCGGTGAGCCGATACACGATATAATCCTTGGTTTGCAGCATCCTGGAGGTGTTCTTGTACACTTCCGGCTCGTGATCGCGAATCCAGCGCAGCTTGGTGGCAGAGTACGATGAGCTGATGCGGTGACCGGTAATGCGGTAGACCCGCTCCATGCCCAACCCGCGTTCCAGGATTGCCGCCTGCTCACCGGAACGCATGTCGGCCCAGATAATCGATGGCCGCAGCGCAGTGCCGCGGTTGTCCACTGGAAGACATCCCATCATCTGAGCGCTGAAACTCACCGCGGCGATCTGTGACGCCGAGACCGCTGCACCCTGCAGCAACTGTCGCGTAGACTCACAGACCGCTCTCCACCAGTCTTCTGGATCCTGCTCGGCGTAACCCGAACGCGGATAACTGGTACGATAGGCGTACTCGTGGGCAGCCACACGCTGTCCGTCCAGAGAATAGAGAACCGCCTTATTTCCGCTTGTGCCGAGGTCATGCGCCAACAGGTAGTCGCCGGAAACATTCATACTGACACCCCCTACAGAGGCACGATATCACAACCCCGGCAGGAACGGAAGTCTCAGCGCCAAACCGCACACGCCCGGCATGCCCCGCCTGGGGCATAACAGAGTATCAGTAGCTGTCCGACCCCTGGCCACCCGAGACAATGGCGACGCTGGAACTGGCGCCGATGCGAGTGGCGCCGGCCTGGATCATTGCCAGCGCATCATCGTAGGTGCGGACCCCACCGGACGCCTTGACACCCAGTTTGGGCCCAACCGTGCGGCGCATCAACGCGATATCGTGCGTAGTGGCGCCACCCTTGGAGAAACCGGTCGAGGTCTTGACGAAATCCGCCCCGGCTTTCTTTGCAATCTGACACGCGATGACTTTCTCCTCATCGGTCAGCAGGGTGGTCTCCAGGATTACCTTCAGCACGGTCCGCTGGCGAATCGAGCGCCGCACCCAGCGGATATCCTGCTCGACCTCGGTGAGTCTGCCGCTCTTGAGCGCACCGATGTTCATCACCATATCGATCTCGTCGGCACCGAGCTCAACCGCGTGGCGCGCTTCAAAGCCTTTTGCGCGTCCATCCATGGCTCCCAGCGGAAATCCAACAACCACCGCCAGCTTGACGGCGCTACCGCGTAGACGCCTGGCACAGAACTCGGTCCATGTGGTATTGATACACACCGAGTAGAATCCGTGCTCGATAGCTTCATCGCACACCTGTGCCACCTGCTCTGCGGTGGCTTCGGGCTTGAGGATAGTATGGTCGATATAAGGCGCCAGTTCACCGGGAAGGATCAGCGACTGTGCGGTAGGAGGCACGGCTACCGGTTTCTCCCCGGGCTGCGCCGGGCGCGTCTGACTCTGTTGCGCCGTTGATGCGGACGGACTACCGGAGCCGCCCTCGGCCTCTTGCAGCTTCCTGATGACGGCCTTCGTTATCTGTTCAACCAGTTCATTCTGTTCCATACGCTCTTCTCCACAACCAGCTATTTCAAAGCATTTCCGGCGCGGCGGCGCTCGACCGCCATCATCTTGTTGATACGTGGCCAGTGGCGGCCACCTTCAAAGCGGGTTTCCAGCCAGACCCTCACCATCTCGCACAGCTGATCGGCGTCGTGCCGCGGTCCGCCGAGGGTCAGAACGTTAGCATTGTTGTGTTCGCGGCTGTTTCTGACGGTGGCCAGGTCGTAGCACAGCGCCGCGCGGACGCCTCGCACTTTGTTGCACACCATACTGCTTCCGATGCCTGCACCGTCGATCATAATGCCTCGCTCACAGTCTCCGCGCGCAACCGCATCGGCAACCTTGACTGCAATATCCGGGTAGTCAACGCTGTCGCTGCTGTAGGCTCCCATATCGGTCACCCGGTATCCCTGTCCTTCCAGATACGTCTTGATGGCCTGCTTGGCCGGAAACCCGCCGTGATCCGAACCCAGTGCAACTCGAGTCACGTTGTCCTGTTGATTTACTGTCACGCTGTCCTCCCGTTCCACAGTTCGAACCACGTGCGCGCTGCGCCGCGGCTGCGGCACTCTGCCCAGATTACTCATTTCTCACACCCGGCTCACCGTGTCAACAACGCCGGCCACCACCGCTCTGACCGGCGCACTCTTGTCTGCCATGATCAAACGGGCAGAGTTGCCTTCATCGAGCACAAGCACCGTGTCACCAATTCCGGCCTGCACCATATCCAGCGCAACCACCGATGCCCCAGAAGGCTTACCGTCTGCGTCCAGCGGTCGAACCATCAGCAACTTGTACGATAACAGCGCACGGTGCTTGGCGGTTGCGGTAACGGTCCCGGACACGCGTCCCAGCATCATGGCTCACCATCCGTTGAGTCCACAATTGCCATGACGGTGGCGTCTGATGGATTGAACCAGTTTGACAGCGCAAGCGCAGCCTCCCTGCCACCCTCGTACAACACTCGATCCCCCGCACCGGCCTGAACGCAATCGCAGGCAACGATCGGGTTTCCCTTTGCGGAGAGATCATCCGCCAGGGGCTGTACCAGCAGCAGCCTCACTCCTTCAAGTGATTGATCAATAGTGGAGGCAACCACGGTTCCAACTACCTGTCCCAGCTTCATGGTCAGACTATCCTCAAGCCGCCGATTACGGCCATACGCCGTTCGCGGGTAAACGTGCGCGGGCGGGTGAAGCCCTCACCGGTTGGGCTGGCAATCGTGTAGCTGGTAAAACCTGCGCCGCCGGCTGCCATGCCGTTGAAGTTCGAGCCGTTGGCGACAAATAGCGAGCAATTCATTGTGCGCCCCATCCGTGTAATGCGCTCTACGTTGGTTGAGTGTATTGAGGCTGTATGGCGCATGCCGTGTTCACACTCAAAGGCGAAATCGATAGCTTCCTCAGCAGAGTTGAAGCGCACCATCGGGATCATCGATGTCAGCTGCTCAGTCCAGACCAGCGGGTGATCCTGTCCCACCTCGGCAAAGAGTAGCCGCGTGGACTCGGGCACCTCCAGTCCAATTGAGCGAGCCAGAACGCGTGCGCTCTTGCCTACATACTGCTTATTGGCTGAGCCCTCGTGTCCGGCGTGCCCCGGGTCGGCAATCAGAAGCGCGGTCAGCCGATCGGTCTGCTGACGGTCGAGTTCATACGCGTGGGCCTCGCGCATGGCAGCCTTCAGCGCCTCCGCCACCGATGCAACAACCAGAATCTCTTTCTCGTCGATACAGACGATGTTGTTGTCAAAGCTGGCTCCCATCACGAGATCACGTCCCGCCTTTGTCAGGTCTGCGGTCTCGTCTACCACCGCGGGCGGGTTTCCCGGACCGGCGGCGATCACTTTCTTTTCGGTCTGCAGCGCAGCCCTTACCACAGCGGGTCCACCGGTAACTACCAGAATCGCCACGCGAGGATCGTGCATCATTTTTGTGCCGGACTCTATTGTTGGCGCAGCAACCGTAGTGACCAGGTTTCGCGGGCCACCGGCCTCCTGAACGGCCTGATTGATCAAAGCAACGGTATAGGTGCTCACCGACTTGGCAGCAGGATGCGGATTAAAAACTACGGCGTTGCCACCGGCTATCATGCCGATGGTGTTGCCGATGATCGATTCTGTAGGATTGGTACTGGGGGTAATCGCTCCGATAAGGCCGTACGGCGCGCGCTCGGTTACGGTCATACCGTACTCGTCGGTTTGTGTTGCGGTCTCGAGGTCCTCGACTCCAGGGGTCTTCTGCGCCGCCAGCAGGTTCTTCTGAACCTTGTCTTCCTTGCGTCCCATGCCGGTCTCTTCAACCGCAAGCTGCGACAGGGTATCAACGTGCTTTTCTATGATGCTACGGACCCCGCTGATAATCGCGCGCCGTGTCTGCACGGGTGTAGAACGATAGGCTATCGACGCCCGATGTGCTTCTTCTATTGCCTCGTCGATCGAATCGAAGATGCCCTGAGCTGGCCCGACGTGTGCGCCATTCATCATCAGGTCGCGTACTACTTCCTCAACAATAGCGCGTATCTGTGTTTCCGCAATCTGCATCGCGCTCTCCTCTCTATCCGGTCACCGTCACGCCCGCCACAAACGAAGCGAAATCGCTATGCGGCCGCGGTACAATAGTTGTGCGCACAAGCAGGTCCTTCTCGGCGAGCAGGGCTGACGCCACAGCCAGAGCGGCCTCCACCTCGCCGATTGGACCCGTTATCGCAGCCGTTGACTTCCCGCCGAGTTCATCGCCGAGGCGGATTTCAAGAACGCGTACCGCCGCCTCTTTGGCGGCGCAATCGGCGGCTTCGATTCCACCGCTGCTGGAAAATGCCTCAATGACTCCCAGAGCGTCCAGGTTCCCGGCCGGTCCTGCCTCAGCTTTCTCATCGATCGACAAGGCATCATTGCCAAATCGCAGCGCGCTAACTACGTCAGGGTGAAGATTCGGCAGAAACAGGTAGTCCAGCAGACACTCCGCCGCCGCGCTTACTCCTCGCTTCATCGCCTCCTCGACTTCGGCAACCTCGCCGGTGAGCAGAATCAGGAACTTCCCCGGGTTTACCACGCTGACCCGCAGCACCGTTACCGGCGCTGCCTTGATCATCAGATCGAGAACCCGGTAGCCCTGCGCAACGCTGTCAAGCTCAATTGTTCCCAGCACATGAATCGTTTGCTGCATCGTCTACTTCTTGTAGGCTACCGTACCCGAGGCTTCCACTACATCCACAATACCGATAATCACCGCATCGATCGCCTTCTTGTCCGTGACCCTGGTCTGGCGTGCCGAACTGCCCTGGGAGACCAGCACCAGCTCATCCAATCCGGCGCCAACCGTATCGAGCGCCACGATCGTGCGCTCAAGGACGTTACCCATCGGGTCCGTCGCTGCAACCAGAAGATAACGCGCTCCGGCAACAGCATCGCTGCGTTTTGTGGCAACCACATTGCCACAGACCCGAGCAAGTGTCATAGCGCGTCCTTGCGGTAGACTGCCTTTCCGTTCAGCTCTACCTCATCTACAATTGCGGTTATGGTGGCGTCCGAAGGACGTCCCTCGGTGGCCGGAGTCAGCCGCGAACTGGATCCGGAAACGTAGAACACCACTTCCCCCGGCCCCGCACCAACGCTGTCCATCGCAACCACCTGGTCTCCGGTACCCTTCATGGTGGCTGCATCCAGCCGCTCGAGCAACAGAAACCGAATTCCCTGCAGCTGCGGAACCTTGCTGGTAGATACTACTGTTCCAACAACGCGGGCCAGTACCATAGCGCTACTTCTTGGTTGACTGGCGACCGAGCGGCAGCACCGAGTCCACGTTGGCGTGTGGCCGTGGTATGATGTGTACCGAGATAACTTCGCCGACCGACTCAGCGGCGCGACTTCCGGCATCGAGGGCAGCGCGCACCGCGGCAACGTCACCGCGAACAACAGCTGTTACATAGCCACCGCCGATCTGGACCCAATTGACCACCTCAACGCGAGCCGCTTTCACCATTGCGTCGGATGCCTCAACCATCGCCGCAAAACCTCGCGTCTCGATCATCCCGAGCGCGTTCTCAAAGACTTCAGATGCCATCACCGTACTCCTTGTTTTCTATGATCTATTACTCAGAATCGCCCCCGGGATCTCTTCCCGAAAGCTCTGCCAGCCGCTGCTGCACGATATCCTGGCTCACCAGAACCTCTGATTCCTGTCCGGCAATATATACGCGACCGTAGCGCCCGGCGCCGGAAACGTTGATGATGTTTATGTGAGACGCCTTCTCAGCCTCATTAGCCGCAAAATAGGCGTAGCCTGCCGGCTCGACCTCCAACACGTAGAGGGTGTCGCCGCGCAATACCATGTTACCGTAGCGCACCTTATTGATCAGCTGGGCGTGATGATCGGAGATGTTCTTTATGAGCTGACTGGTAAGCACGCGCGGACGCATGCGGTCGGCCTCCGTCAGATTCAACTCGTTAAGGATCGCCTCTCCGGCCTGCCTGGCATCGCCCTGACTGTCGGAATGCACTTCCAGCATTCCGAACAACCGTTCGACAATCTGGATTCCCGGTGTTACGTTGGTTGCCTTGAGTGCGATATCGGTGAGGCGGTTGATTTCAATACCCGGGGAGATCTCCACAATTGTGCACGCCTGGCCGGCCACCGGAAAGTAGCCCCGGGAAATTGTTGAAATGTAGGAAGCCATCTGCGGCTGCAGAGAGTCCAGCAGTATGAAAGTTCGCAGGTCAATAGCATTCATCGATCACCCTCCGTCTCTGCCCAGCGGCAACGCGCTGTCAACGTTGGCATGCGGCCGTGGAATCAGGTGGACCGAGATCACTTCGCCGACGCTCTCCGCCGCCCGGCCGCCCGCGTCCAGCGCCGCCCGTACCGCGGCGACGTCACCGCGCACTACCGCGGTAACATAGCCCCCTCCGATTCGTTCAAAGCTCATGAGCTCGACTCGCGCGGCCTTGACCATTGCGTCGGCGGCTTCAACCATTGCAGCGAACCCGCGGCACTCGATCATACCCAACGCGTCGTTCTGTCCCTCTGCCATACTTCCTCCCGAATGACCTGATTTGCCGTTCATTTCTCTTTCGCTATGTACGCTTCAAGCGTTTCAGCGGGTGCTGGATCAAGCCGCACCGGCACGCTGTGAACCGTGCCTTTTTCACCGCAGAAGATGTTAATAACCGACTATCAAAACGCGGTAATGTGATTTTTATAACACACTATTGCGTCGCGGTCAACACCTGTTCTCAGAGTCCTGGCTATCGGATTTCTAGGCAAGAAAGAGGCGAATACCAAGTTCATTCATCTGTTCTACAAAATGCGGCGCCACACCCTTATCTGTGACCACGGTGTCAAAGTGTGACAGTTCAGCAAAATAGTCCGAGCGGATCAGGCCGAATTTGGAGGAATCAGCCAGCAGTATCTTCTGATCGGACGATTCAATAACCGTTCGCTTGGTTTCGCGTTCGTACGCGTTCAGGCACGTAACACCAAAGTCAAAATGGACACCGGCGGCAGACACAAAGGCTTTTGTGGCTCGATGGCGCTTGATCAACTCCAGCCCTTCGGGGCTCTCAAACATCAGAGTGTTCACGTGCATGGTGCCTCCCGCGAACACCTGACGGCAATCTGCCAGGCTGGCGCTGGCTGAGATGATGTTCAGTGCGTAACAGATGATGGTAAGCCGCATATCTGGGGGAATATTGCGAGCGAGGAACTCGGTAGTGGAGCCGCTATCGATAATCAAGGTGTCCTGGGGCTCTATGAGGCCGGCTGCAAGGATCCCGATTCGACGTTTTTCCTCTGTCATCACCGTTTCAGCGCTGTTGAGCGAGTACGGGCTGTAGCCGTTATGCTGATCGCTGCGGGGGGCCAGAATTACGCCGCCGTGAATCAGTTTGGCCTCATTGCTTTCCACCAGAAGCTCAAGGTCACGCCGCACCGTCATGTGCGAGACACCGAGGTGTCGTGCAATCGTCTGGATCGGAAGTCCGTTCTCCTGCTGCAGCATTTCCTTGATACGACCGAGTCGCTCGTGCTTCTTCACCTGTCACTCCGTCATCCCCGTCTGTTACCTGCAACTGCTGCCCGCAGCCGCCACGTAGATGACAATTGCCGTGAGTATACCCGAATGTTAAAATAATTACAAACAGAAAGCTCTGAAACGTGCACAATAAGCGCGAGCCAGCGATAATCGTGTTCAGCATGTCAAGCAGAGACAGCGACAGCCCTAGAAGCCGCGTCCCCTGCCCGGCCAGTACCGCAGTGCAGATTATGGAGACGGTAGTCGGTGAGGCAGAGTTCGAAGAACTGTGCCGGCGCTCATTGCTGTGAACGCGTTGGTTTCTCCCACTGCAGCGATCTCTTGACCGCTTCCTGCCAGCCGGCGTACCAGCCGTCACGCTCGTCCTGACTAACGCTCGGTTCAAACACTCGCTCTACGGACCACTGAGCTTCCAGTTCCTTCTTGTCCTTCCAGAAGCCGGTTCCCAGACCCGCAAGATACGCAGCGCCCCTGGCAGCCATTTCGGCTACATTCGGCCTTTCAACCGGTATACCCAGCACGTCCGCCTGAAACTGCATCAATAGATCGCTGCGTGTGGCTCCTCCGTCGACGCGCAGAGAATGGGGCCGCGTACCTGCGTCCTTTTCCATAGCATCGACAACATCGCGAGTCTGGTACGCCATTGACTCAAGCGCACTACGACAGATCTGTTCCTTGCTCGTCCCCCGAGTCAGACCAACTATTACACCTCGGGCGTACATGTCCCAGTACGGAGCGCACAATCCGGTGAACGCCGGAACCATATAGACACCGCCGGTGTCCGAAACTGTCTCGGCCAGCGCTGTGCATTCGCCGGCATCGCGAACGATGTTCAGACCATCGCGCAGCCATTGCACCGCCGCCCCGCCGATAAACACCACTCCTTCCAGCCCGTACTCGGTCCGCTCGCCGATGCGCCACAAGAGGTCTGTGGTCAGCCCGGATTTGGAAAGCACAAATTCCTCGCCGATATTCATCATAAGCGCCAACGCTGTGCCGTAGGTGTTCTTGGCCATGCCTTTGTGGAAGCAGGTCTGTCCGAACGTGGCGGCGTGCTGATCTCCGGCCACACCGGCAATCGGAACTTCGTGCCCGAAGAACACCGAAGGGGCGGTCAACGCAAGCTCTCCGCTTGTAGCTTTTGGCTCGGGTAGGATAGACGCCGGTATATCCAGCATCGCAAGCAGGTCAGGATCCCACTGCAAGGTGTGCACGTTCAAGAGCATGGTTCGCGATGCATTGCCGAAATCGGTTACATGGTACGCTCCGTCGCTCAGTTTCCACATCAACCAGGAATCGATCGTACCCATACAGACCTTGCCGGCATCAATACGCTCACGCACGCCGTCGACGTTATCGATAATCCACTTGATCTTGGTTGCTGAGAAGTACGCATCGATCACAAGCCCGGTGCGCTCACGAACGAGGTCCTCGTATCCCTTTTCCTTGAGCTGTTCGCACAGCTCTGCCGAGCGCCGACACTGCCACACGATAGCGTTGTACAGCGGCTGTCCGGTGTCGCGATCCCACAGGATCGTAGTTTCGCGCTGGTTCGTAATACCAATTGCCGCAATATCAGCCGCTGTAGCGCCGTATTCACCGAGCGCGTCGTTAGCGCAGCTCATAGTGGTCTCCCAATACTGCATCGGTTCGTGCTCGACCCAGCCCGGGTGCGGGTATATCTGCTCTATCTCACGATACGATGAGGCACGAACCGCGCCACCTCTGTCGAAAAGTATGACACGTGTACCAGTGGTGCCTTGATCGATAGCCATAACTACGTGCTTTTCCATATTCACCTCCCCTGGGTGTTCAACCCTGTCCAAGCTGAACCCGCCATGGACATGACCACGGTGTTACAAGTTCCACTTTTGATACAGATATAACGAAATCATGTGAATATCATAGCGCAGGTCGCCGTATTCGTCAAACCGAATTGCCGCGGCAGAATCCAGCTGGGCCGGAGTGACGAGTTGGCCGACAGGCATCCTGCTAGGCTATCACCAATTCTATACCAAGACGCTCAATCTCCTGCACATACTGCTGAGGAATTCCCTGGTCGGTGACGATTACCTCAAAATCTGAGAGTTCGGCAAAGAAAGCTTGAAACACCCGACCGAATTTCGATGAATCTGCGATCAGGATGCGCTTCTCGGCCGTGTTCATGATTGCCCGCTTGGTACGCCCCTCATGGGTCAGAGAGGTAACACCAAGCTGAGGGTGGATCCCGGCGGCAGCTACAAATGCTTTGTTGGCCCGATTGCGCTTGATCAACTCGATTCCCTCTGCACTCTCAAACAGCATCGTCTCCGGGTGATAATAGCCTCCGGCAAAGACGATATCGGCGTTCTTCAGCTTTGAAACGTGCATCAGAATATTGAGGTTATAGCACATCACGGTAATTGGGAGCGTACTGGGAATTGAACGTGCCAGGCACTCGGTAGTCGAACCGGTATCTATTATGATTGTGTCGTCCGACGAGATCAGCGCAGCTGCCCGCTTCCCGATACGATTCTTCTCATCGGTATGCTGTGATTCCGCGGACAGCAACGAGTAGTCCATGTCGTTGGCAGCTTTGCTATCGCTCGACGTGCCGTTAAACAATACACCGCCGTGGAATATGCGAACGATCCCCTTGTCTTCCAGCACACCTAGATCCCGGCGTACGGTCATTGTGGAAACATCGAACTGATCCGCCAGCTCACTGATAGTTGAGCTTCCATAAATGCTAAGGTGCTTGACAAGCTCCTGCACCCTGTCTGCCCGTTTCACACCGCTTATCCTCTTCCGCATCTATGCCTCGCCCATCAGATTTCCATTCTCACACCGATTCTCACGAGGATAATCTAACTGTCCCCCAATATCAAGATCAAGCATTCCGGCGGGT
>REDW01000029.1 GCA_007693325.1 Spirochaetaceae bacterium
CCCGCGAATCCCCGCGAACCCGGCCGGCACCGCGCCGCCCGCCGCCGCAGGAGGCCCTGATGACTGACCTCGTCGCGATCGATCGCCTGAGCCAAACTCACCTTGTTGTCATTGTTACAGCGCTGCCCGGTACCGGCCGCACCCACCTCGCCCGCGCGCTGCTGGAACTGCATCGGACCCGGGCGGCCCGCGGCCACCGAGTTAGCCGCTATCTGTCGCTCGCCAGCAGCCAAGACCGCGCGGCACTGGCCCACATCGAGCACGTCTTCAAGCAGCCGGATCCTGCCGCGGGCGGCCCGTCGGACGCCCCCCTGCTGGTCATCGATGATGCCGACTGGGCAGCGCTGCTACCGCTGGTCAGTCGCATACCCAGCGAGTTCCCGCCCGAGGTAAGGATTGTCTGTTTTGTGTCCGCATCTCCTGCCCGTGCGCTGAAGTTTGCCGAGCGCAGACTCGAAGAGGTGGCCGCCGCCGGCGGTCGTATGCCGCTGGCACTCTATCGGCAGACCGGGTTACCCGCCGTTGATATTATGGCGCAGCAGCCGGAACAGTGGACCAGCGTATGGCTGCGGGGTTTGCTGGCAAAGAGCTATCTTGCCCCAACTGACCAGGCAAGCTACGCATTTCGCCAACGGACTCTATCGGAGCTCTGTATTCGCCACGAACCGGGCGTCCCCGCGGCCCCAGCGCCGCGGACAGCCGAGCAGCGGCACGCCCGGCGGCTGGACTTGCTCGAGGAGCGGCGGCTGCTCGGAGACCAGGATGCGCTGCTGAACGAATACCCTGAGCTACAGCAATTCTACCAACCGCGCAGCAAAGGCAGCGATGTCCTGCTGCGCTTCAGTTCGATCCTGGCCGCCGCAGCCGGGGATCCCGTCAACTACGCGGCCTTCGGGCGCGCCTGCGGGGTCTCCAATCACACCGCGGAGTCTTATACGACGCTGCTGGAAGGTGGTTTGCTCATCATGCGCCAGCCCGCCCACGTACCTCGGAAACCCGCCGGCGGTAAGCGCCTTGTTCGCCGTCCGCGTCTGCTGTTCACCGACAGCGGGCTGCTGCACGCGGCCCTCGGGTTACGCTCGCTATCGAAACTGCTGGGACACGCCCGCGCGGCGCATTCGTGGCGCAACTTCGTGGTAGCGCTACTGCTGCAGCGCTTCGGCCTGACCGCGGGGGAGATGCCGTTCTGGTCCACACATACCGGAGCCTGGGTGGATGCAATCTGGTGGCGAGCCGAAGGCGCCGCAGCCGCTGTGGCCACCCTGGAGGCGCGGCCGCGCCTGACCAAGGCAATTACCGTGGCGTGTACGGACCTGGCCCTGCAGCGGCTCTGGCTGATCTGCCCGGGAAACCGCTCGTACCAGTTGGATCAGCGCGTGCACGTAGTTGCCATGCGCGACATCGCAACCCCGGTAGAACCTGACCCGCTTGAAATTCACGCTCCATTGCGGCACACTTAGCCCTATTATGGCAAAAAGAATCGCGGTTATTGGCACCGGATACGTAGGGCTTGTCACATCTGTGGGACTGTCGGACTTCGGCAACTACGTGGTTGGCGTTGACATCAACTCCAGCGTTGTAGAGAAACTGAACAGCGGTAGCCCAACCATCTACGAGCACGGCCTGGAGGAGTATCTGCAGCGCAACCTCAAGACCCAGCGCTTGAGTTTTACCACTGATATCGATGCTGCGCTGAAGGCCGCCGAGATCGTGTTCATTGCCGTAGGCACCCCTCCCAGAGAAGACGGCAGCGCTGATTTGACGCAGATCGAGCGCGTGGTGCATTCAATCGCCGACAATCTGGACGCGTTCCAGGTAATCATCACCAAGTCTACCGTCCCGGTGGGAACCAATCGCTGGATCGAGCGCGAACTGACAGCCAAAGCCCCCGGCAAAGAGTTTGCTGTGGTTTCCAACCCGGAGTTCCTGCGCGAAGGCAAGGCGGTACAGGACTTCTTCCACCCTGACCGCGTGGTGCTGGGCTGCGAATCGGAGAAGGCGCGCGAGTACCTCGAGGACGTCTATCGAGCGCTCAACCTGATCCACGTGCCGTTTGTGTGGTGCAACCTGGAGACAGCGGAGCTTATCAAGTACGCTTCCAACGCGTTTCTGGCAACCAAGATCACCTATATCAACCAGATGGCCAACCTCGCCGAGGCGGTCGGTGCCGATATCCACACCGTAGCGCGCTCAATGGGTATGGACGGCCGCATCAGCCCCAAGTTTCTGCATCCCGGCCCCGGCTACGGCGGCAGCTGCTTCCCCAAGGATACCCGCGCTATCGCCTCCACCGGAGACGAGTTTGGTGTAGATATGAGCATCATCAAAGAGGTGATCACGGCAAACGAGAAGCAGAAGGAACGTGTTGCCGAACGGCTGGCGTTTCTGACCGGTCCGCTCAAGGGCAAGACGGTCTGTCTGCTGGGCCTGGCGTTCAAGGCCGAGACCGATGACGTGCGTGAGTCCCCGGCCATTACTATCGTCCAGCGGCTGCTCGAGCAGGGCGCTACGGTCAACGCGCACGATCCCGAAGCGGCACACAACTTCAAAGCACTGTTTGGCGAGCGCGTAACCTGCTTCAACAGCGAGTTCGAGGCACTGGCAGGTGCCGACGCGCTGCTGATAGTAACCGAGTGGAACGAGTACCGCAATCTGGATCTGGCGCGCGCCCGCGAGGTCATGACCGGCAACGTGATCTACGACACCCGCAACGTGCTGGACTCCGAAAAAGCAACCAGCCTCGGCTTTGTCTACGCCGGTATCGGGCGGGTGTGATCGGCTCCTAACCAAACACCAGCATTGCCCCTGCTGCCAGCAGGATAACCAGGATTGCGATGCGCAGCACCTGGCGTGGCACGCGCGATGCGAAGTGTGCTCCGATGGCCGCCCCGGCAAGTACCCCCGGCAGCAATCCGCTCAGCGCCATCCACGCAATGTTGCCTTGCTGCATGTGAGCCAGCGCTGCTATCAGCAGCGATACCGTGGCAACGGCACTGGTAGTTCCAACGGCGTGCAGGCTCGGAAGCTTCAGCACCAGGATGCAGGCGATGATGAGAATCGAACCGGATATACTCGTCGCGCCTATCAAGATGCCGAGTACCGCCCCCAGCACCGGGGATAGCCAGAGCTTCCATCGGCTGAGCGTCAGTTGGCGTGGTGGGGAGCGCATGATCACGTAACGATAGAAGAGCAGTATGACCGACAGCAGGATCACCACGCCCATTACCGTTTTGAGCGAAATGAGTGCGTTGATTGCGCGCGCGTGCCGCGCCGTGAGGTAGGAAAGAGGCACCGCAGTAATCAAGAACATCAGCGCGATCGGTACTACAACATTACCGGCGCGGTAGTGCTGCACGCTCCCTGAGAGCATCATCACAAAGCCGCCAACTGTCATTGTGCCTACTGCCAGTACGGGGTCCATACCAAACAACACAATCAGTCCCGGGGTCCCGAGTAACCCAATCCCGATTGCGGTGAATCCGACCACAGCGCCCACTATAGCGCCCCACGCTGCAAATCCGAGAAGCAGAGTCACACTGGTGTAGTCCATTGCGGGTCCGGTCTCCTTGTGCACGAAGTGTAACCCAGAACCTTCGGCATAGTCTGCAGGGGTATGCGGGGCTTCACGCAAACTCTGGTTTCGGTATACTGGAAAACCAGAGGCAATAGATGACTGAAATGAACAGAGACCCGCATCGGGCAGAGACAACGCGCTACCTGCGCCGCGAAATACATAACCGCATCCTGTTTCTCGACGGTGCCATGGGCACCATGATTCAGAGCTACCGGCTACAGGAACAGGACTTCCGCGGCCGGCGCTTTGCCGAATTTGCGGCTCCCGACGGCAAAGCGGCCAATCTGCAGGGAAACAACGATCTATTGACTCTGACACAGCCGCAGATAATTGCAGAAATCCACCGGGCGTTCCTGGAGGCGGGCTCGGACATCATCGAGACCAACACGTTCAATTCCACCTCGATCTCACAGGCAGACTACCATACCGAAGCGCTGGTGCACGAACTCAACCAGCAGGCGGCGCGGCTGGCCAAACGCGTGGCGGCAGAGGTTACCTCGCAGACGCCGGACAAGCCGCGTTTCGTGGCGGGTGTTCTTGGGCCCACCAACCGCACGCTGTCGATCTCGCCGGACGTCAACGACCCCGGCTACCGCAACATCGAGTTTGACCAGCTGGCCGGCGCCTACACCGAGGCCCTCGACGGTCTGGTAAGCGGCGGCGCCGATATCATCCTGCTCGAGACGATCTTTGACACGCTTAATGCCAAGGCGGCAATCTACGCGGTTTTGAGCTACTTCGAAAAGCACGCGATTGATCTGCCGGTCATGATCTCGGGCACCATAACCGACCGCAGCGGCCGCACCCTGACCGGCCAGACCGCCACCGCCTTCTGGTACTCGGTGGCGCACGCCCGGCCGTGGAGTGTTGGGCTCAACTGCGCCCTGGGCGCCGAAGACCTGCGCGAGTACGTCAGCGAGATCGCCCTGGCTGCCCACGTGGCGGTTTCGGCGCACCCTAACGCCGGGCTGCCCAACGACATGGGCGAGTACGACGACACTCCCGAGCAGATGGCGCGCGAGCTGGGCCGTTTTGCCAAACAGGGGATAGTGAACATCGTTGGCGGCTGCTGCGGCACCACGCCCGCGCACCTCAAAGCGATTATCGAGGCCGCCTCGGTGCATCCGCCGCGGGCCATTCCCGAGGCGCGGCCGGTGAGCTTCTTCAGCGGTCTCGAGCCACTGACCATCGACGCTGATTCGCTGTTTGTCAACATCGGTGAACGCACCAACGTCACCGGCAGCCGCCGCTTTGTGCGCCTGATCCGCGACCAGAACTACCAGGAGGCGCTCGAGGTGGCCCGCGATCAGGTGGAGAACGGCGCGCAGATGATAGACATCAACATGGATGAGGGGATGCTGGATTCGGCCGCCGAGATGAAGCGCTTCCTGCGCCTGATCGCCGGCGAGCCCGACATAAGCCGCGTACCGGTGGTAATCGACTCCTCCAAGTGGGAGGTTCTGGCCGAGGGGCTCAAGAACATCCAGGGTAAGGGCGTTGTCAACTCAATCAGCATGAAAGAGGGCGAGGCCGAGTTCATCGCCCACGCACGCACGGCGCAGAAGTACGGCGCGGCGGTGATCGTCATGGCCTTCGACGAGACCGGCCAGGCCGATACCAGAGAGCGCAAGGTGCAGATATGCACCCGCGCCTACAGGATCCTCACCGAGAAGCTCGATTTCTCGCCGCACGACATCATCTTTGACCCCAATGTCTTCGCCATCGGCACCGGCATCGAGGAACACGCCAACTACGCGGTGGACTACTTTGAGGCAACGCGTGAGATTCGCCGCACGCTGCCCGGCGCACTGATCTCCGGCGGGGTCAGCAATATGTCGTTCTCGTTCCGCGGCAACGAAGCGGTGCGCGAGGCGATGCACGCGGTATTCCTGTTTCACGCTATCCGCGCCGGCATGAACATGGGTATTGTCAACGCCGGGCAGCTGGCAGTCTACGATGAGATCCCCGACGCCCTGCGCGAGCTGGTCGAGGATGTGGTGCTCAACCGCAGCCCGGACGCCACTGAACGGCTGCTGGACGCCGCACAGTCGGTCGAGAGCAGCGGCCGCACGCGCGAAGAGGACCTGAGCTGGCGCGAAGAGCCGGTAGACAAGCGCCTGGCGCACTCGCTGGTCAAGGGTATCTCCAGCTATATCGAGGAGGATGTCGAAGAGGCGCGTCAGGGCCTGCCGAGCGCGCTGAAGGTAATTGAGGGCCCGCTGATGGACGGCATGAACGTGGTCGGAGACCTGTTCGGCAGCGGCAAGATGTTCCTGCCGCAGGTAGTCAAGAGCGCGCGCGTTATGAAGCAGGCGGTCGCGTACCTGTTTCCCTACCTGGAAGCCGAGAAGACCGCCAACAGCCGCGCCAAAGGCAAGGTGCTGCTGGCAACCGTCAAGGGCGACGTCCACGATATCGGAAAGAATATCGTCGGCGTGGTGCTGCAGTGCAACAACTACGACGTGATCGATCTGGGGGTGATGGTCCCCGCGCCCGATATCCTGGCCGCCGCCCGCGAGCACGGGGTGGACATCATCGGCCTCAGCGGCTTGATTACCCCCAGCCTGGACGAGATGGTGCACATGGCCGGGGAGCTCGAGGGCGCCGGCTTCACGCAGCCGCTGCTGGTAGGCGGGGCCACCACCAGCCAGGTCCACACCTCGGTCAAGATTGCGCCGCAGTACTCGCGTCCGGTGGTCTACGTCAAGGATGCGTCGCTTGCCGCGGGGGTGGTCGGCAAACTGTTGAACCCCGCCGGCGCCGACGATCTGATTCGCAGCAACAACCAGCTGCACGCCGATACGCGGGCCAGGCGCGAGGGCCGCCAGAAGAGTTCCGAGTATCTGCCGATAGCCGAGGCGCGCGCGGCACGTTTTGACCCCGGCTGGGAGAGCTACGATCCGCCGCGGCCGCGCGCGCCGGGGCTCTCCACCCATCGCAACCAGCCGCTGGACGTCATTGCGCGCTACATAGACTGGGCCTACTTCTTTGTTGCCTGGGAGATGAAGGGCAAGTTCCCCGAGATTCTCGATGACCCGGTCCAGGGTGAGGAAGCGCGCAAGCTCTACAACGACGCGCAGAAGATGCTCAACCGCATGATCGAC
>REDW01000086.1 GCA_007693325.1 Spirochaetaceae bacterium
ACACCGCCGGTACTGATTATGTAGGTCATCGCCAGCGCCATGATTCCGATTTCGCCCACAATGTTGAACACGTCCAGATACACCCGCGGACGAAAGAACGCCGGCTCGAGCAACCCGAACGTCACAAAGAGCCCCACGAGTACCAGCAGGAGCGCCAGTTCATGGGTAAACCGCAGCTTGATGCGTCGTTGTTGTGCCATCTGCATATCTCTCCTGGCTAGCGGCTGCCTACTGCGTCCCGCCGACAGTGCCGGGCCTCAGGAACCGTTTGAGGCGACTGAAGTCCCCCGATGAGATGAATACTGCCAGCAGTATTATTGTTCCCTGCAACGCAAACTGGTAGTAGTCCTGAAAGCCCAGATAGATCATGGTGACCGTGAGCAGATAGACAAGCGCGGACCCGAGTACTACTCCGCTCAACTTGCCAACTCCACCGAAGATACTGACTCCGCCAACCAGTGCGGCGGCTATGAAGAACAGCTCGCGCCCGATAAAAACCGAGGGCATGATTTCACTGCGTGTAGTGGCGCGCATCACCGCCGAGATACCCAGCAGCGCGCCCTCCAGAAAGAACACTTTGATCACGGTGCGGTCCGGGTTGATGCCGCTGTACACCGCAGCTTGCGCGTTCCCGCCAACCGCGTAGAGTGAGCGCCCAAAGCGGGTGTACTTTGCCACCCACATCATCGCAACCGCTACGAGCATCGCCACCACAAATGCGTACGGGATCACCCCCAGCAGGCGACCGCGGCCAAACCAGGTAAACCCGGGGCCGAGGTTTTCGACCCAGCCGGAACCCGGCAGGAACGTGGCGTAGGCTCCGATGTGAACCATGGTCATTGCCAGCGTGACAACAATCGAAGGTACACGGAATTTGACCGAAATCAGGCCGTTCAATCCGGCCAGAGCCACTCCCACCACGATACCAGCCAGGGCGGCCAGCAGCATCGGCACTCCGGCCCGGAACAGATAACCGGTGGTGAAGGCCACAAAACCGCTGATTGTTCCGGCGGATATGTCGATGTTGCCGGTGAAGATAACCATCGCCAACGCTATTGCCGCAACAATGGTGGGACTGGCGGCCAGCAGAAAGCTATAGATACCGCTCACGGTGTTGAAGTTTGTGGTTAGCGAAAGAAAAATGATAAGCGCCGCCAGCAGGACTGCCAGCGACAGCTCTCGCGTCGGTTTGATCCTGACCATACATCGGACTCCTGTTACAACGCCATGTGGAGAATCTGCTCTTGATTCATCTCGTTTCTGAGAAGCTCACCCATCTTCCTGCCTCGTTTGAGAACGATTGTCCGGTCGCACATTCCGATAATCTCGGGCAGATCGCTTGAGATCATGATAATCGCCTTGCCGGACTTTGCGAGTTCGCTGATTATGCGGTGCAGTTCACTCTTGGCGCCGACGTCTACCCCACGGGTCGGTTCATCGACGATCAGCACCTCGGGTTCAACGGCAAGCGATTTGGCAACCGACACCTTCTGCTGATTGCCTCCCGAGAGCTTGTTTACCACAAACTCCGAGTCCGGCGCCTTGATTGCCAGCCGATGCATGTATTCCGCCGCGATCTGCTCTTCCTTGCCGCGGTTGATGACGCTGAACAGGTTGGTGATCTGCCTGATCGCCTTGTGGGTGATATTGACCTTGAGCGTCATCGGCAGCACCAGTCCGTATACCTGTCTGTCCTCGGATACGTAGGCAATCCCGTGCTCCAGTGCTTCGCGATAGCTGTGGATGCGGACGGCCTTTCCGTTCAGTTTGATTGTGCCGGAATCGGGCGGAACCAGACCGCACAGCGACAACGCCAGCTCGGTGCGGCCGGAGCCGGCCAATCCGGAGATACCGACGATCTCACCGCGCCGCGCATTGAAGCTGATATCTTCGAGCACGCCGCGCAGTGAAACACTCTGCGCCTCAAAGATGACCTCGCCAATCTCGACGTCCTCTTTGGGGTAGAGATTATCCAGTGAGCGCCCCACCATCCATGAGACAAGCTGATTTCTGTCGGTGGCCGCCACCCTCTCGGTAGCAACGTGCTTGCCGTCGCGCAGCACCGTGACCCGGTCCGCAATCTCGAAGATTTCATCCAGACGGTGGCTGATGTAGAGCATCGATACACCCTCGCTCTTGAGACTCCTGATAGTCTTGAACAAAGCATCAACCTCACGGTTGGCCAGCGCCGCGGTGGGCTCATCGAGAATCAGTATACGTGAATCAAACGACAGCGCCTTGGCGATCTCTATCATCTGCTTGGTGGCAACCCCTATGGTGCGCACCGTGCGGTCCAGGTCTACCGAAATACCAAGCCGGTTAAATACTGCATTTGCCTTTTCGCGCATGGCGCGGTAGTCGATCATCTGCGGCGACCGAAGGCCGCGAAGCACCGGTTTGCGAATCTCGTGCCCGATAAAAATATTCTCAAGAACGGTCATATCGGGAAAGAGGCTGCTCTCCTGGTAGATAATGGCGATACCTTTGCGATACGCCTCGTTGGGCTCATGCACAACGAAGGGCTGCCCTTCCAGAGTTATGAGGCCGTCATCGGGCCTGTAGACACCGGCGATGATCTTCATCAGCGTCGATTTTCCCGCTCCGTTCTCACCGCAGACCGCGTGAACCTCATCCCGTTGCAGGTCAAGACTCACGTCGGAAAGCGCATGAACGCCCGGAAAGTACTTATGTACACCGGTGATGTTCATAATAGTGTTGTTTTCCATACGCGTTGGCCTTCTGTTGAGGGGTTGCTTGCCTTCAGAAAACGACTGCCGGGCTTTCACCCGGCAGTCTACCGTCATATCTCTGCTCTCGCCCTCTCCGACTGACCTCAGTCGAGGAAGTGCTGCATACCGTGATCGGAACGCGGGTAGCCACGGAAGCGATCGATGTTGTTGAGATTCCAGACGATCGGCGGCCCGAGGATGACCTCGTTGTTGGCCAGAATCTTATGGCCTTCCGATGGATAGCGCACAACTGTCTGGCCGTCGGTGAAGTCAACGGTCATGTTGGTGCCGCTCAGCGGTGAGCGATAGGTTGAACCGGTCGGCGCGTTGCCTTCGAGCACATCAACGGTCAACTGCAGCGTCAGGTAACCGAGGTCGAACGGTTGCCACAGCACCACACCGGACATTCTGTCGGCTTCCATGTCGGCGCGCGAAGTCTCGGGAACGCTGATACCCACAATTGCCAGTCCTTCGCCGATACCGAGCTGATCGCGTGCCGAGGAGACGGCTGGTACGGTGTTGGATGACAGCGCAACCATGCCGTCGATATCCGGCTGTGCGGTCAGAAGAGCCATGATCTGCTCATCGGCGGTACCCTGGTCATTACCGGCGTAGACGATGTCGCCGGGGCCACGCAGCAGGTCGATGTGCGAGTACTCGCTGTTCATCTTCGACTCGTACTCTCTGATAATAGCTTCCAGCCAGGCGTTCTGATTGGGAGAGTCCGGCGTGGTGGAAACCAGCGCAACCTTGGCTCGGCCGGGTCCGTGCCCCTCGAGCTCACCGGCAATACCGCGGAAGGTGGAAATTCCGATTTCGTCAAACTCGCCCTGGTTAACAAACCAGTCACGCGCGTCCGATCGCACATCAGCATCCCAGGTCACCACCAGAATACCCTGATCGCGTGCTTCCTGCAGCGTGTCGGCGTAGCTGTCCGGATCGAGAGCCGAAACCAGAATTGCGTCATAATCGCGATCGATGAAACTCTGGATGTAGTTGCGCTGGTTGGCCGACGAGGTCTGCGCCATTGTGTCGCCTACCCAGTCAACCCGTACGTTGCCGAGTTCACGCTCCGCCTGGCGGAAGCCGTTCTCGGCAGCGATGAAGTAGTCTTCTGCGATGAACTTGGGAATAACTCCCACGCGGTAAACGCCTTCTTCCGCGGCCCGCTGCCCGCCGGCAAACAGCGGCGTGGTCGCAAACGCGAACACAACCAGCAGCATTAGTAGCAATGTCTTCTTCATACCTGCACTCCTTATTGGTAATTGTCTCGGGCGTCAGAACCCGACTGCAGTTAGGATAGGCCATTATCAGCCGGACTCGCACTCCTGTCAAGCGTTTTCGATCAGAATTGCGAAAAAAGCGTATCGCGCGTACGTGCTGTGATTGACGCAAGATTGGTGCTTGACAGCTGTTGAGCTCGGTGATAGCCTGTCTGTTAAGCTTAACACTGATTTTTTTGGAGAAACAGCAGCCCAAAACACGCAGCAACAGTCAACTGAACAATGCCGGACCATCACACAAACGGCAGGGCGCCACTGAAACGCCTGCCACGAGTGTCTAAAAATGATCAGTATTGACAGTATTTGCAATTACTGCTCGAGAAACACGCTGCACGAGCAGAACCTGTAACACACGGAGGAACTTGTTATGACGTCAAAACAGCGAGTCAGAAAGGCTTTCAAAATGGAATCCGGTACACCCGATCGGGTTCCGCTGCAGTTCGACCTCTGCCGGCAACTGATCGATCACTTCGCCGCCAGGTTGAAACTCGATCCGGGTTACACCTGGTCCTACTACGAGGACCTCACCTATCGTATTTCTGCCAACGCTATTCGAACCAGACTCGGCAGCGACGCAATAGTGGTTGGCGGCCAATTGGATCCCACCTTTGTACCGCAGACGGTGACCGATAATGTTACAACCAACGAGTTTGGCATGCACATGAAGCCAACCGAGCTCTACGTCGAGGTTGTCAAGCCGCCGCTGGAAAACGTAGAGAGCACCGCGGACGTGGAGGCCTACGCCTTTCCCGATCCCTACGCTCGCGGCCGGTTCGAGAACGCGCGCCGCGATATCCAACAGTTCGGTAGTGATTACTTCGTAATTGGAGATGTGGAACTGTCGATCTTTGAGCTCGCATGGCATCTTACCGGTCTGGAGAAGTACCTGATCGGGCTGATCGGCGAGGAGGATTGGGTCGAAGCGCTCAATGACCGTGTTGAGAAGTGGACAACCGGACTGGCGCTGCAGCTGGTGGAACACGGCGTTGATGCGCTCTGGTTCGGTGAAGACCTCGGAACGCAGGTCAGCATGCTCATCTCACCTGACAGTTGGCGCGAACGCTTCCGCCCACGCCACGAACGAATGATCGCCGCGGTGCGGCAGAAAAACCCCGAGGTTGCAATCATCATGCATTCGGACGGCGCGGTGGCACCGCTGATCGGGGACTTTGTCGACATGGGCGTGCAGGTCTATAACCCGGTCCAGCCAAACGTGCCGGGCTCCGATCCCGCGGAGCTTAAGGATGCCTGGGGTGATCAGATCTGTTTCTTTGGCGGACTCGACCAGCAGGCGCTGCTTCCCGCGGGGGACAAACAGGCCATTACCGCCGAGATGGCGCGCCGCGCCGCCATTCTGGGCCAGGGCGGAGGCTACCTCATGGCACCGGCGCATATTCTGCAGGCCGATGTTGCTCCACAGACCGTTGAGCTGATGTGTACGTTTGCGCTCAACGGCTATCAGGAATAATGGTCTAGAAGGCAGCCGATTGGCATGAGACGCATGTCGTTCACTATTTTTCTGCATTGAACGCCGGGAGGGACATCGATGGCCAACGTAAACGACGTAGCACGTTTAGCAGGCGTTTCCGCCATGACGGTATCCCGCACCTTCAACCACCCGCACCAGGTACGCCCCCTGACCCGTGAGCGGGTGTTGCGCGCGGTAGCGCAGCTCGAGTTCCGGCCGGACCGGCGCGCGCGCTCGCTGGTCATGGGTAATTCCGATACCATTGCGGTCTTTGTTCCAAGCGTTCTCAATCCGTTCTTCGGTCGCGTCATGCTGGGGGTGACCGATACCGCAGCCCCGGCCGGTTTCAACGTGTTTCTGTGCTACTCGGATGCGCCGCAGCACGTGGAACGCCAGCTGGACGCCATTATCGGGCTCAACGTGGACGGCGCGGTGTTCTTCGACATGAACATAACCCTGCAACAGTTGCAGCGCCTGCAGCGCGCTGGTGTAGCGTGCGTGCTGGTGGACAATGAAACCGATATAGCCGCGACGGACTGGTTGCGCACCGACAGCGTGGCCGGCGGCGAGCTTGCCACCAGTCATCTGGTGGAACTCGGTCACCGCCGGATTGCACATGTTCACGGGGCGCTTCAGCCCGAACGCGTTCCCGGCGGCGTCTCGTTTGAAGGCCAGTTTCAGCGTCGCATCTGGCAAGAGCGCTTCCAAGGGTACCTCAACATCATGCGCCAGGCGGGGCTGCCGGTCAATCAGCGGCTGATTGTGGAGGGAGACGGCACAACCGAAGGCGGCGTTGCCGGTGGGCGGCGCGCTATGACTGCTCTGCTGCGTGAGACGGCGCCGCCGAGCGCAGTCTACGCCGCCAATGATCTGATGGCGATTGGAGCGCTGCAGGCGTGCCGCGAGCAGCGATACCGGGTTCCCGAGGATATATCGATTATCGGTTTTGACGACATCGAAGTCTGCTCGCTGGTTGACCCGCCGCTGTCAACGGTGCGCCAGAAACGCCACGAGCTGGGACGGCAGGCAATCGAGCTGTTGCTGGACACAATCAGCCGCCGCGCTCCGCGCGCGGGGCTCTGCATCAAACCCGAGTTGGTCATACGCAACAGCACCGCCCGGGGTGCGGACAGCGCAGATTCCGCCGGCGGGCAGCAGTGACCGGTTTCAACCGGCAACGGCGGCAGCGCTGGAAC
>REDW01000095.1 GCA_007693325.1 Spirochaetaceae bacterium
CGGCGGTGTTATTCGTGACGAGTATGAGTTTCCTGGTAAGCGCTTGCGCCGCGATCCAGCCCCCATGGGCTCGTTGCGGGTGTGGACGCCGTTACGATCGACTGCGAAACCCTTTGACCGCTTGCCGAAACGGTGGTAGTAGCATTATGCTACCACTATGAAATCGATACACGTCAGGGACATCGACCCGGTCGTACTCAGCCGCCTGCAGACCCTCGCGCGGTTGCACCATCGTTCGGTCCAGGGGGAAATCAGGGCCATTCTCGCGGAGGCAGCGCGACGGGCACCGGAGGAACACGAATCGGATCACCTGAATCTCGTTACGGTGGAAACCGGCGCAATCGGTACGTTCCGACGGGAAGATCTGTACGATGACGCGCGGTGACCTCGTCCTGGTCGACACCAACGTCTATCTCTGCGCTACCGACCGCTCCCGTAGCGAGCACCGCGACTCGTGGGATTTTCTTCGCAAGTGTGCAGGCGCCGGCGTCCACTGCGCCGTAACGGGACAGATCCTGCGCGAGTACCTGGTTGTAGCAACGCGGCCGCCCGCCGTCAACGGGCTTGGCCTGCACCCGGAAGACGCTCTTGCCAACGTGAGAACCTTTCGCAGTCGGGCCGTATTTCTGGACGAAAACGAGGCGGTATCACGGCAGCTCGCAGCCTTGATCAGACGAAGTTCGATTGTCGGCAAGAAGATCCACGACGCGAATATCGCCGCCGTTCTGGCAGTCTACCGCGTCCCGTACCTGGTAACGGCGAACAAGAATGATTTCGCGTTCGTTGAACACGCCCACCTCATGACACCCGGGGAGGCGCTTGCATCGCTTCCCGGTGGTGAATGACCCGAAAAGCGTTGCGGCGCATCGCCGTTGGCGGTTACATTGATCTCCAGTTTCCGGCCATCCTCGAACACACCTTCACAGCAATGTGTCTACACCGGCCGAAAGCGGACGGCTTTTCCGGAGCTGCGCAATCGATTCAGCCTGACAGAAGAGATCCTCGATCGACACGGCCCGCCGGCAGGCGCTGCAGTACGGGGGCTTCAACTGTTCAGGTCATGTCGAAGGTGTCCGGATCGGGACCGCTTCGCTCGTTGCTGTTCAGCGAGTCTATCTCCCTGATCTCAGCCTCGGAGAGCTCAAAATCGAAGACCCGGCTGTTCTCGATGATGCGCTCGGGCGTCACAGACTTGGGAATGGTCACAACTTCGTGCTGCAGGTCCCAGCGGAGGATAACCTGCGCCGGCGTCCTGCCGTGGACCGTGGCAATCCTGGCGATGGTCGGATCGTCGATGAGTTGTGCCCTCATCAGCGGTGACCAGGCTTCAACCTGGATCTTGTGCGTGCCGCAGAACTCACGCAGCGGCTCCTGCGTCAGCCGCGGGTGAAACTCCACCTGATTCACCGCCGGTACAACCTCACTGTTGGCCATGATATCTTCAAGATGATTGGGCTGGAAGTTGCTCACGCCGATGGCCCGCACGCGCCGGTCCTTGTAGAGCTTCTCGAGTGCTCTCCAGCTATCCTTGTAGAGTCCCTTCATGGGAAGCGGCCAGTGAATGAGGTAGAGGTCGAGGTAGTCCAGGCCGAGGCGCTCGAGGCTTGCGTCAAAGGCACGCAGCGTGGAGTCATAGCCCTGGTCTGCATTCCACAGCTTGCTGGTTACAAAGAGATCCGTGCGCTGCACCCCGCTCTGCGCGATTGCCGTGCCGACGCCGCTTTCGTTGCGGTAGGCAGAGGCAGTATCAACGTGGCGATAGCCGGCCTGCAGTGCGTGCGTGACCGCAGCGATGACTTCATCGCCGTCGTTGACCTTGAATACGCCGAATCCAACCCACGGCATTTTGATACCGTTGTTCAGCGTGGCACAGCTGGTTAAATCGGCTATTTTGTTCATTGGTCGATTATGCACTGCTTTGGAAAAATAGAAAAGACACCCGGGGGAAGATCGGGCTACAACAAACTGCCGGAAGGATCCATGCCAATCTACCCTATTCCGTATACCGATTTCTGATGGTTGATCGCACGTTTGGCGGATCGGACCGATGAACCGCGGATGACAAGCGTGGGGGCAAGGATCATGGTGTCGCTGCGGGTCTGAGAGTTGCGGATAGCGTTGAGAAGCTGTTCGGTCGCGTGCCGGCCGAGCTCGTGAACCGGCTGGTATACGGTGGTCAGCGCGGGCCAGGTGTAGGCGGCGTAGTCCTGATCATCGTAGCCGGCTACCGCTACCTCGTCAGGAACGGCTATGTTGCGCGAGGCACAATAGGTAATCACGCCAAGTGCGGTGTGGTCGGTGGCGGCAAATACGGCATCTATCCCGTCGCGTTTGATATGTTCCTGCGCGGCGCGGAATCCGCTCTCAGGCGTGTAGTCGCCCTGAGCAAAGATCAGCTGACTGTCCTTGTAACCCCGCTCGGTCAATCCGAGCCGGAAGCCGTAGTATCGGTCGTTGGAGTCCGAGTTACGCTTGGGACCGGAAATGAACAGAATACGGCGGTAACCCTGCTCGGCGAAGTGATGCGCCAGCGACCGCGCACCGCCGATGACGTCGATATGGATAGAGAACTCACTCTTTCCCGATGGTGGCTTCCCGATAAGTACAAATGGTGTTTTGGCTCGCCTGAGCCTTCGGATGTAATCCTGTTCCAGGCTGCGATTGTGCCCAACCCGCAACAGGACACCGCCCACCCGCTGCTGGTCCAGCAGCGAGAAGAAGCCTTCGGACTCCTTCTTGTTCTTGATCAGAAGGTGGTATCCGTGTTGGTGCGCGGTTTCCTCCGCCCCGGCAATCAGCGAGGCGTAGTAGAAGCGCGACAGCGTCTGGCCGGTCAGACTGGGCACTACCAGGCAGATCAGGTCGGAGGCACCACCGGATAACAGTCTGGCGGCCATATTGGGCAGGTAGTTCAGCGCATCGGCCGACTGCGCCACCCGTTGTGCGGTTTGGATGCTGACGGAACTGTCGTTCTTCAACGCACGCGACGCGGTAGCCGGGGAAACGCCTGCGTGGGTTGCCACGTCGTTCAATGTTACTCGTTTCTTCATATGAATACACCTGGTGAACGCCATTCTACCACTGTAGAGCTGTTTACGCAAGCGCTTTCATTAAGTATAAGAAATAAATTACAACTTAATATAGAATTAAGAGATTCAAGTCCAATTCATATTGCAATTTTTATTTCTTGACGACGAAACAATTGTCAGGATATGCTGCAGTTGTTGCATAGTATATGCCCGGCACCCGTACGCACGTGCGGGAGTTGGAAAAATTCAGGGAGGTATTTGTATGTTGAAGAAAGTTTCATTGATCTGTCTGATTCTCCTCATGGCAGGAATTGCGGCGTGGGCCGGCGGTCGAGGCGAGCAGGCCGAGACCGGTACGGTCTACCTTCGGTTTTACTATCCGGTTGGTGTGGCCGGTGATCATGCCCGCATCATGGAAGGTATGGTCCGCGACTTCAATGCGTCCCAGGACGAGGTCTTTGTTGAGGCCATCTTCTCCGGTGGTTACCGCGAGACAATGGAGCGGGCTCAGACCGCCTACCTTTCCGGAAACGCACCGGAAGTAGCGGTGCTCGACGCTCCGGCAACCTATGACCTGATTGAAATGGGCGCAATCGTCCCGCTTGACCAATACATCGAGGCCGAGGGTGGCGACGCGTATATCTCGCGTTTTCTCGACGGTTTCATGGAGATTGCCCGACTGGAAGGTCAGACCTGGTCAATTCCATTCCAGCGCAGCACGCCGCTGTTCTATTACAACAAGGATCACTTCCGTGCGGCGGGACTCGATCCCGACGCTCCGCCACGAAACTGGGATGAAGTAGCGCAGTATTCCAGCGTGTTGGCCGACCATTTTGGAAACGATGGGCGATGGCCGATCCAGATCCCTATCAACTTCTGGCTGTTGAAGCCGATGGTGCTTCAAGCGGGCGGGACGCTCGAGAGTGACGACGGGCGGTCCGTGTCGATAGACACTGCGGAAATGCGAGAGGCATTTGGATACATGCTGGACCTGGTGGACCAGGGATACATGGCTCCGATTCGCCAATGGGCTCCGTCGGTGAGCGATTTCATCGCCGGGAGCGTATCGATGCTGTACAACTCCACCGGTTCGCTGGGGCACATCGAACGATCGGCGGACTTTGACGTTGGAACAGGCTTCCTGCCGACGCAACAGCGGCAGGTCGTCATCGAGGGCGGTGGGAACTTTTTCATCTTTGACACCGATGAGCGCCGGCAACAGGCGGCATGGGAATTTGTGACGTGGATGACCAACGCCGAGAATGCAGCTCGGTGGAGTATTGAGTCCGGCTACGTTGCAGTACGGGAAGACTCGTACAGTCTGCCGGAGTACGAGCAGCACGTCGAGCGGAATCCTAACGCAATTACCGCGTTTAATCAGCTGCAGAGCGTCGAGGTAGAACGAAACTTCATGACCTATCAGCAGGCGCAACTTGCCGAATTGTTGAACGAGGTGAAGGAAGACATACTTGGTGGAGCAAACATCGACACAACGCTGAGGGAAGCTCAGTCCAGGGCAGACACAATTCTGGCCCGGTTCCAGCGATAAGCTATTGACCGGCCCGGGAGACCGGGTCGGTCATGCTGGGAATGCTTCCGGGCCATGGAGTGATATGAAATGAAGGTTCGACGACTGATCCCCTATCTGTACGTGCTGCCGGCGTTTGTTTTTCTCTTCCTGTTCACCTACTACCCTGCGGGATTTGCACTATTCCGCAGCTTTTTTCACTGGAACACCTCGTTCATTCAACCGGAGTTCGCCGGGTTGTTCAACTATCGGCAACTCCTGCAGTCGCGGCGGTTCTGGCAGGTAGTCAGCAATACCGTTATCTATTCGCTCTCGTTCATTGGAGCGAGTACGATTCTTGCGCTGTTCCTTGCGGTTCAGATCAACAAGATCAAGCGCGCCGGGTCATTCTACAAGGCGACCTTTTTCTATCCGACGATGATTCCGATGGCGGCAGCCGCGATGATCTGGATGTTCATGTATCTTCCCGATTACGGTTTGATCAACGCATACCTGCGACGGTACGGAATGTCGAGCGTGAACTGGCTCAACGACCGCAATATCGCGCTGTTCAGCGTAACAATGGTGGGTATCTGGAAGTACACCGGATACTATATGTTGTTATTTCTGGCCGGACTGCGCAATGTGCCCGACGAACTGATGGACGCTGCTATGATCGAGGGTGCCAACGGGCGCCAGCGCCTGTTCAAGATCATCTTACCGCTGATATCGTCCCATCTGTTCTTTATTCTCATCATTGCCATCATCAACGCCCTCGAGGCGGTTGACCAGATATATATAATGACGCAGGGCGGTCCGTCAAACTCCACCAACCTGATTGTCTATTTCATTTATCAGCAGGGGTTTCGGTTCTGGGACATGGGTACGGCATCGGCACTGACGGCGATGTTGATCGTCTCGCTGCTGCTGATTGTCTCTTTTCTGTTCGCAACTCTGGGCAAGAAGGTCTACTATGAAGTTTGATCGGAAGTTTGATCGGTCGGTCGTGTCCGCGTATGTGATCCTGACACCCCTGGCGCTGTTGATGCTTGTGCCGCTGGTCTTCATGTTCACCACTTCGGTGAAGACTCTCGGAGATATCCTGAGCCTTGAGTTTCAATGGATCCCGCAACGGCTTGCACTCGAAAACTTCCAACGGGTCGTGGAAGTTATGCCGTTTACACGCTATCTGTACAACACAGCGTCAATTGTAGCAATGACGTTTCTGGTGCAGTCGGTGACGATCTCGCTTGCCGCGTACGCTTTCGCGCGGCTGCGTTTTGCCGGCAGGGATCTGCTGTTCTTCCTCTTTCTGGTGCAACTGATGATTCCGGCTACCAGCATCATTATTCCCAATTACCAGACAATCCGTGCGTTCGGTATTCTCAACACACGGCTGGCGGTTGGAATGGTATATTTTGCCAGCGCCTACGGCACGTTTCTGATGCGACAGGCGTTCCGCGCGATACCAAGGGATCTGGAAGATACCGCCAAGCTCGATGGGTGCAACGGCCTGCGGGTTATTCAACACGTGTTGCTTCCGTTGACCAAACCGTCGCTGGTGGCGTTTGCCTTTGTCAGTGGTACGTTTCACTGGAATAACTTCTTCTGGCCGTTGCTTGTCACCGATACCGCTCGCGCACGCACGTTGACGGTGGGCCTTGCGATGCTAACGCAGGCAACCGAGAGCACTCCGGAGATCACCATTACCATGGCGGCGGCGGTGATGATCACTGCGCCGCTGTTTATCCTGTTCATCCTGTTTCAGAAACCGTTCATCGAGAGCTTTGCCGGCGCCGGCGCTCTCAAAGGATAGTCTGTGGGCTCAAACGTGATATCAGCGGTACTGTTCGATTTTGGCAACGTGCTCTACATGTTTGATTATGGCAGATTCTTTGGAGCAGCAGCGTCGTACAGCCCACTGAGTTCGGTGCAGATCCAACAGGTGGTCTTTGGTGGAACCGATCCGGTAGCGCGCCGGTATGAAACGGGACGGATGGGATCCGATGAGTTCCTGACACTGTTGCAGCGCGAGGCCCGGATCGATCTGCCTGCGGACAGACT
>REDW01000052.1 GCA_007693325.1 Spirochaetaceae bacterium
AGGAAGCTGTACGGCCGGTACCTGCTTCCCGTTCTTGTAGCGAAGGTGCGGGCTTGAGCCATGGCTGCATTGTAGGCTCAGGGGCGGCTCGGGTTCAAGCAGCGTGGAATGTGCCTGCCGTACGAGCCGTCCTCATCGACATCAGAATGTCGAACCACTCACCTGGTTCATCCTGCGGCCCGCGAACCGTCGTGCTATACTGAAGCCGCGGCGCCAAGCGCGTCGCGCAGGGAGCAGACGCCATGAATTACGCTTTTGGAAATGATCCAGCAAAGATCGAAGGCTATCGCCGCTTCTGGAACCGCGAACCGGTGAGTCGGCCGCTGGCGGGTTTCTCGTTCAAGAGCTGGTTTCCGCTGGATGAGTTCGCCGCCAGCGCCGCCTGGCCCACGGAAGGCGAGCTTACGCCCGACCTGGTAAGACCGCGGGATTTTCTTGACGACCAGGAGCGGCTTCTGCGCGAGGGAGAGACCATCGACGACGATATCCTGCGCGGCGCCTCGCCGTCTCAGGCGGTCTTCTGGGGCTGTGGAACCCTCGGCAGCCGCATGCGCGTCATGCCGGGCAATGTTGTGGCGGTGGACCGCTCGCTGAAGTGGGACGATTTGACCGGCGTTTCGCTGCAGGCGTGCCACGACTCTCCGTGGCTTTCCACCTACCTGCAGTTCGTTGACGATCTGGTCGAGCGTTCGGCGGGCCGCTTTCCGGTGTCTCACGGTACTCTGGTCGGGCCGCTGGATTACGTTGTGTCGCTGCGCGGCCACGAACAGGCGGTGATCGACCTGCTGCTGGAACCCGAGAAGGCGGTCGACCTGCTGCGGCAAACGGCCCAGTTCTTCATCGACATCACTCGCGCCGCGTGGGCGCGCATCCCGCTATTTCATGACGGCTACTACGACGCGCAGTACCAGCTGTGGGCTCCCGGTTCGATCGCCCGCCTGCAGGAAGACGCTGTGGCCGTCCTCTCACCCGATCTCTACAAGCGCTACCTGCAGCCGATCGACCGCATGGTGGCGCGTGAGTTCGACAGCTGCTTCATGCATCTGCACGCTACCTCCATGTTCGTGCTCGATTACATGCTAGAGGTAGAGGAGATTCGCTGTTTCGAGATCAACAACGACGTTGGTGGGCCGCCGGTTGCCACCATGGTGCCGCACTTCCAGAAGGTACAGCGAGCGCGCCGGCCGCTGCTGATCCGCGGATCGTTTACGCCCGAGGAGATGCGTCTGTTGATGGACAACCTGGAGTACGAGGGGCTCTACCTCTACGTCATGGTAAGCGATCAAAGAGAGATCGATACGCTGCGCCCCATAATGAAGATGTGAACGGGCAGAGCGCGGAGTCGTGTTGTGAGCAGCGCCGACTGTGCAATGTCTTACCCGGGGTGAATGCAGGGGTTCGTCCGATCGTCAGGAGGGAAGCAAATGGAAACACTGCAGGCTGCGCTCGACTACTTCTTCAGCTTCAAAGCCTACGTCATGCTTCCGATTATCATCTTTGTCATAGCGGTTTTGAGCCGAATGCGCATCGGCGACGCGCTCATGGCGTCTTTGAAACTGGGGGTGGGCTTTGCCGGCGTGTTCATCGTTTTCGACTTCTTCGTCGCGACTGTTGGGCCGGCGGTGGAGCAGATCGTTGAGTTTCGCAACCTCGGTTTTCCGGTGTTGGACGTCGGTTGGCCGCCGCTTGCCGCGATCACCTGGGCATCGCCCATTGCGCCCCTTACCATACCGATGTTCCTTATTCTCAACGTGATCATGTTGGCCACTCGGACGACAATGACCATCAATCTCGATATCTGGAATTATTGGCATTACGCTCTTGTAGGAAGCCTGGTCTTGAACGTTACGCGAAGCCTCTGGTTGGGGCTTTTGGCAACCCTGTTGATCGGGGTGTACTCAATTAAGCTCGCCGACTGGAACGGGATCTACGTGGCAAAACGGGCTGGTGTCAAGGGCATTTCTATCACCACCGTCGCCATTAACGGACTCATGCCCTACGCTGCAGTTGTGGACTGGGTCTTCGAGCATATCCCTGGACTCAGGAGCATTTCCTACAATCCCCACGCCGCGTCGCAACGGTCGGTGGCGGCCGGGAAAGGCAAAAACGTCGAAGCGGGATTCGAGGGCGGAACCGGCATCGAGACCGAGGAAGCTGTTGACCCGGAAGGTCCTCGCGACCGTCTTCGAAAGCTCCTCGAACTCCTCAGCGAGCCCATGATAATCGGTGCATTCGTTGGTCTGTTCCTCGGTTTTCTCGCCGGCTATGAGGCTCGCGAATTGTTGGAGCTCGCCGTCCATATTGCCGCGGTCATGTTTCTTCTCCCTCCTTGTGGCGCGCTGATCGCACGGGGTATCGAGCCGGTTTCGTTCAGATTGAAGCAAGTAATAACCTCACGCTTTGCAAATCGACATGACCTCCTGGTTGGTATGGACGCGGGGCCCGTGCTTCAGAACCGCTCGGTCCTGGTTACCGGACTGCTTCTCATGCCCATTTCCCTGGGGCTCGCTCTGGTGCTTCCGGGTAATCGGACACTTCCGCTGGGTGACCTTCCGAATCTGATAAATGTCGGTGCTGTCACCGTGCTGGTGCTGAGAAATAACGTCTTTCGTTCCGTTGTGGCGGGGATTCCCATCGTTGCGACGTACATGTTGATCGCGAGTAACCTGGCAGATTTGTATACCACGATGGCGCAGAACGTAGGTTTCGATTTTCAGGCATACGAGGGCCCGATCACGGCCTTTACCGACGGCGGCAACCAGATTCGCTATCTTGTGTTCCATATCTTTCAGGGCAATACGGTAGCCATCCTGTCCATTCCGGCCGTCCTGGCGCTCATGTGGTTCACACGGCGCCACAGCATGAGGCTGGCGATGGCCGACGCTGTGCAGACGACTTACGAGCGGCGCTAACGGAACTGAAACCGCGAGACCAGTAGACCGATTCTTGACCAAGCCATGTTGGTTGGCCTACTCTGTTTCCAGCCGTAACAAGTACGGCGCAAGGAGGGTACCATGATCAGAAGGACAGTGGTGTTGGCGTTGGTGGTGTTGATGGCGATGGTGGCCGCGACATCTTTGTCTGCCGCAGGCAGCGCGGAGATCCTTACCGAGGAGGACACGTCCGCGCGCATGAGAACCACCGAGGATCCGCGGCTGGTCCGTCCGGGGGTGCTGACCGTGGGTACCGGTACACCGGTGTACCCGCCGTGGATGCTGCACGACGATCCGTACAGCGGTGAGGGGTTTGAGAGTGCCATGATCTACGCCCTGGCGGAAGAACTGGGTTTCTCCCGAGACCAGGTTGTGTGGGAACGAGGGTTGACCTTTGATCAGACGATAGCGCCCGGTCCCAAGCCGTTTGACTTTGCTATCCGGCAGATTTCGGTTACCGCCGAACGGCAGCAGATTGTGGACTTCTCCGTGGTGTACCTGCAGCCGGACAAGGCAGTTATAGCGCTACCCACCAGCGACGTGGTTGATGCTCGCTCCTTTGCGGATTTGCGTCGCGCCAGGTGGGGAGCAACTATCGGCACCACAGACCTGGATTACCTGGAAAACATACTCGAGATCAGGGACGTAGCCGTTTTTGACGACGTGGCGGGAACGTTCCAGGCGATGCAGGGCGGCCTGATAGAAGCCACCGTTGCAGCACTTCCGGTTGCGCTCTTTGCCACCGCGGTACAGGTTCCCGATGCCGAGATCGTAGCGATACTGCCGCCGGATCCCAAAGATACCGGACACGGTCTGCTGTTTGAGAAGGACAATTCCCTGGTTGAGTGGATCAACGAGGGGCTGGAGGCGATTATAAGCCGCGGCGTTGTGGACGATCTCATCACGCAGTATCTGCTGCCGGACCGGGATATTGCGGAGATTCGCCGTTGAGCATAGAGACGCGTGCGCCGGCACCTCCGGCGCCGCGCAGTAAAGCGAGCTTCCGCGAACGCTTTGTACCGTTTCTGATCAGCGCTGTCAGCGTGACGGTGGTCTTTGGACTGGCGGCACGGGTTGTTACCAGTGCGGAGCACTGGCCCCGGATAAAGCTTCAGTTTTTCAACCTCGAAGCGATCCGGGCTGCTTTCCCGACGGTCTTTCGAGGCTTTCTCACCAACATGACCGTCTGGGTCATCGCCCTGGTGGCGATTGCGATCTGGGCACTGGTGCTGGCAATCTTTCGGTCGCTCAACGGACCGCTCCTGGCGCCGCTCAAGGTATTTGCAATTCTCTACATCGACCTCATCCGCGGTATACCCTCGCTGCTGCTGGTGCTCCTCTTCGGGTTTGGGATTCCCGCTCTGCAGATACCGGGCTTACCCCGGACGGGACTCTTCTGGGGAGGCGTGGCGATGGTCATGGGGTACTCCGCCTACGCAGCGGAAGTCTACCGCTCCGGAATGGAGGCCGTCCACGACGGGCAGCGCGCCGCTGCCAAGGCGCTGGGGCTGTCCCAGTGGCAAACGATGCGCTACGCCATCATACCGCAGGCGGTGCGTAACGTTCTGCCGGCGCTGCTCAATCTGGCGGTTGCGTTGCAGAAGGACGTAGCGCTGCTGAGTGTGATCGGGGTACGCGATGCCGTCCGCGAAGCGCAGATCTACACGGCGCGTACCTTCAACTACTCATCCCTGATAGCCGCGGCGCTTCTCTTTCTGGCGGCAACGATACCGATGGCCCGCTTGACGGACTACGTAGCGAGAAAAGACCAGGAACGGCGTTTCCAGAGGACCGTGTAGTGCAGCGAATCCGCATTGACAACGTTACCAAGTACTACGGTCAAAACCTCGTTCTGGACGCGGTTGACCTGGATGTTGGGGAGCATGAAGTAATCTGCCTGATAGGAGCCTCCGGCTCGGGTAAGTCCACGCTGCTGCGCTGCGTCAACAAGCTTGTACCCTTTGATCACGGCACAATCTATCTTGATGATGTTTCAATTGACGACGACCGGTTCAAGTTCAGCAATGAACTCCATAAACGAGTAGGGATTGTCTTCCAGGCGTACAACCTCTTCCCGCATATGAACGTGTTGGACAACATCACCCTGGCGCCGCGCAAGGTCCATGGAGTCTCCCGGGCAACCGCGGAGAAACAGGCACTCGAGTTGCTCAGTATGTTTGGCCTGGACGGTTACGCCGGGTCGTTCCCCGAGCGACTCTCCGGTGGGCAGCAGCAGCGCGTGGCTATAGTCCGTGCCCTGGCAACGCAGCCGGATGTGCTTATGCTGGACGAGGTCACCGCTGCCCTCGATCCTGAGTTGATCGGTGGTGTGCTCAAGATTATCAAGGAACTCAGAGACAAGGGTATGACGATGATCATCGTCACGCATGAAATGGGGTTTGCGCGGGACGTGGCGGATCGGGTCTGTTTTCTGGAGGGCGGACGTATCCTGGAAGAGGCGCCTCCCGACAAGCTGCTCTCCCGGCCCGAGCATCCGCGCACACAACAGTTCCTGCAGCGCATTATCGAGGCAGGCCGCCTCTAGCCAGAGCTCCCGCGCGCGGTGTGCACCAGCACAGGGGCAGCGCAGGTTCGGCATATTCCGTCCTTTCGACTAGAAAAAACGCCCTTTCGCGACAGCAGAATTTCGCTGCTTGCTTTATACTTTACCAATGCCATGGGTTGAAGATGATCGGCTCTATCCAGAAGAGATAGACCCTGAGAATGAGTTTCAGAACGCGATTCTCAAGGTCTTTGTTCAGCGGTACGAGGTAGCCGTTTCGTGGCTGTACGGCCGCTTCGGCGGCAGGCCAGTGCGCATTCTGGATATGGCGTGCGGTTCAGGCTACGGATCAAAGCTGTTGTCGGCAATGGGCGAGGTTGTGGCCGTGGACATCGAGCCGCGGGCTGTCGAGTATGCACAGGAGATGTACGGAGGAGACGGGCTTACGTTCCGAGTGGGCAGTGCCGACGATCCGTCTTTTCTGAACTCGCTGGGATCGTTCGACGCGATTGTCAGCATCGCCACGATCGAGCATATTGACGACGTGGTGGGGTTCCTGTGCTGGATGCAGCGTTCTCTGCGCCCGAACGGTGTGTGCGCACTCGGTTTCCCTGCTTCTCTAACGCTGGACTGGGCCAGCCCGCACCACAAACGCGACATCTCGCCCAGGCAGGCTCGCCGGCTGTTTGCCGAGGCGGGTCTCCGTATCCAGGACGAGTTCCACCAACGCGAGCTGATCGGGCTGAAGGATCTCCTGGCCGGACAAAACACGGACCAGAAGTTGCCGGCGCAGCCGTTGCGCCGCTGGCTGGCGCACTACCTGCTGCATCCGCACCATTTTGCCCAACGTGCCTTTGAGTTTGTGTTCCGCGGCGGTCTTGTCTTTGCGCACCAGGAGTATCAGTTGACCAGGCAGTAGGATAGGGACAGACTGAGTTGTCACGCATCGGTTCGATTCCGCCACGTGGCCGAGACAACCGCTGCGGACTGCTGGACGCC
>REDW01000078.1 GCA_007693325.1 Spirochaetaceae bacterium
ATGTAGGAGAGCTGCATCTCGGCAATTGGAATCTCATCGGCAGCGGTCAGCAGAAAGTCATTGTAGGCCGCCACGCCAATTGCCTCTACGCCGAAGCTCTGCAGGCAGCTCCTCAGCTGCGACAGGCGCTTTTCATCGGTCTCCAGTGGACCGAGGTGCGGCCGTTTGCCCATAAACAGCAGTCCCTCAAACCCCAGCTCAGCGGCCTTCTCGATTGTCTGCTCCAGGGTGAGCGCCGGTTGCCCCCAGAGGCCGGCGTAACTGACCGAGAAGAGCCCGCGTTTCAGCGCACTCACAAGCGCGTCTCCTCTTCCGATTGGCGTCTGCGCCGATCGTCCTCGTCGTCGGTGCTCGGCGGCATCGAGTTTCCATTGCGCCGCAGCAAGCCGAATGTCCGGCCGACCGACCGCATGGTGGAGCGCAGCGGACGCAGCGCGATGGAGAACACGGAGCGTAGCGCTTTGGTCCTGCCGAACAGCGTGAAGAAGGTCATGATCACCAGCGCAATTGAAATGGGACTGACGAAGAACGCCGCCGGGTTGCCGTATGAGAGCAGCATTCCGCGCCTGAGATTCTCATCGACCATCGGGCCCAGAATAATTCCCAGCACGAACGGCGCCTCCGGGTATCCCAGCTTGCGCATCGGATAGCCGAGCAGGCCAAACGCGATCATCACCAGGATGTCGAACGGCCGTCCGGCAATGGCGTAGGTACCCACCATGCAGAGCACCAGGATGATCGGCATCATGATCGACTTGCGGATCATCAAGAGCTTCAGAAGCGGCTTGACTATCAGGATACCCAGCACAAACATCGCAAAGCTTGCCAGCAGGAACATGGCGCTGAAGCGATACATGTACATGGGGTTCTCGATAACCAGCATCGGACCGGGTCGGATGTTGTGCAGAAACAGCGCCGCCAGCAGTACCGCTGCCGGCGGGCTGCCGGGAATAGCCAGCGCCAGCACCGGCACCAGCGCGCCGCCGACCACCGCGTTATTGCCGGTCTCGGAGGCAATCAGCCCCTCGATCGATCCCTTGCCGAACTTCTCCGGATGCTTGCTGGCGCGTTTGGCAAAATCGTACGCCACAAAAGAGCCGATATTCTCACCAACGCCGGGGATGACGCCGGTGAAAACGCCGATCACGCCGGAACGGATGATGTTGACCCAGTTGGCCGCCACGTCGCGCAGGTGCGGCAGCGTGCGGCCGATCTGCGGTACGCGTTGCTCAGGGGTGGTGTCTGACAGCGATGACAGGATCTCAACAATCCCGTAGGTGCCCACCAGCACCGGAATGATGCCGAAACCGGCCATGAGCTCTGAGACCCCGAAGGTGAAACGACGGAAGCCCTGGATTGTCTCCATGCCGACGAAGGAGAGCATGATCCCGAGCAGACCGGCCACCCAGCCTTTGACCGGGTCTCCCGCCGCGGTCAGGTTGCCGCAGATGGCCACCCCGAAGACCGCCAGCCAGAACACCTCGTACGACTTGAACTCCAGGGCAAAACCGCCGAGCACCGGTGTCAGAAACGACAGGGCAACCAGCCCGGCCATCGATCCCAGGAACGATGCGGTGGTTGCCAGGCCAAGCGCCTGAGCGGCGTTTCCGCTGCGCGAAAGGGGATAGCCGTCGAGACAGGTGGCGGCGCTGGCCGGAGTACCGGGAATGTTCAAGAGAATGGCCGAACGACTTCCACCGTAGATTGCACCGACGTAGACGCCGATCAGAACCAGGATCGCGTTGCCGGGATCCCACTGAAAGGTCAGCGCGGTCAGGATAGCAATGCCGACGGTGGCGGTTAGTCCGGGCAGCATACCAAAGATGATTCCCAGCTGTACCGCCACAAAGCAGTACAAGAGATCCATCGGCGTGAGAAGGGCAACGGTTTCCTGTATTAGATAGACAAAGCCCACAGTGGTCCCTCCTTAACGGCGGCTGTTACACAAACATCACGGAAGCGGGATCAGGAACACCTGATCAAACGAATACCAGATGATGGTGGCCGACAGCGTCGAAATGAGTAGATTCTTCCACCAGACGACTCCCTTGAAGTACCAGATAGTGAAGAAGACGTAAACTGCGCTGATCATGACGAAGTGCACTACGCCAAGAAACAGATAGTAGATGAATATGGTTGCCAGCACCACGATGAAGTGGCGCGTCTCTACGGCACGCAGGAACACCGCGGTCTTCTGGCCGCTCCAGGCCATCCGGTAACCGCGCTGCGCCACGCTGCGCCGCAAAAGAATCAATCCGCAGACCAGCAACAGGATGGCAAACACCAGCGGCGACAGCCCCGGAGATGCAGCTAACCCCAGCTCGCCGAAACGGCGCATGGAGAGCGACATATGGATGACCCATCCACTGAATACGACCAGGATGACCGAGACAATAAAATCGCCTCGCGGCATACCGCTGTTTCCGTTCATAGCTTTACCCTTCGTCTATGGTGGCGGCGCACGCCGGGGCGTGCGCCGCATCGAAGTGAACCCAGCCGCTGTTACGGGCGCGGGATGTCAAACTGCTCCGGCGAGTTGTCGGCCACGCCGCTATCGTAGAGCAGCCAGCCGAACATCGACGCCGCCTGTTCCATTACCTGGTCTGCCTCGCTCCCCTGCACCGACACAGCCACGCTGCCGCGTTCCTCGGCAAGCCGCCTGACCGCCTCGCTTTGCGATGCGGTCTCGAAAGCTGCTGAAATCGTCTGTGCCGCCTCGGGCGGGATGTCCTTGGGAATGAACAGGCCGAAATGGAAACCGACACTCGGCATATCGGCAGCAAAATCGGTGACCGCCGGAATCTCGTCCACCCCCGAGATCTGCAGCGGCCGATTGTCCAGTACGGCAATAGCCCGCAGCTGATCGGCACGCAGCATATCCGCAACCTCCATCGACAGCTGCATCACCACCTCGGTCTCACCGGCTACCGTTGCAACCACGGCAGGGTTGCCGCCGCCGTAGGGAATATGATTATAGCTCAGGCCCAGGTTACCGGCAAAGGCTTCAGCGGCAATGTGGCCGCCCGCGCCGATTCCAGCGCTGGCTACATCAACCGATCTTGTCTCGAAGGCCTCTATCAGGCTGTCCCAGTCGGTGATCGGCGAATCCGGATTGACGGCGATAACGCACGGAGTGAAGATCGCGAAATAGGCCTGCCAGTCGCGATGCGAGATCTCAGGCGTATAATCCAGAACCTGGTAGGTTGCCACGCTGGCGTCGGCGTTGCCGGCCCAGGTGTAGCCGTCCTTGCGCGCATCGAAGGCAGACTTCTGCCCGGTTGACCCCGAGGCACCGGGTTGATTGACGATTGCGATGCGCGTACCGAGAATGCCCTCCATCTCGCTGGCAAGCACGCGTGCTGTTTGATCGCTGGCTCCCCCGGCGCCCCACGGAACGATGATCGTGATTGTTCGCGATGGGCTCCACTCCGCATCTGGAGCAGCTTCGCGCGCACCGGCGGCAAACAGCGAGACAACTGCCACCGCACTAACAAGCATCACTACCAGAAAAACACGTACTCCTCTACTCATAACCAAAACCCTCCTACTAGCCGATATGTTCATCTCCCTTTCCAGGGAAATCCCCTTCTCCAGACTGCGCTTCAACGCGGTCGAGGAACCGCGCCGTGTCACGCAGCACCTGCGCCGCGTCTTGCGGCTGGTGGAATATCTCCAGCGACACCCATCCGTTGTAGCCGATGCGCTGCAGCCGTGCGAACGCATTGCGGTACTCTGCGGTCAGCCGCCGCGGATAGCTGCCGCTGCGGGTATTCAGGTGCACGTGCCGGATGACCGCAGCGTAGCGCTCGATCAGTTCAGCCCACCGCAGCGTCTCATCGGCGCAGTTGTGAAAATCGAACATGCCGCGTACCGCGGCGCAATTCACCGTTTCAATGAGCTGCTGCGCGTCGGCCAGCGTATTCACAACATTGCTCTCGCGCAGCGGCAGCGCTTCCATGAGCAAGAGCGAGTTGTTGTCATGCGCCGCGGCGCAGACGGACAGCATGCCTTGCTGCAGGTGCAGTCGGGCCTGCTCGACGGTCACGTCTACTGCCGAACGCTGCCGCGGCGAGCCGAATACCAGCGGGCCCCCACCGAGTTCACCGGCCGCTTCGAGCAGGCGCCGCACGTGGGCCCAGGTTGCACTGCGAATATCGGCATCAGCACACGTGGCGTGCAGCCCGGCCGGATGGGCCAGCAGCCAGTGAAAGCCCGCAAAGCTGATACCGCTGCCGGCCAGCGCGCGGCGAACTCGCGCTATCGTCTGCGGCGCCAGCCTGCCGTCCTGGTCGGCCAGCGTAAACGGGGCGATCTCCACGCCGTGAAAACCGTGGGCGGCAAGCAGGTCGCAGCTCTGTTCAAACCCCATTGTGCCGAAGAGTTCGTTACAGATCGCCCGCTTCCAGCCGACGCCGCTTTCAATAGCCACCGTAGTCCTCCAGCGCCTGCAGCAGTGCCTCAAGGTTAGCTACCGGTACGTCGGCCTGAATGTTGTGAACCGTCGCAAACACAAATCCGCCACCGGGTGCCATGATGTCGATCACCCGCCTGACCTCATCGCGAACCTCGCCCGGTGTGCCGAAGGGCAGGATCCGTTTGGTATCTATTCCGCCGCCCCAGAACACCAGATCGCGGCCGAAATCGCGCTTCAGGCGATCCAGCTGCATTCCGTTGGCTGTATACTGAACCGGATTGAGGATGTCCACGCCGCAGGCGATCAAATCGGCGATGATTGGCCGTACGGCCCCGCAGGAGTGGAAGAAGATCTTTGCGGCGCGATTCTTCTGCTTTATGAAGTCAAACAGCTCGCGCCAACGCGGCAGGTAGATGGCGCGAATAAGCTCGGGAGAGATCAGCAATGAGCTGTCGCTGCCGAAGTCATCGGCCTCCGCCACCACCACCTGCTCCTGGCCAAAAACGTTCAGCAACTGATCCCAGTACGCCCGCTTGTACTCGAGGATGACATCCGCCAGACGTTCACTTGCCGCAGGATCCAGCAGCAGGTCAGTGCAGAACGTTTCCAGACCGCGAAGACGACACGACATCTCAAAAATGCCGGCCGTATCGCGGTCGAGCAGCGGGAAGAGCGATGCCTCAGCCGACGCTGCACCAACCACCGATTCTACCACAGCGCGATCCGGTGGCGCAGGGGGCCGGTAGCCGTTCAGCGAAGCAGCCAGCTCATCGTGGGCCTGCAAGGGGGCCGAGACTTGACTGTAATAGTGCTCTGCGTGCTTGCGCTGCCAGTTCACGCCCCACGGATCAGTCAGCTGATGCGGGTCACCAGATGCGCGGCCCGGCGCGTCAACATCGCGCAGTCGCGGTGGACCGATGCGGATTGTGTCGACTCCCAGAGCGCGAAGTACGGCCGCAGACGGGAGACCGATCTGCTGAACCTGATCAGGAATGCTGATTGCGCTATCCAATCCGCGCTGCTCCAGCAGGCGCAGCAGCGCTTCCTGCGCGATCCCGGTAACGGAAGTCCCGCCGATATCCAGCGGCACGCGGTCGGGCTCGCGGAACGCCAGTGCCGCGGCGACGCGTTCTCTACCAGTGATGGATTTCTGCTCCCCTTCTCCAGCCCGTCCGAAGTCACGCATCGAACAGCCCCTCTTCGAACATCTGCAGATCATGATGCAGACCGTGCTGAACATGGTGGTGCATGGCCTCCTGGGCGCGCACACTGTCTCCGGAGAGAATCTCATCAACAAGCGAGCGGTGCCATCGCTGCCAGTTGTCCACGCGTTGAGCCCAGGTTGTCCGAGCACTCTGATACAACAGGCTGCGCAGGCCGAGACGCTCCAGCTCACTCTTCAGAAGCTGTTTGCCGGTGCACTCAGCCATGAATAGATGCAGCTCTCTATGCCGCTCTGCAAATCGGGAGACTGCATCCGTACCGTCAACCGCGATGGCGTCACACTCATCCGCACGCAGACGAAGCTCGTCGGCATTGCGGGAATCGATATTGCGCGAAAGGAGGTACGCAACCATCACTTCAATGGCCTCGCGCAGCGCGTAGCGGTCGGTGATTGATTCGCGCGTTTCGCGCGGGATTCGAACGCCCCAGCGGGGAACAGACTCAAGAAAGTGCTCGTGCTCGAGCCGTTTGAGCGCCTCACGGACCGAGATGATCGAGGTCCCCGCGAGTTCTGCCAGCATGCGCTGCGACAGGAAATCGCCGCGCGGCAGTTCGCCTTCGAGAATAGCTTTGTGAATACGATGGTACGCTTTTTCCGCGCTGGTCATAACGTTCATGCGTCGGCCATCCTATGACGTTGTTACGTTTATGGCGCATCGTCCAAAGATATAACTGTTATAACGGTTATATGCTATACGATGATCGTAACACGTTGCGGCCATGTGTCAAGCTTTTTTT
>REDW01000027.1 GCA_007693325.1 Spirochaetaceae bacterium
TTTGCGGTCACTTGAAGACTCCTTCCGGTAGTGTAGCACGTTGCGCCGCAGCGGTGCTGTGTCAACATACAAGATTGTATATTGTTGCATCTTGCGTTATATTACCATACAACTCAGATTTAGGGGGCTTGGTCCGTGAAACTGTCAATTCTGCCACTTGTGTTGATGTTCCTGGCTGGAGCGGCATTCTCACTGAGCGCTCAATCCAACGAAACTATCGACTTGATTCTCAGTCGCGATGTTGCTCGCACCGGTGAAGCGTTGTACATGACCCTTCTGGCTACGGGGCTTGCTACCGACGCTGAGTCCCAGGAGGACGTCTATAACAGAATTGGTCGCGACTGGGCGCGCTGGGGTCTGAGTCCTCGCGCGGCGAACGCGCCTATCTTGTTCGGCGAGTACGCCTTTGTCCTGATGCAGGTGTTCGAGATTCCCGGCGGCGTGATGTACCGGCTGATGCCGGGCCCGCGCTACGCCGCTCGTGAGATCGTCTATCAGGGTCTCGCGAGCGGATCTCAAGCAGCAGACCGTACAATCAGCGGCGAGGAGATGCTGCGTATCCTCGGTAACGTCCGCGTCTGGCAACAGGAACAGCAGTTGTGAAGGCGGCGCGCCTGACCGCCGCATTATCGATTGTTTCATCTGTGCTGCTGTTTGCGGCAACCGTTCCGGCCGTCCACGGGCTCGACTGGGGCGTCAGCATAGACAACTCCAGCGGCGTCAGTGGTCCCGCTGATGCACTTGAATACACCCAGAGTAACCGTGCGGCGCTCTTTGTGACACATGAGTTCTCAGCTGAGCTGGAAGTGGCTGCGCAGGCGAGCTATGCGTTCAGTCTGGACCGCAACTATCTGGTTGATATCGATTACCTCTACGCGCAGCTGCGCAGACCGATTCAGCAACAGCAGCGCGATTTGTGGCTGATAGAACTGCAGGCCGGTAGATTTGTGTTTGCGGATTTCACTGAGCGCGTGCTGCGTGCGCGCGCTGACGGCCTGCGGCTTGGTATCGAGAGTGCACGGATGGATGTAACCGCGGGTCTCGGCTATACCGGGCTTGTCCTGCTGCCAAATACCACTGTCCAGCTGTCGCGCGCAGATGTAAACGATGATGCCGATGACAAGCTGCTGGGGCCGCCGCGACTGGTGGGATTTCTGACGTTCACGCTGCCCGAGTATATCGGCGAGCAGGACGTAGTAATTACCTTTGTGGGCCAGAAAGACCTTCGGCCGCAAGGCGATCTCGATGAGCTTGAGGGCACCGGTCGCGTCGACACGCAATACGTTGGCCTGGGTGTTTCCGGCCCGCTATCACCGCAACTGTACTACGACGGTTTTCTCTACTTTGGCTTCGGCCGCGCGATGGCGGAGTCCGACCTCGGCAGCGGGGTGTACGACTACCGCCAGATCAGCGCGCAGATGGCCGGACTTGGCCTGCAGTACTTCATGCCAGAGGTATCAAAGTCAATTGTCGAAGCTAATCTGCTGGTGTCTTCCGGAGGGGCTGACCAGGTATCGTACTTTGAGGGCGCAACCGAAGGCGGATCCAAACAGTTCCTGAGCATCACCGACTCGCCGCTGGGTTTGATATTCTCGCCGCGGCCGGGCAATCTGATTGTGGCCGACGCCGGCTACGCGATTCGCCCCTTCGCGTACGCCGCCAATACACTGCAACACCTGCAGACCAGGCTGCGCTACTTTGCATTTTTCCGGCCTACTTCAGGGGTGATTTCCGAGGTCGGTGCAAATACCGAATCTGACGCGCGCTATCTGGGCAGCGAAATTGATCTGCTGGTCAACTACCGGCCGTTCTCAGACCTGGGCGTGGGGCTGGCGCTGGCAGCGTTTTTCCCTTCTACCGGGAGCGATCGAGGATTCATTGAGGGATCGAGGGAGACCGAGCTTCTGGCGCGCTTTGATCTCTCGTTCAGTTTCTGATCGGAGGAGAGCACTCTATGCGAGGACGACTGATTCGCTTTATCCGGCTGGGCGTGCTGGTTTGCGCTCTGAGCGCTACCGTTGCCAGCCCGGCCCAGGCCCAGCAGGCGCAGGCGCAGATCACGGCGCTATCCGGCAGGGTTGAATTGCGCAACGGCGCGGCTGAGTGGCGTTCGGCCGAGGTCGGGGGGGTCATCACCGCCGGCACCACTATCTCCACCGGTTTTGGCGCCGAGGCGGTGATCCGTATCGGCGAAAGCTCGCTGCAGGTGCGCGAGCTGACGCGTATGACGCTGGAGGATCTGGTCGAGCGCGAAGACTCAATCGATACCGACCTCTTCCTGCGCGTAGGGCGGGTTCGCTCTGAAGTGCGTACCACGCGCGGTCTGCAGAACAACTTCCAGCTGCGTAGTACGCAGGCCACCGCTGCGGTCCGCGGTACCAGTTTTGATTTTGACGGCATAAACCTGCACGTCAACGAAGGGCTGGTATCGATTACCAATCGACTGGGCAAGCACAAGAGTGTCCGGCGCGGGCAATCTTCAAAAGTTGAAGGTTTCAAGCCACCGCAGAACCCCAAGGATATCGCTTTCAAGCTGCTCAACGTGTCGCCCTATACCTCTCGCGACGAGACCGGCGCGGGACCGGGCAAACCGTCGGGATACGGTCTGGTAGTAGTGCGCATCCTGTGGGAATAGGAAGGGTGTATGAAGAATAGATCCGCATCGAATATGCAAAATCTGCGGCTGTATTACATCGTTCTTGCCGCGACAGCTGCGTTTGTGCTGCTTACCGGCTGCATGGACCCGGTGGGCCAGGGTGGCCACACAGGCAACGCCGGCGTTTCAGTGATGAACTCTCCGTCTACCATTGAACAGCTGGAACTGGTTGTCAGTGGTCCCGGTATGAGCCCAATCGGGCCGGTAGTGCTGTCATCGGGGAGTTCAAGCGTTGTGCTGGAGGTGCCAACCGGTCGGAACCGGGTTTTTGACCTTGACGGCGGCTGGTACACGTACCGGCGTGTAGCGGGAATTACTTCCAGAGGGCTGGACGTGAGTGCCCGCATGCGTCCACTGATCGTGGTGCCGGATCGATTCAACTACCGCCTCGTGATCATGAAGGACATGTCCGGGCGTGACTGGCAGGCCGCCGACGCACCCGGCAATTTCATTTTTCGCGGAACCGATTTCGATTCCCACGGCAATCTGCTGGTTTCCGGTGCCGAGGGAATACAGGAGCTCCGGGCACTTCCCCGGTCGGCAGTAGATGCCACGGCTAACCTTGGCCAAGCCACGTACTCGCTTCAGCAACCACATCCGGTGTTCACCTTTGACCGGTCGCGCAACCTGGTCTATTTCTTCGGCGGCGGTAACCCCCCTTTCCCGCTGCTGCGCGCTACAATCGATCCGGCAACCAGTGGTGAAGTGGTGGGTGATGTAGTGCTGTTTGGAATGGACATCCTGGATTACGTCGGAGAGGTCATGCTCGGCATGACGGTTGATCCCGATGGTTTTGTCTATATTGTTACCCACCGTACCGGTGATGATCGAATCGTCAAACTGGACGTTTCGGGTTCACCGCAGCCCGTTGCGGCAGTATACGAGGATCAGGCGCTGCTGGATTTCTTTCAGGTGCAGACCGGGTTTCACTCGTCGGACATACTGTTCGCCGGCGGCAGCATCTACGTTCTGAATCCGGGAGGAGCCGACGGCAGCAAAATTTTGCGCTTCTCAACCGAACTCGAGTTGACCGGCGCTATCGGCCGCTTGCCGGCGGACCCGGCTGACCCGCAACCCGGTGAGTTCTATGGCCCGGATCAGTTTATCGTTACAACCGGCAGACCGTTGATCATCATGGACGCCGAGAGCGGGCAGGGCGAGACGCCGGTGAGCCGGCTCGTGGCACTCAATGATGTTGACAGCGCCGCCGGCTGGACCACATTTGGAGAGTATGGCGCCGGTGACGGCATGTTCAACTTCCGTTAGCAGTTGACGAAGCGGAACGCGCAGTGACCTGATCATCGGCAGCTGTGGGACTAAGGAGAGCTCTTACCGACATGGTGAGTAAACGTTTTTCGACAACTCTGTGCCGCAGTGTTTTCGCTGCTCTGCTGTTTGCGGCGTTTGTGCTGCTTGCCGGCTGCATGGATCCGCTGGGCCAGGATGGCCAGACAGGCTACGCCGGCGTTTCGGTCCTCGAGGCTCCAGGCTCGATCAGCGAGTTACAGATTACCGTCAGCGGACCGGGAATGAGCACGATCGGCCCGCTGGTGCTGTCGCCGGGAACTACCAGCCTGACGCTGGAAGTGCCCACGGGACCGGATCGGGTGTTCGATATCTCCGGCGGCTGGTTTACCTACCGGCGCGTAGCCGGGGTTACGGCCAGAGGCCTGGACCTGAGTGCGCGGATGCGGCCCTATATCGTTATTCCGGATCGCAATAATGATCGGCTGGCAATTGTGAAAGATATGAACGGCGCGGGCTGGACCGGTATGATCGCGGTGGTGGAAGACCCCGGACCGCCACAGCCGATCACCGCTCCGCGTTGGGTTGACTTCGACAACCAGGGACGCCTGCTGGTGTATTTCTCCGACGCGCTTGTGACCATCAGCGATCCGTCGATTGCGGGTCCGATTGTGGACTATGAAACCGTGACAGGGGCAGAAATTGCGGCCTACGATAGAGCAGGCGGATATCTCTACTACTACAGCGGCACCGGAATCAACCGCTGGGACGGCCTCGGAACGCTGTTTTTTTCCTATGATGGAGACGCTTCTGGCATGGCGATGGGCGATGGCGGGCATATCTACATTGTTGGTCGTACCGAGGCTTCCGGTGCAACGGTCCCGGGCGTCGAAAAATACGATCCGGCAACGTTTACCGTGGTGGAGTCGTTCTCTGACGCTGGAGTGTTTGATTCTCCCGCCCAGGATGTGACCTTTGTTAACGGCTATGTGTACGTAGCCAATCCCAACGGTCCTGACGGCTACAAGGTCCTCAAGTTCGACACCGATCTGCAACTGGTGGCGGCGTTTGGCTCGGCGCCCGCAGACCCGGCAAACCCGCAACCGCGAGAGTTCTTTGGGCCGCGGCAGTTTGTAGCTACGTTGGGTAAGCGGTTGATTCTGATGGATGGGGGAGGACAGTTCTTTGAGGATACCCTGGTAAACCGGCTTGTAGCATTTGACGACGTTGGCAGTAGCAGTGGATGGCGCACCTTCGGCGAACATGGGGACGCGGAAAACCAGTTTGAGTTCTATTTTGCCTGCTGAGTACCGGCGATGAAGATTGTCTTCTTTACAGCCGGAACCAGCGGAGTGGGACGATTTGCGGTTGGCTGCTCGCTGGGAACTGCATTGAGACGCGCCGGCATTGCGCACGACTACACCATGGTCAGTGCTCACGGCTTTGCGCATCTGGCAGATGCACTGGATCTGAACCACAGCGAGGTGCCGTTTGAGGATCCGCAGGATCTGTCCGCCGGGGCGATCGAAGACTCACAGCTGTATCGAAGCATTGCCGCGATACAGCCGGACGTCCTGGTTGTCGGGCAGGCGTGGTACGCGACGCACCACCTGCTACCTCTGTTGACCGCTCGCTGCGTTGCTCTGTTTTTTCAGGCGTCTGCCGCATACTTCCGCGTACCACTGCCGGATGGAGATCTGGTCTTCGACTCAACCGCGTTCGATCTCGTGTGCGGGATTGAACCGTGGAACTGGCCGATAGCCTGCCAGACCATCGAGCCGCTTGTACTGCGAAACCCAGGCGAGATCCTGCCGCGGCACGAGGCGGCCGCGCGTCTTGGTGTGGATGCCACGCGGCCCACCGCGCTGGTCAGCACCAACGGTCTCCCCGGTGAGTTTGAGCAGTTACGCTCTGATTACTCCTACCTGGAAGACGAGTATCAGGTAGTCTACAGCTCAAACTACGGCGGCGGAATCTACCCGGCAGTAGACTATTTCAACCTGTTTGATTTCATTGTCTCTGCCGGCGGTTACAACTCGTTCTGGGAAGCGGTTCATTTCGGCAAGCAGGCGCATTTTGTACCGCAGCCGCGGCGCTTCGAGAGTCAGCAATGGCGCATCGACAACTGCCTGGACTATAGCTTTGAGTGTAACGGCGCAGACCGGTTGGTGGAGATGATTCTGTCGCTCGGCTGAGACGCGCCGCAGCGGTCATCAGTGATTAACGTTCAGCAGGCGGTCTGGAAGGTGTGGC
>REDW01000028.1 GCA_007693325.1 Spirochaetaceae bacterium
AGCGCAGCAGGTAGTTGAGAAACTGCTGCTGCGGCTGATCGTGCGGAGTGCCGTTTATGAGCCAGAGCACGCGCATGGGTCAGCCGGCCTCCGGCGATGCAAGGCCCATAGCAGCAGCGTAGCGCGGCACAATTCTGTCCAGTGAGTAGGCCGCAACCGCCGCGCGGCAGAGGTCCGGGCGGTGCGGTTGTGCCAGTACCTGCCGCATGGCCGCGGCGAGAGCTGCAGCATCGCCCACGGGGGTCAGCAGTCCGGGGGCACAGCCACCGGCGCCGGGCGCCAGGAGCTCGCGCGCGCCGCCTGGAGCGTCTGTTGCAACCACCGCCGCGCCGCAGGCCAGCGCTTCGGCTACCACATTTGGTGAACCTTCCCAGCGTGACGACAGCACGAACAGCGAGGCGCGCTTCATCCAGGCGTACGGATTGGCAACAAATCCCGGCATGGAAACTGCGGCGCCGAGGCCGAGGCCGCGGATCAGTTCTTCCAACTGCGCGCGCAGCGGCCCCTCTCCCAGGATGATCAGGCGCGCCGCCGGCGTCTGGCGATGAAGCAGCGCAAACGCCTCGATCAGGGTGGGATAGTCCTTCTGCGGAACAAGTCTTCCGACGCCGAGCACAACCGGCGCCTGAATCGAGGGATCTGCCTGGAGCCAGGGATGATCGGGGCGCTGCCGCGCCAGGTGGGCCACCGATTCCAGATCCAGCGGGTTTGGTATGTGGTGGATTGAATCTGCGCCGGCGATCCCCCACTCTATCAGGCCGCGTCTGGTGTCAGCGGAGTTGACCACCACCGCGTGCGCCCAGCGGTAGGTCAGACGCATCAAGACCCGCAGTACGCGGGTCTTGAGCGAGCGCGGAGTGTAGGTGTCGCGCGAGAGAATGTTGGCTTCGCGGACGGTGAGCGGAAAGCGCGCGCCGCACAGGCGCCGGGCGAGCAGCGCGGTGACGTTGGCGTAGTTGATTGTGGCCAGCGCGGCGTCCGGCGCTGCGGCGCGAAAGTAGCGCGCCAGCGCCGGCAGGGCGGTTATGGCGCGCCGGGCGCCGAGATCGACCAGCCGGGCGCCGGCGGGCACCGCGCCGCGCAGAGTACCGTCGGCGCGCGCAACAACGACGTCTACCTGGTAGCCGGCGGCAAGAAAGCCGTGGGCCAGGTTGATCAGCACACGCTGTGCGCCACCCCCGGCGAGGTGCTTGGTGAACAGCGCGAGCCGTGGCGCCCGGTGGCGCGTGCGGGCCGCACCGTTCACAGCAGTCTCGTTACCTGCGCCACAACCCGCGCCACGGCGTCTGACTCGGACAGCACGGCGGTGTCTATCACCAGATCGGCGTTGGCGGGTTCCTCGTAGGGGTCATCGACGCCGGTGAAACCGCTGATCTCGCCGCGCTCGGCCTTCTGATAGAGCCCCTTGGGATCGCGCTGCTTGCAGACCTCGATGTCGCAGCGCACGTAGACCTCGAGGAAGGCGGCCTCGGGGAACAGCGCGCGGACAAAGTCGCGGTCCGCGGCGTAGGGCGCGATGAACGAGCAGATAACCACCTGGCCGGCCTCGAACAGCAGCTGCGCGGCGTGGCCGACGCGGCGGATGTTGGCGCTGCGGTCATCGCGGGTGAACCCGAGATCGGCGCACAGCCCGTGGCGCACGTTGTCGCCGTCGAGGCGGAATACCTGGCGGCCGTCGGCAAACAGCTGCTGCTCTACCGCGCGCGCGATGGTGGACTTGCCGCTGCCTGACAGCCCGGTCAGCCAGAGACAGACCGCCTTGTGGGCGTTGCGTTTCTCGCGCTCGGCGCGCGAGACCAGCCCCTGTTCCCAGCTGACGTTGGTGGCGCGCGGCCGCTCGGCGTCCTGGCCGCGTTCACGGCGCAGCTCGCGCAGCGTCTCGCGCGTGGTGTAGCGGATCATACCGGCGCCGACGGTGCGGAAATCGGTTGGGTCTATGATGACAAAGCCGCCGGTCTCGCGGTTGCGGTCGTAGGGATCAAAGAAGATCGGCTGCGATGAAGTGAGCTTGACGCGCCCGATCTCGTTGAGCTCCAGGCTGTCGGCCGCTTCGCGGTGCAGGGTGTTGACGTCCAGGCGATAGAGGATCTCATCGACAAAGACCTTGCTGGTGCGCGTGGTGTGCTGCAGCAGATACTGGGTATCGGTCTTCAGCTGGTTGCGCTCGTCCATCCAGCAGACCACGGCTTCAAACTCGCCGGATACCTCGGGCAGGTTGTGGCTGCGCACGATCATGTCGCCGCGGCTTACGTCGATCTCGTCCTGCAGCGTCAACACGGCCGACTGCTGGGCGAAGGTCTCCTCCACCTGGCGGTCGTAGACGTGGATGCTCTTGATGCGCGAGCGACGCAGCGACGGCAGGATGGTGACTTCTTCACCGGTCTTGACCGTGCCCGAGGCAACGCGGCCGGCAAAACCGCGGAAGTCCTGGTGCGGCCGGATGACGTACTGCACCGGGAAGCGGAAATCGACCAAATTGCGGTCCGCCGAGATGGTCACGTTCTCCAGCAAGTGCAGCAGCGAGTGGCCGGTGTACCACGGCATGTTGTCTCCGGCGTCCACCACGTTGTCGCCCACCAGCGCCGAAATGGGTATGAAGCTCAGATCGTGCACGTTGAGCTTCTGCGCAAAGTCGGTGTACTCATCGACTATCTGCTGGTAACGCTCCTGCGAGTAATCCACCAGGTCCATCTTGTTGACCGCGACCACAACGTGCGGGATGCCGAGCAGCGAGGCGATGATACCGTGGCGCTTACTCTGGGTCAGCACGCCGTTGCGGGCGTCTATCAGGACGATGGCGAGGTCCGCGCTGGAGGCGCCGGTTACCATGTTGCGGGTGTACTGCTCGTGGCCCGGAGTGTCCGCGATGATGAACTTGCGCCGCGCGGTTGAGAAGTAGCGGTAGGCAACGTCGATTGTGATACCCTGCTCGCGTTCGGCGCGCAGGCCGTCTGTCAACAGCGCCAGGTTGACGTGTTCTTCGCCGCGCAGACGGCTGGCACTCTCCAGCGCGTCCATCTGGTCCTGGAAGATCTGCTTGCTGTCAAAGAGCATGCGGCCAATCAGGGTGCTCTTGCCGTCATCCACGCTGCCGGCGGTGGTGAAGCGCAGCAGGTCGCGTTCTTTCTCGACGATGCTCATCAGAAGTATCCCTGTTTCTTGCGGTCTTCCATGGCCGCCTCGCTGCGCCGGTCATCGGCGCGGCCGCCGCGCTCGGTAACGCGCGTAGCGGCAACCTCGTTGACGATGTCCGCCATCTCAACCGCTACCGATTCAGTGGCGCCGGTGCAGGTGGCGTCTCCGATAGTGCGGAAGCGCACGCGGCTGGTCTCCCAGCGCTCGCCCTCGGTCAGCGATATGAACGGCGTGCGCGCCAGGATGACGCCGTCGCGGCGCACGATTTCGCGCTGGTGCGAGAAATAGAGCGAGGGCATCGGGATTTCCTGGCGCTCGATGTACTGCCAGACATCGAGCTCGGTCCAGTTGCTGATGGGAAAAACGCGGAAGTGCTCGCCGGGGCGTTTGTGGCCGTTGAACAGGTACCACAGCTCGGGGCGCTGGTTCTTGGGGTCCCACTGGCCGAAGCGGTCACGGAAAGAGAAAAAGCGCTCCTTGGCGCGCGCCTTCTCTTCATCGCGCCGCGCGCCGCCCATGGCGGCGTCAAACTTGAACTCCTTGATGGCATCCAGCAGCGTAATTGTCTGCAGCGCGTTGCGGCTGGGGTTGGGGCCTTCCTCCTCGGCCACGCGGCCTGAGTCAATGGAGTCCTGCACCGAGCGCACGATCAGCTGCGCACCGATCTGCTCCATCCACCAGTCGCGGTACTCTATGGTCTCTGGAAAGTTGTGCCCGGTATCGATGTGCATCAAGGGGAACGGGATCTTGCCCGGGTAGAAGGCTTTGCGGGCCAGGTAGGACATCAGGATAGAGTCCTTGCCGCCGGAGAAGAGCATCACCGGGCGCTCAAACTGGGCTGCAACCTCGCGGATGACGTAGACCGCCTCGGATTCCAGCAGCTCAAAGGTGTTCATTCGGTACGAGGGCATGGGCAGATTCCTTCCTGGTTGGGTTACGGCGAAAAATGGCGAAAGTCAAGTTCCTGTATCGGTGAAAAATGCTTCCTGTTCGCCGAACAGAAGGCGATTCCGTTCTCGACTGCAGTGGCTGCGATTATGGCGTCGGCGGCACGGATACCGTGGGACAGGGTGTATTCCTCTATATAGATCGTCGCACGGTGTCCGATATTCTCGGTCAGAGGAAGGGTCATGATTCCGCACTGCTTCAGAAAGCTGAGGATCACCCGATGTTGCCTCTTGTCCGACGCAGACTGCAGCAACTCCATATACGTGAGCACCGATATCATACGGTCAGATTGGGCGTCAAGTACGTCTGCAGCGTTCTGATTGCCGCGTTGAATCCAGATCAACACGTCTGTGTCAAACAGCATGGTCGGGCGAGGCTCGCAGGCGGTTCATCACCTGATCGACGCTCTCTTCTGTCTTGTCGGCCGACATACCAAAAAAGGCATGATCTCGAACCGACGAACTCGAGGATGACACCGGTACGATGGTTCCCTTGGGCTTGCCGTGATACATCACGGTGACCGGTTCATTGCGATCGAGCGATCGAATGACATCTTTCATATTATAGCGCAGATCTACTACCGTTGCTTTCATTGCCAATAAATGTATAGTAACAGTGTCTATTTTTCAAGGTCCGCTGCGCGAAACCAGGAACCACGGGTTGACCAGCTGCGGCTTGTTGTAGCGCAGCGGCTGGTCCGCCGGCCACGCGTTGACGCTAAGCCCGGCTGCCAGGCAGACCGCGTGGCCGGCGCCGGTGTCCCACTCCATGGTGGGGGCAAAGCGCGGATAGACGTCTGCCGAGCCCTCGGCTACCAGGCAGAGCTTGAGCGCGCTGCCGGCCGATATCAGTTGCAGGTCGGGATAATCCGCGCGCAGCTCGTTTATGTAGGCTTGGGTCTCCGGGCTCATATGCGAGCGGCTGGCAACCACGGTGAACGGCCGCTCGGCGGCGGCCGCAGCGTCCGATTCCGCGGCCAGCGGCAGGCGCCGGGCGGCGGCCATAACGGCATCCCACGGCGCGGCCTCCGGCGAGACTGTTGGCGCCAGGTTATCGATGCGCCAGGCGCCCCGCCCCACCACGCCGATGTAGGCGCGCTGCAGCTCCGGCGCGTAGACCACCCCTGCAACCGGGGTGCCCTCCCCGTCCAAACCGTCCTCTACCAGCGCGATGTTGACGGTGAACTCGCCGTTGCGCTTGATGAACTCCTTGGTGCCGTCCAGCGGATCCACCAGCCAGTAGCGCTGCCAGAGCTGGCGGCGGTCATAGGGGATATCCGAGGCTTCCTCACTCAAGATGGGGATCTCCGCGGCTGCGGCCTCGAGCGCGGCGCTGATGCGGCGGTGGGCGCGGGTATCGGCCTCGGTCAGCGGTGAGCGGTCATCTTTGAGCTCAACATCGATCCGGCCGCGGTAGACGTCGAGGATATCCGCGCCGGCGGCCAGCGCCGCGCGCAGCGCGATGAGGGCGAAATCTTGCGGAGTGTTGGTGGTCATGACGTCTCCAAAGGCGTGGCGAATCCGAGGCTGGCGGCGCAGAGATTCATCCGTTGATCCAATGTCCAGACGGAAAGTCCGGACGGCGCATCACCGTGCAGCCATAACTCGGCCGAAGCCAGATGAATTGCATCGAGCGTCCTGACCAACAGCGGAAACGAGCCGGCGGAACGAGCAAAGACCGGCTCGTGCAGCTTGAGTTGAAAAAGACCGCTGGAGAGCTGCTGGAATTGACGGCGGACGGCTACCCCGTCCTGCTCCGAAAGCTGTTCGGTGCGCACCGCGCGCTCAATCACGCGCGCAACCTCAATCCAGAGCAATCGACTCGAACCTACCTGCTGCTCATCCTGCAGCGGCTTCAGCGCGTCACTGTCTTCGAGCAGCAGCGCCAGAACAACGCTGGAGTCAAGGTAATGCTTCAATGCCCGCCCCGCTCCGCTGCCAGCAGATCGGTAACGGAGCCGCGAAAGCGCGGCGCTGCACGGGCGGTCTCGGGGGCGAAGGCTGATG
>REDW01000064.1 GCA_007693325.1 Spirochaetaceae bacterium
GCGGACGCGGTGCAGCGCGCGATGACGAGGGCCGGAAACGATTGCTCGGATAATCCATACCACCAACTGAGCGTCATTAGAATACAGTTCAATCAAAAAGTCAATCGGCAATGAAAGTACCGGTCGGTAGGATTCCGGTTATTTGGCTACCAAAGTGAACGAACGGCGGGTCTGTAAGCCGGGTTCGGTCCAGAGAAACTCCCGCAGGAGCCTCTCCTGGGCTGTCATTTATCTGGACACGGCGTTGCCGCTGTGTTCTGCGCAGCCTACCCACGGACATTGAGCGAGCAACTCGTCCGCTGCTTGGCTTTGCTCCTGGCAAGGTTTGCCGCTGCACCGCGGGTTACCCCGCGGCCGGTGGGCTCTTACCCCACCATTTCACCCTTACCCCACCGAGGCGGGGCGGTATGGTTTCTGTGGCACTTTCTGTCTCCGCGCGTCATGACAACGCGTAGAGCCCGGGTGTTACCCGGTGCCATGCTCTGTGGAGCCCGGACTTTCCTCACCGGCCATTTGGGCACGGTGCGACAACCCGACCCGCCGTTGATTCACTCTGCCGCTTCCTGCGGCAGCTTGTTTGCGTCAGTGCTGTTCCTCGTCTTCCTCTTCTTCCTCGTCCTCTTCGTCTTCATCGTCAAGGTCGGTGTCATCAAGATTGAGGCTGTCGCTGTCGTCTTCTTCATCATCGTCGAAGTCTTCGCCGTCGTCGGCTTCCTCTTCTTCCTCCTCCTCCTCCTCTTCCTCTCCTTCGGCGTACGCTTCGGTGACGCTGTCGTCGTCCGCGTCGAGGGCGTCTTCTTCTTCAACTACATCGTCTTCGTCTTCGTCGCCGATTTCGAGCGGTTCCTCATCGAGTACATCTTCAAAATCGAAAGCGTCATCGCTATCGCCAAACGCCTGAATGATGTCGGTCAGGCCTTCAGCCTCCGTATCGGAGAAGGAGCTCTCATCGTCACCGAGATAGAATACGATCTTGCTGCAATAGGGACAGAAGAGAATCTTGCTGCCATCGCGTACCTCGTTGACAAACTGGTTGGGAAGAATCATCTGGCAGCCGGTGCAGACGCCCTTGCGCAGTGGTACAATGCCCTGCCCTTCCTTGCTGCGAATGATGCGCTCGAACTTGAACAGCAGCTCTTCGTCGAGTTCCGGCGTCAACTTCTTCTCTTGCTTCACCAGCGAGGAGATCTGCGCCTGTTTAGCCTCGGTTTCGCTCTTGATCTTCTGCTGCTCCTGCTCGAGCTCCTCTTCCTGCTGCTTTATCAGGCTTTCGTCGCGCTCGAGCGTTTCGGCCATCTCCTGCAGCGCTTTGTCTTCCTTCTGCAGCTCTTTGCGCAGTGACTGCTCACGCTCGGTAGCATCGCGTATCTCTTTGTCGAGAGCTTCGTATTCGCGCTGGGTCTTGATCAAGTCCATCTGCGATTCATATTTTTCGCGCTCGCGCTCAGCCTGCTCCATCTGTTCGCGCAGGTCACGCGCCCTGGACTTGATTTCGTCATACTGCGCGCTCTTGTCGATGTACGATTTCTTCATGCGACTCACCAGCTCGGTCTTGGTAGACAGAGCTCTGGGAAGGTTCTTGATTTCGGCCTCGATGCGGAATTTCTCCGAGAGTATGTCCTGCAGCGATTTCAATCGGTCTATCACATCCTGAATCATGCAACGCTCCTAATGATCTAAGTAGTCTTTGAGACGACGGCTTCGCTTCGGATGGCGTAAGCGCCGCAGAGCCTTCGCTTCGATCTGTCGTATTCTTTCACGGGTAACATTGAAGTAGAGTCCGACTTCCTCGAGAGTCAGCGAGTAGCCGTCTTCGAGTCCGAAACGCATCTTGAGCACTTCCTGTTCTCGTGCCGGTAGCGTTGACAGAACGCTGCGTAACTGCTCCTGAAGCAGCGTGAACGCAGTCTGATGTGCCGGGTTCTCAACGTCCTTGTCTTCGATGAAATCACCGAGTAGCGAATCTTCCTCTTCACCGATGGGAGTTTCCAGCGAGATCGGTTCGCGCGCAACGTTCTTGACCGACTTGACCCTGCCCACCGACCAACCGAGGCGGTCGGCGATCTCCTCGTCGTTGGGCTCACGCCCGAGTACCTGCATCAATTGGCGCGACTCGCGTACAACTTTATTGATCTGCTCGATCATATGCACCGGCACGCGGATGGTGCGCGCCTGATCGGAGATCGAGCGCGTTATCGCCTGACGAATCCACCAGGTGGCATAGGTTGAGAACTTGTATCCTTTTCGATACTCGAATTTTTCAACCGCCTTTATCAGACCGATGTTGCCTTCCTGCACCAGGTCAAAAAAGTGCAGGCCGCGATTGGTATACTTCTTGGCGATGCTGACAACCAGGCGCAGATTGGCCTTGATCAGGCGGTCCTTGGCGTTCTGCATCATCGTTTTGCCGCGTGTGATCTCCTCGGACATTTCGAGCACGTCGTCGATATTGTTCTCAAAGCTGACTTCAAAGCTGCGCAGTTTCTTCTCGGTAATCTGGATCTGGCGGATCTTGTCTTTGATCTGGTCGGCGGTCAGACCGAGATCCTCTTCGATCCGCTGGCGTTCCGAGGTTATCGCCAGGCCGCGGCCGAGGCTACGCAGTTCGCGCATATTGGATACCTTGAGCCGCTTCTCGATGCGTTCCTGTTCGCGCTGGTACTTCTGAATCTTGCGCGCCGCACCGATGAATTTCTCGGAAAACAGCAGAATCTCTTCCTGGTGGATCGGAATTCTTCCCAGACGCTCGAGCATAGCCGTACGGGCCCTGACCAGCGACGCCTCGTTGAGAACATCGCCGCCTTTGGCTACGATCTTGTTCTTCTGCTCCATGTACTGCTTGAGGTCCGGATAGACCTCGCGCAGGCTTTCGCGATAGAACTGCGCCAGGCGTCTTCGCTCGGCCAGAAACTCGGAGATTTCTTTCTTGGAGAGGTTGAGCTCGCGCGGATCCTTACGCGAGAAGGCACGCTGCGCCAGATTGAAGATTTCCGGGATCATCATGCCCGAGTTCTTGATGACTCCCTTGATGATGTTCTCGCCATCCTCCATCTTCTTGGAAAGCTCAACCTCCTTCTCAGCGGTCAGCAGGTTTTCCTTGCCGATCTCGCGCAGGTAGAGGCGGATCGGGTCGTCAATCGCGCTCTCCTTTTCGGCGGCGACAACCTTCTTCTTTTTCTTCTCGGGCTTGGGGACTTCGTCGTTCTCTTCGAGCGAGACGTCTTCTTCTTCGAGTGTCACGTTGTGTTTTGCCAGGATTCCGATAACTTCTTCGATCTTCTCAGAGTTAACTACGGAATCCGGGAGGAAATCGTTCACTTCTTCGTAACTCACGCTGCTCTTGTTCTTAGCATAATCGATTAACCGCATCATTGCAGGATCAGTCTGCAGTTCTGTCATCCAATATCACCTTTAGCTTCTGTAACTCCCGATTGAGAACCATCTTTTCCTGAAGCAGGTTCTCGGTCGTAAACTCCGCGTCATTGACGTTCTCACGACGGAGAAGGGAATCAACCCGTTTCTGTTGCTCTCGTAGGCTGCGCTCCTTGATTCGGAATACTGCATCTCGTACAGCTTTATCCGGGTTCACGCGGAATTCGTCTGAAGACAGTCGCTCGGTTATCATCAGCGCTACTTCAGGACGCTCGATACGTGAAAGCAATAACTCAATCGACTCTTCTTCGCTTCGATAGCACTCTTCCAGAGCCACGTACACGTCGCGGGCGCGTGGATCCTTCAAGTCTTCGGCTGTCAGCGTTTTTCGTACAAAAGCAAAGTAGTCGCGATTGGCAACCGTTGCCAGCATGAGAAACAGATCAATTGTTGCTGGTTCGCGAGACGACTGCCCTGCCGGCTGCGCTGCTACCGAACGCTCTCCCCCTCGAAAGAAATCCTCCCGCATTGCCTGACGATCGACACCGAGACGATCTGCCAGCTGTTGCAGCATACCGTCGCGCTTTACGGCCGATTCTACTACCCTAATATAAGGGAAAAGCTGCTTCAAAACAAATTCACGCCCCGTCGATGAGAGTTCATCGACGCCGGAGAGAGACTGCTGCAGCAAATAATCAAAGACCGTTATAGTACAATTTGCAGTCTTTTGCAACTGCTCGCTGCCGCGCTGTTGCAGAATGTCTGCCGGATCGCTGCCCGCGGGCAGCACACAGGCAGCGCAGTCGAGACCCGCGGCTTCCACCGTTGCTGCGGCTTTCTGCGTGGCGCGTACCCCGGCGCTGTCGGCGTCAAATACCAGGATCACGCGGTCGACATAGCGCCGCAGCAGCGTAGCCTGCTGTTCTGTGAAGGCGGTACCCAGCGGTGCAACCGCGTTGGTTACGCCGGCCTCAAACAGCGCCAGCACGTCCATGTAGCCTTCTGCCAGATAGACGCTGCGGCTCTGCCGCATCTCTTTCAAGGCGTGGAACAGGCCATAGAGCGAACGGCCCTTGTGAAATAGCTCTGTATCGGCTGAATTGAGATACTTGGGGCCGAATTCGGCCATCCGTCGCCCACCGAAGGCGATAACGTCTCCGCGCGCGGAGTGGATTGGAAACATGATTCGATCGACAAACAGGGCACGGCGGGCGTCGCGCCGCGAGAAAAGGCCGGTTCGGCCGAGGAACTGCTGTGAGTATTGCTTGCGTTGCAGGAACAAATAGAGCCAGCGCGGATCCGGCGGCGCGTATCCGACCGCAAAAGCGTGAAGTGTCTCCTCGCTGATGCTGCGGCTCTGCATGTAGGCGCGCGCCGCCGCAGCGTGGTCCGAGTTGAGATAGAGGTGGCGGAAACTGCCGCTGACGCGATTGTAGAGTTCACGCAGGCTATCACGTTCGCGCGCCTTCGGGTCGTCGGCCGGCGCGTCGATCTCAACACCGGCTTTCTCAGCCAGAAATTCCACGGCCTCCCGGAAATCAAGTTTTTCCATCTCCATCACAAAACTGAAAACGCCGCCGCCCTTGTTGCTGGAGAAACAGTGGTAGACGCCCTTCTCCGGATTGACGAAGAACGACGGGGTTTTTTCGTTGGTGAACGGGCTCTTGCCGACGTACTCATTGCCCTGCCGGCGCAGGCTGGTGTAGCGGTTGATCAGTTCAACGATGTCGGTTCTGCGCGCGATCTCGTCGATGATCCGTTCGGGAATCTTCACAGCGTGGGCTCCCTGGACGCTAACGCGGCGTGCGCAGGTAGAGCACGCTTGCCTGATTATGCTCCTGCAGATTGCGCGAGAAATGGTGCCGGTCTGCAGACTCTCCGCGCAACACAAAGAACCAGTAATCGGTTTCGGCGGGGTGGAAGGCTCCCCGTAGCGCGTTGTGACCCGGATTTGATATCGGCGCCGGCGGCAGTCCGTGGTTGAGGTAGGTGTTGAACGCTGAGCGGCGTTCAAGGTCACGGTAGAAGAGGCGGCTCGGATGTGGCAGGCCCTGTTCCTCGGTCATAACGTAGACAACCGTAGCACACGATTCCAGCCGTTTGCCGGCGTTCAGCCGGTTGTAGAACACCGACGCCATCAGCGGTGTCTCGTCTGCGCTAACGTACTCGCGTTCGATAATCGATGCAAGAATGACGTAGTCATAGAGTTCAGCAGCGCTCAGGCTGTCGAGATCCGGGTAGATATCGCGTGCCGCGCGCAGAAAGGTTTCGATCATATGCCGCACAACAGCGTCTGCCGGATAGTCCTGATGGAAGTAGTAGGTGTCCGGAAAGAGGAAGCCCTGCGCTGTGTCGGCGTCGATGCCGAAGCTCGCCAGCAGTTCCTGACTGCCGGCCGCCGCGGTGAAGTCGGCAGCAGATACGATGGCGTTTGATTGCAGATGGTCTGCGATGCGTCGGACGGTCCAGCCTTCGGGAATTGTCACGCGTATCAGCTGCTGGCGCCCCGATACCAGGTAGTCGTGGATTTCAACCGCGGTCATTGTCGGGTCCAGCAGATAGTTACCGCTTTGAAAGGAATTCTGGGTCCCCTGCACCACGCTCAGCAGTCTCAAGAACCGCCCCGAGCGGATCACGCCCCGCTGCTGCAGGCGCCGCGCAATAGCGGCAACGCTCTCGCCGCGGTTAACCGAAAAAGCCATCTCGGTGGCAGCGGCCTGCGGTGGTGAGGAGTTGAGGTACCAGGCGACTCCTGCCGCGCCGATCAGTGCCAGCAGGCACGCCGCTACCAGCAGCAGCAGTGATCGCACGGCGCCGAAGCGCCGTACGTCAGTGGTTTGGCTATTGTGCTCCACGGCACTCATACTATACTTAGCGAATCAGGATGAATTCAACCCGACGGTTTTTCCAGCGCTCCTCCAGGTCGGTATGCGGAACAACCGGCTCGGTGCCTCCGCGTCCCAGCGTACTGATGCGCCGCGCGGCCAGGCCGCGCTCAACAAGCGCGCTGCGTACCGATTCCGCACGCGCCTGTGACAGCGGCTGCAGCTCGGCAATCTCCTCGCGTTCGGTTCCGGTTATGTTGACCGCGTGTCCTTCAACTCGGATGCTGTAGGTCGAATAGCGCGTGAAAATCTCAACCAGGCGGTCGAGGATCGCATCGTTCTTGGCGCCCTGCGGGTCTGCCGGATCGGTGATCAACTCGGGACTGTCGGGCGCAAAGGTGATACTGGCGATCTGAACCCGCAGCCGGTCGCCGTCGCGGATCACCAGAATGTCGACCGGGATTATGCCCTCTGTGACGCTGCGGTTGCCAAGCACATCCACAACTTCGAGACGATAGGGATAGTCCTCGGCCGAGATCACCAGGTCACCGTTTGAGGCGCGGCCGTCCCAGATGATGCGCTCGGCAGGTTTGCCCCTACCGGAGAACTCGTTGAAGAAGCGCCCGTTACGGTCAACAATCTCGAGCTGCCAATGCGAAATATCGCTGGCGTTCTGTACATCGATATCGATGAACAGCTCGTCGTTGACGCCGTCGTTGTCCGGTGAGAACGGCAGCGGAGAGAGGTTGACGTTGACCTCGGGCGGTGAGATATCGAGCAGGAATTCGCTGGTGCGCGCCACCGGTCGGTTTCCTTTGCGGTAGTTGACGCGGAATTCGGCTCTGTAAAGCCCCTCGCGCACTCGGCCGTCGCTGTCTCGGCCGTCCCATTCTATAGTGGACTGCGCGCGTATGGTTTCACCGCTGAAACGGCGTACTTCGCGTCCGTCCTGCAGCAGGCGTAGTGACCAGTCATCGATTCCCCGCAGGTTGTTCACCAGCATTGTGAAATTGATCTGGTCACGGATTCCATTGTCGTTGGGGCTGAAGGCGGTAGCGTCAGCGGTAACGAAGATCGGGGTCGGCCGGGTGTCCACTTCGATACCTTCCAGGCGTACCTCGGTGCGGTTGCCGGCTTCGTCGGTGGCGTTGACCACGTAGCGGTACATCCCGTCGGGCACCACGTTGCCCGATTGATCGCGGCCGTCCCACGAGAAATCCGTCAACTCACCCGACCACTCGTACTCGCGGACTACCGTGCCCTGCGTCGAGACAATTGCCCCCTGCCAGAGGCGTTCATCAGAAGAGGACTGGCGGATGCGGATCGAGTCCCGGTTACCGTCGCCGTCGGGCGAGAACAGCGTATAATCGGCGGCGAGGTCGGCGCTCGGATAGACGGTGTCGAGCACAAAGTCAGCGGTGACAGCCTGCGCCAGATGGCGGTTGCGGTAGAGGACTTCCAGCGTGCCGCGGTAGACTCCGTCGGCAGCGCGGCTGCCGCCACTGTCGAGTCCGTTCCAGCTGAACGGACCGGGGATGCGGTCACGCCCGCTGAAGATTCGCACTACCTCACCCTGCTGGTTGGCTATGCTGAAGGTGTAGGTATCGATATCCTCGTTGATCTGCAGCCGCGGAAAGAATCGAATAGTGTCGCGAACGCCGCTGTTGTTGGGCGAGAATGCGCGATACTCGGCCGAGATGAGTACTTCCGAGGCACGGTTATCGATGTCGAAGCTGATGCGGTTTGAGGTGCCGCGATTGCCGGCGCGATCGACCGCTTCAAGTTGATAGCTGTAGCGGCCATCTTCCACCAGGCGGCCTTCATCGTTGGTGCCGTCCCAGGCTACGCTGATGTCGGCAGTGCCGCGCCAGGTGAACGTTCTGACCACCTCACCGGCGGCGTTGCGCACCTGCCCGGTCCATTGCTCCTCGGGGGTGCTCTCCTGAAAGATAACTACTTCGTCATCGGTGCCGTCCAGACTCGGGGCAAAGACTTCCAGGTCCGCCCGCACCGCGGCACGAGGCGCCGTGACGTCGATCTCAAACTGCGGCGACAGCTCCTCGGGGCTGTAACCGTTCTGATAGCGCGCGCGCAACCGGCCCCGGTAGTCACCCTCGGCCAGCACCTGGCCGTCAGCGTCTCTACCGTCAAAGATGATCTGCGACGGCGGTGCAGTCTGGCCTGAGTAGCGGCGCCGTGGGGTGCCGGTCTGATCCAGTACCGCCAATTCCCATTCCAGCAGGCCGGATGCGGGTACATCGATACCAAAGGTGAGCGTGTCGCGTACGCCGTTGTTGTTGGGCGAGAAATGCGCGTGGTTGATGCTGACGCGGATCGGCTCCTGAACGGTGTTGATGATGATGTTGTCAAGCGAGTCAGATCCGCGGTTACCGGCGCGATCGGTTGCCGCTATGCGGTAGCGGTAGACACCGTCGGGCAACAGGTCACCGCTGTCGTCGGTTCCGTCCCACACAAACGGCTGTGGCGCCGAGGATTCCCAGCTCCAGCTGCGGACCCTGTTGCCGGCGGAGTCCTCGATCCAGCCCTGCCACAGGTCCTCTTGACTGCCGCTCTGATCAATCGGCAAGTCGTCCTTGTTGCCGTCGCCATCGGGCGAGAAAATACGGTCTTCGGGTGTCATGGCCGTCACGCTGACCGCCGGTGGCGTAGTATCGACGGTGACGTCGAAACGCTCGGTCTGTGCGAAGTTTCCGTTGTCGTCCCACGCCTCCAGCGTGAAGCTGTAGTCTCCGTCCGCTACCACTGTGCCGCCGTCCGAGGTGCCGTCCCAGCGCAGCGCCTCGGGCACGGCTACGCCGGTCTTGACCGCCAGAAGCCGGTCCATGAAGTTGCGAAAGCCTTCGTTCTCCGGTCGGTCGTCCTTGTTTTCAATGCGGCGAACCAGCTGGTTGTTCTCGTCATAGACGCGGAATACCCAGCCCATGACGTAGCGTTCATCGCTGATCTCGATTGGAACCTGCAGGTAGTCGTTGACCCCGTCATTGGTGGGGGCTATGTAGCGCCGGCTATCATAGTCTACTTCGATGACCGGTGGGTTTTCATCCACCACGCCGAGCGCCACGTTTACGCCGCCGCCAAAGCCCCAGATGCCGTCGTACAGCGGAGCCGCTGCGGCGCGGGTGGTAACCTGGCTGCGGTTCCAGCCCTGCTCGCCGATGAACGATTCGGATTCCTGGAAGTCTGTTGATAGCTTGACTGCGATACCGAAGGATGGAATCATCGAGCGCTGCTCCACCGAACCGTCGATGAACTCGCGCGCGTCGGCCTGCCAGCCGCCAAAAACAGAGACGGTGTCAAAAAAGCTGATCTCACTGCCAAGATTCACGCGTGCGTTTTGCACCGTGGGGTAACTGACGGTTGTGTTGAAATCCCAGACTACGTCGTCGGTGCGCACCAGCGAGAACTGTGCCCCCAGAGCCGGTGTCAGGAACGCAGGCATCGAGTCGCGGCCGTCTACCGGATTGTACGGCAGACCGGCACCCAGCAGCGAAGCTCCCCAACGCAGATCCTTGAGCACCCCAAAGTCCCCAACCATGTGCATAACACCGAAGTCCAGGTTGGCGCCAACGTCGAACAGGCCGTCGTAACCGCCCATATCGACGTTGAGTCCGGCTCCTACCAGGAAGTCGCGGTAGAGGTCCTTGGCGAACGAGAACTTGACGCCGAAGGTATTGCCCAGCAACATCGGGTCGACCTCAGAACCGAGATAACGCATTGAACCGGTAAAAACACCCGCGCGTGTCGGGAATGTTGCACCCAGGTTTACCGCGTGGCCCTGCCAGCCGCGGTCATCGCCCTGCGACCCAAACCCTGACAGTCCGATGTAGTTGGCGTCCAGGGTAATGCGCTGATTGAGTGCGGAAGCCGAAGGGTTCATCGCGTCTGAAAACGGCGACTCCATCGACGTCACCGAAAAACCGCGGCCGAGGAACAGCGGCGACAGCAGCTGATAGCTGTCCTGCCCGCCGGTCGGCGGATCGTATGACCAGGCGGGCAATGCCGCGTGCAGCAGCATGCCGATTGCCAGGGCCGTAAGCAGTGCGGATCGTTTCACCGCCGGGCGATTACTCGAAGAGTTCGGTGCCTTGTTCATAGATTGTCTCGATATTCTCCATCTGTTCGATTGACAGGCGGTCGTGAAGGCGGCGCTCCAGCCGTTCGTAGAGCGCGCCCGTGCGGCTGTCGAGTTCCATTTCATGTTTGCGCAGCAAAACGTAGAGGGCCACCACATCCTGACCGTCAATTGATATCATATCGCATCGTTTAGGAAATCTCTGTATCGGTCCGGCTATAACTCGATTTCCATCCCCTCCTGGGAAATATAGACCTCGAGGTCCAGGTTTCCAAGGCGTTGGGCGTACCAGCGCGCCAGTTGCAGATTCTTGTGAATCTTGGCGTCATCGTAGAGCGGTTCGTGGTGGAACAGATAGAGCCGCCTGGCGTCCCAGGCGGTTGCAAAATCAACGCCCAGGCTGAACGAAGAGTGTCCCCAGTTGAACTTTTCGATGGCCTCGCCGAGGGTGTACTGCGTATCCAGTATCAGGATGTCGGAATTGCCGAAGAAGGCGCTATTGGCGTCGGACTTCTCGAAGTCGCTTTCCAGCAGTTCAACATCGCTGGCATGGACAAAGGCCTTGTTGTCTTCCTCTATCCGGTAGCCCCAGCCGCGTCCGGGATGATTGAGTTCGCGGTGGCGGATAACCGCCGAACCCAGCTGCAGGGTATCGTTCTGCAACTGATGGAAGAAAAGGTTGCCGCCCATCTTCTCTTCCATGGTTACCGGGAAATACGGATGCCGCATGTGCGCCGACAGCGTCTGGCGAACGTCGGCTAACGGGCTGTAGAAATGAACGCTGCAGTCAGGGTTGTAGGCCGGACCAAAGAACGGGAGCCCCTGCACGTGATCGTAATGAAAATGAGTAAAAAATATGTGAAACTCGTGCCGCGGGTTGGTGCGCTGGCTCATCGCTGCCGAGAGTTCGGCAATACCGCTGCCGGCGTCGATGATAATTGTCGGTCCTTCGCGCGGTGTGACTTCCACGCAGGCGGTGTTGCCCCCGACGGTGCCGAACAACCACGGCGGCAGCGATGCCAGAAACCGCTCACGCGCCTGCGGCGATGCAGTGTCGCGCGCCTGTATCCGCTGCACCACGCTGGAAATCTTGCTTTGTACCTGCTCACAGTGCACCGGCGTAGGCCGCGAGCCGCGTGCGCCCCAGATCTTGATAATCATTTGCGCTGTTCCTGCTGCGGATTGCAGAACGGCTCACGGTTGCGCCGGTTGACCCACTGTTCAATCGCCTCACGGCTGTGCAGGCGGCCGACGTCGATACCGGGGCACTCGCGCCGCAACGCCTGCCACTGGGCCAACGAAGCAACGTGCGCCGGCCAGAATGGGAAACTGCGGCACTGCAGCGGTCTGTCGCTGTAGACGCTGCACCCTCCGTGCTTCCAGAAGATGCAATCGAGGTTCTTCTGTTCGCGCAGGGTGATGCGTGCAGCGATCCCTACGTCAATTTGGCGGCAGTAGCGATCGATGAACTGCCGGCGCGAAAGCGTGAAACGTTGTGTAAGGCTGTGGATATCGTGGTCTGACAGAAACACGTAACCGGAGTCAAACCGGCAACAGAGCGAACACTCGGTGCACGAGAATCGTAGCCCGCGGGCATAGAAAGAATCGCTCTGCATCGGCATGAATCTGTTACCCCGTCAGCTCGAAAGCCGCGAGCTGCACGTTACCACCAACCGCGGGATAGTGTGCGCCGACGCCGGCACATAAGGACCATCATGGGGAGTGTAGGATTCGAACCTACGAAGGCGTAGCCAACAGATTTACAGTCTGCCCCCTTTGACCGCTCGGGAAACTCCCCCCAGTGCGAGCCACAATACCACCGTCACAGAATGGCGTCAAGTAGTCCGCAGCACGCCAAACGAGCCATCTGTCGGATTCGAACCGACGACCCCGAGATTACAAGTCACGTGCTCTGACCAACTGAGCTAAGATGGCTTGCTCCAGTGCGTGTGTGCCTGCGTACTCTAAACGATCGGGCGGATCGATGTCAACAAATCCGAAGTCAATAAAACGGAGGGAAATCGATCGCCGCGGGATCTTCATGATCAAACTCCGGCAGTGTCAGCACGCGATTGCGGCCGGAAAAGACCGCAACGGTATGCTCGTACTGCGCGGTTGGCGAGCCGTCGCGGGTGGTATAGGACCAGCCGTCCTCCAGCAGCGCTACTTCGGCGCGGCCGAGCGAAACCACCGGCTCGATGTTGAGTACCATACCGGGTACGATCTCTTCACCCCCGGCGGAAAGCGCCACATTTGGAATCGCCGGCGGCTCGTGCACTGCGCGGCCGATTCCGTGCCCGATAAACTCCGCTACCACGGTGCAGCCGTAGCCGGCCGCAGTCTGCTGTACCGCAGCGCCGATATCGCCAACCCTGCTACCGGGACGGCACGCTCTGATTCCGGCCAGACAGCTGTTCCAGGCGGCGCGCAACAATCGGCGCAGCTCGGGCCCGGGTGGGCCTATGACGTAGGTCCAGGCTGCGTCGGCCTTCCATCCGGCGTAACCCGCTCCCACGTCTACGGTTACCACATCGCCCTGCTGCAGCCGATAGCTGCCGGGGACCCCGTGAGCGGCGATCGCGTTTACCGATACGCACGCTGAAGCCGGGAATCCACGGTAGCCGTGGTGGGTTGCACGCATACGCCGGTCGGTCAGAAACAGCTCGCAATAGCGGTTTATCTCGGTTGTAGTGACGCCGGACACCATCAACGGGCGTAACTCACGGAAGAGATACGCCAGATACGAGGCCGGTTTTGCGAGACGCACGATTTCCAGCGAGGTCTTGGTCGACATCGAAGCCTAAACCGGTGCCAGCATTACGGTCAGAAAGGTCACACCGAGCGTCAGCACGATGCCGGAGGTAGTGGCAATCAGCGCGTAGAGTACGCGCAGAAGCAGAAATCTGCGGCGCCGGATCATCCACAGCAGCAGACTTCCGCTGTAGTAGACACCGGTGAGCGCGCACAACAGGCCGCACACCCGTAGGATCGAAAGCAGCAGCATCTGTGTCTGATCAAGAAACTCCTGATAGTTCCCCAGCAGGAAAAGCCCCAGCACTACCAGGGAGCAGGAAAAGAAGAAGCCGGTGATGCTCTCCAGAAGCCTCATATTGCGGTAGAGTGCGGAGCCACGAAGCCGCTTGTGCATAGTCGTGCCATTCTATCACCGCAGCCTTGCATTGAACAGCGTTTGGCACTACTATGACGTGGAGGGCGTTATGCGCAAATTCGTCGTCAGTCTGGTACTGTTGCTCATCGTGGCCGCCGTGGTATTCTATTTCGGCTGGATCCAGTTTCAGATACCTGAGGACCGCGTTGGTGTCGTCTTTACCAAGACCAGCGGCTGGGACTCTGCACCTGTGCAGCCGGGCGACTTTCACTGGCGCTGGGAAAACCTGCTTCCCACTAACCTGACCCTCCACCTCTTCAGTACGCAGCCGTACAGTACAACGGTCCGTTCCTCGGGCAGCCTGCCGTCGGGCGACCTCTATCGGCGCTATCTCGAGGGTGACGTGGATTTTTCCTACGCGGTCGAGCTGCGCCTGCGTTTTCGGGCGCGTACAGATGAGCTTCCGTTACTGGTGGCGCGCGAAGGCCTGGTGCCTGATCAGCTCGACGACTGGTACGCCGAGCACGCCGACGCAATGGTCAAGCGCGGTCTCGAGCTGGTGGATGAGTTCTTTGACGGGTTGGATCAGGACCAGTCGTTCTCGGTAGCGCGCTTCACCGATCATGTACGCGCCGGCCTGGAACGCGAGTTTCCCGATCTGGAGATAATCCGGGTGCTGCCGACAGAAGTGCGCGTTCCTGACCTGCGGCTCTACGCTGCCGCCCGGTCGGTCTATCTTGACGTGCTGGATGCACGCTCGGAGGCCACCGCGGCCGCGGCATTCGATGCTGCCGGGGATGAGGTTCGGCGCGAGAGCCGGCTTGCGGTTCTGCGCCGCTACGGCGAGATCCTCAAGGAGTTTCCAATCCTGCTCGAGTATTTCTCGCTTTCGGCGGACAAAGGGATCGATCCGCTCGATCTCGATGTGCTGCAGACCCTCGGCGCTTTGCCCTGAGCAGCAGCGCCTTGACTCACTCGCGGGTTTCAGCCGGGATTCTCTTCAGCCGACAGTATGAGTCGTACCAGCTTGGTGATGCGTTCCAGAGATGAAGCGTAGCGTTCGATCAGCGCCTGAGCCGCTGCGCTTGCTTCGCCGTCGTCCGCTTTCAGCCCCCCCTGCAGCGTACGCAGCTTGGAAAGGACCGCCAGCATGCCCTGAAGATGCTCGAGCCCTTTCTCCACCAGCAGCCTTGACTGGCGATCGCGCTGCATGACGATGCTGCGGTAAACGCGCTGCTGCGACAGGTCTTTCTCCATCGTGTGGCGCACGCGGTAGAAGCTCTTGCCTTCATCGCTGTCGGGAGAGAAGGTCTCGTCAAACGCGGTAATCTTGCCTGCAACGTCCTCAAGGCCGGCGGCGTAGAAAGACAACTCGTTGGAGAGGTCGCGGTGACGGCTGGAAATCGTACGATGGATCAGCGTCAGCTGCTGACGGAATACCCGACGATAGATGATCTGGATGTAGTTATACAGGATGTTCAGCGAGCGGACATGGCGAAAGGTCGGCAGCCCCAGCCTGTTGACCGCTGAGGCACCGCCGGAACGGAAATTGGGGAAATCCGGGGGGTGGTGACCGAATGTTTCGTCTATCAGCACTTCGATAGCACCTTCGCGCACGACCTCAAAACGTTGGTCGATCTGCTCCAGCAGCAATACGCGTAACGCGTTGTAATAGAAATCCTTGAGATTGATCTTGGGCACGTAGACCACAAAGCGATAGTAAGGATCGGCGTGATGATACTTGATCATGTCGGCCAGCGGATTGTGCTTGATGAAGACCGCTGCAGCCTCGTGCAGACCGCGGATATCCTGCTCAATTGCCTCGGCCTGGGTTCGTATCTCCGCGTCGTTGGGCGCATCATCGGAAAACATTGCCTGTTGCGCGCGCAGATAGTAGTCGAGAAACTCGCGGTGCACCCGAATACGGCCCTCCAGCCGCTGCCAGGTATAGAACGCGTAGTAGAGCTCCTCCAGCTGCTCGATGATATCGGTGGCGCGGACGTCGTAGAGCTCGGGAACCTCGGCAGCAGGTGAGTCTCCCGCGTTATAGCCGAACACGGCGAGCAACTGCACGTAATCGAATAGCGCCAGACCTTTCATGTAGTACAGCGGGGTAACTCCTGCAGCAATCTCATCAAAGACTCCATGGTGAATCCGACCGATATAGGCGTCGAGCCGCTCGAGGAGGTGGTTGCGGATCTCGGTCTTGCTGCGCCCGACAACGTAGATCTCTTTCATTTCCTCGTCGGTCATGAAGTTCATCAGGCTGGTCTTGGCCTGCGGGATACGATGTTCGAGTACCAGCTGAATGACGTTGCGCAGCATCTCTTGCGACTGCCACATGTCTTCAAACACCGAGGCTACCGGAGCTGCGGCTTGAAAGAGCACAAAGAGCCGCCGGCCGAACTCTGCGGCAATCAGCTCTGTAGCCGACGCCCTGGGGCAGACTTCCGCGCTCAAGAGCTGTTTGCGGATCGAGAGCAGCTTGAGGTCAACAAACGCATCCTGTCGCGGTTTACCGGTCAGCCAGCTGCGCAACCAGAGCCGCAGCCGTCCCCACAGGCCAAGATCGCCAATCTCACGCTCGATGATATCGCGTCGCTGCTCCGGATGGATCTGGGTTGGCACAATTGTGTCGCGCTGCTCGTTGTCCTTTCCCAGTCCGAGACTCGACATGATGCGGCGATAGAGTTCGCGCCGTTCCTCCTCGGGAAGAGCGTATGCCAACTCATGGAACGTAGAAGTGTGCGGCATGCTGCGTAACCTACCCCCCAATATAAGGTAGGCGATTTCTCGCGTTCGCGCAATCACAAGCTAAAGAAAAGCTCTGCAGGACCGACATTCAAATCAAAGTGAACATGGAAGTTCACAACGGCACTCAAGGAGGACCTTATGATCATTAACCACAACCTGAGCGCAATGTTTGCGCAGCGGCAGCAGAAGTTCAACAATCTGACTGTTGACGGCAACATTGAGAAGCTCAGCTCCGGAATGCGGATTAACCGTGCCGGAGACGACGCGTCGGGTCTCGCCGTATCGGAAAAGATGCGATCCCAGATTCGGGGGTTGAATCAGGCCGAACGTAACGCGGCGGACGGAATCTCTATGATCCAGACGGCCGAGGGCTATCTGCAGGAGACTCAGGACATCATGCAACGGCTGCGAGAGCTGGCCGTGCAGGCTGCCAACGGTATCTATTCTACAGAAGACCGTATGCAGATCCAGGTCGAAGTCTCCAGCCTCGTTGCAGAGGTGAACAGGATTGCTTCTCACGCGCAGTTCAACGGTATGAACCTGCTTACCGGCAGGTTTGCCCGCGACCAGGGAACAAACGTTGTCACCGCCAGTATGTGGTTTCACATTGGCGCCAACATGGACCAGAGGGTGCGGGTACATATCGGAACCATGAATGCGCAAGGCCTCGGGATTCAGGGACTGGGTGCACCCGCTCACTCAGCTACCTTCATCTCGCTGTCGACTCCCGATGGTGCCAACGCGGCAATCGGTCTGCTCGACGACGCGCTGATGACGGTGAGCAAGCAGCGTGCCGACCTTGGAGCGTACCAGAATCGTCTGGAATACGCGCGCGAAGGGTTAAGCATTGGTGCGGAAAACCTGCAGGCGGCCGAATCTCAGATTCGCGACGTCGACATGGCACGCGAAGTTGTAGATTTTGTCAGGAACCAGATTCTGGTTCAGAGCTCGACTTCGATGCTGGCGCAGGCCAACCAGCAGACGCAGACTGTGCTTCAGCTTCTCCAGTAGGAGAAACTCAGGTTACTGCCGGGGGCAGCCCACACAGGGCTGCCTTTTTTGTGCCATAATAGCCTCATGGTGCACGTTCCAGGCCCACTCAAACCGATTGCCGCTATACTGCAGAACGCCGGTTACCGATGCTATCTGGTAGGCGGTGCGGTCCGTGACATGGTTGCCGGTCGCCGCGTAACCGATCTTGATCTGGCTACCGACGCACCACCGCAGACGGTAATGAAGCTGTTCCGCCGCGTGATCCCCTCGGGCATTGAGCATGGGACGGTCACGATCCTGTTCAAAGGCAAGCCGTACGAAATCACCACGTTTCGAACCGAGCGCGAATATCACGATGGTCGCCGGCCGCAGCAGGTGGAGTTTACCGCATCGATAGAAGAGGACCTCGGTCGGCGTGACTTCACCGTCAATGGAATGGCGCTGGAGATCCCCGATGCTCGACTGATTGATCCGTTTGATGGACGCAGCGACATCAAGCGGCGCCTGATACGCGCGATAGGTGACCCCGAGGAACGCTTCAGCGAGGATTCGCTGCGGCTGATGCGCGCGGTGCGCTTCGCCTTGCAGCTCGATTTTTCAATTGAGCCGCGCACCTTCAGCGCAATGCAACGCCACGCGCCGGGCATAACACGGGTATCTGCGGAGCGAATCCGCGATGAATTGACCAGGATGCTGGCTACGCCGCAGCCGGCGGACGGATTTCGGCTGCTGCGCCAGGCGGCGCTGCTTGAGCAGGTGTTACCGGAGCTGCTTGAAGGAATTGGTGTTGAGCAGGACAGCGCAGTGGCGCCGGATGTATTCGAGCACCTGCTGCTGTCTGTAAACGGGGCGGCAGCCGAGCGTCTCGATATCCGCTGGGCGGCGCTGCTGCACGACATTGCCAAGCCGCGCTGCCGCGCAACCCTCGAAAACGGGGCGGTTCACTTCCACGGTCACGACGAGATGTCGGCGCAGATAGCTGCGGACATTCTGAGCCGCCTGCGTTACCCCAGGCGGCTGGTGGAGCATGTGGCGCATCTGATCCGTCACCATATGTTCGATTACCAGCGGCAATGGAGCGACGCCGCGGTGAGACGGTTTGTCGCGCGCGTCGGGATTGACAAGATTGATGATCTGCTGCTGCTGCGGGCCGCCGATACGTTTGGCAAGACCGGTCGGCGGCGCGCGGATCAGCAGATCAGCGAGTTGCGACGCCGCATTGACGTAGTGCAGCAGGAGCAGCACGCCATCAGTATTGCCGACCTGGCGGTCAACGGCAGCGACCTGCAGCACGAGATCGGGATTCCACCCAGCCGTGACATGGGTACCGTGCTACGCTTTCTGCTCGAAACGGTGCTGGAAGACCCGGCTCTCAATCAACGCGAGCGGTTGCTCGAGATTGCCGAGCGCTTCTATCGGGAGCGGATTGCCGGCCCCAGACAGGCCTAGGTTCAGGGGGCCATCGAGGAGCCCGCGGAATCGGTAAGCTCCTGGTCACCGCTGAGCGCGGTGTAGGCCAGTTGAGCCGCGCTCTGCTCGGCACTCTTCTTGTTGCGTCCCTTACCCGGGCCGTAGGTTGTCTCGCCCACCTTGACTTCCATCCAGAAGGTCTTGGAGTGGTCCGGTCCGGTTTTCTTGACCATTGTGTACTTGGGATAGGTCTTGAACTGTTTCTGCACCAGTTCCTGCAGCAGGGTTTTGTAGTCCTTGCGGTGCCGGTTCTGCAGAACCTTGTTGATCTCGGGAACCAGGTACTTCAGGATGAACTTCTTGGAGGCGCGAAACCCGGAATCAAGGAAAAAGGCGCCGATAATTGCCTCCAGCGCATCGGCCAGCAGCGCCTTCTTGCTCCTGCCGCCGGAGTATTCTTCGCCCTTGCCGATCAGGATGAAGTTATCAACTTTGAGCGAACGTGAGATCGCCGCCAGGCTGTCCTCGGATACCACAAAGGACTTGATCTTGGCCAGGTCCCCCTCGGCTTTTTCAGTTAACGTCTCAAACAGATACTCGGCTACTACCAGGCCCAGCACAGAGTCACCGAGGAACTCGAGTTTCTCGTTGTTGCCAACCTCGTACTGGTTCTCGTTGGCGTAGGAGCGATGCGAGAACGCCAGGTTGAGCAGCTCCGGGCTGCGAAACTTGATGCCGGCGTGCTTCTCAAACAGCTGCAGCTCCTTGCGGCGCTCGCTGCTGACTGCGGGAGGCATGAGGTCGGCGTAGTTTTTCCCGAAGAGCATGTTCACTGCTCGATTCCCCTGAGAACGGTTGAAAACTCGGTGCTACGGTAATAATACTGCGTGAATCGTGACGCGAACAACAGAAAAGCCCGGTCAGGCCGGGCCATCATTACTTCTGCTGACTCTTGAGATACTCCAGTGCATCTCGTACCGTTTCGAATTCGTTGGCTTTCTCGTCAGGGATAGAGATCCCCATCTCTTCTTCGATTGCGTAGACCAGCTCGTAGGTATCCAGGCTGTCGGCGCCCAGGTCCTGTCGGAAAGAAGAATCCATCGTGATCTTACTCTCGTCAACTTCGAGCTTGTCGGCAATAAGCTGCTTCATCTTCTCAAAAAGTTCGTCCATTGTTCGTATCCTCCTGCGGTCTCGATTAGGCTAGTTCTTCCGGGTCGAACACTTTCTTCCCGCGATAGAAACCGGACTTCATGTCCACTCGGTGTCTGAGAACGAATTCCCCCGATTCTGCAGACTGCGCCAGTGGCGGCAAGACCAGTTTCCCGTTTATCTGTCTTCTTCGTCTTGTCCGTGCTTTGGATGCCTTTTTCTTGGGTACAGCCATGTAAACCTCTCACTTTCTGCGTCTCTGCGTAGTCGCGGCTAAACTTAGCCTATCGCTGCCCTATTGTCAAGCTTCGCGCAGCGGCCGCGACATCTTCTCGCGCAAGCGGTCGGCGACCGACACGGGTACCATGTTCGAAATGTCGCCACCCAATCGAGCCAGCTCCTTGATAGCCGAGGAGCGCAGAACAAAGTACTGCGGATCGGTGGGTACAAAGATGGTCTCCACGCTCTGATTGAGTCCCTTGTTCAACAACGACAATTCAAACTCGTACTCGAAGTCCTGCAGGGCACGGACGCCGCGGATCATAACCCGTGCGCCGGCTTTGGCGGCAAACTCAACCACCAGCCGGTCCCAGATATGGACCGTGATGTTGTCGTAGGCGCGCATGAGCTGCTGCATCATCTCGAAACGTTCGGCAGCACTGAAGGTGTAGTGCTTGTTGGGATTGTCGGCAATCACAACCTCGATCTCATCAAAGATCCGTGCACAGCGCTGGATAATATTCAAGTGACCATTGGTAGGCGGATCGAAAGAACCGGGATAGAGGGCGCGCAACATGGCAGTCAGCATATAGTGTGCGGCTGCACAGGTCAACATTTATGTTATAATGCGGATGTGGGTGCAACAGGCGGAAAACTGATTGCCGGCGGCCTGCTGGGGCTCTGGCTGTTCTCTGCGGCGGCGCTTGAAGCACAGCAGACCGGTGAGCTCCCCAACTGGGTCTCACCCGATGCCGAGCTAAGCCCCGATGGCGAGGATGAACATGATCCTGAGTGGGTACCCGTTCTGCCACGCGATCCTGAACCCGGCCATGAGCGGCGCGTGGAGGTCCACAGCTTGCGCTACGGCGTTCAGTCTGCCCGCCTTGATCAGAAACTCGGTGCGATCCGCCGTATCGAAGAGCTGCATCATCGCGGTGATTTCGAGCCGTGGGACCGCGACATCATGGCGGTGCTGCATTACGCGGCCACCGAAGGGGTGACCTACCGCATCAGTGACCCCGGCCGTCCCGCGCCGAGCTACCCGCTGGCACGTATGCGGGCGGTGCAGTTGCTCGGTAAGGTCGGCGGCCCGTATGCGCGTTCGACGGTACTGGAGGTCATCCGCTGGGACGATGAGACGGTGGTCCTGAGCGAAGCCGCTACGGCGCTGGCGCGTATGCGCGCCGAGACCGACGACGAATTGATAACCCACCTGACCGGCCTGATCGAGCGCATGCGCCGCACCACTCACGATGACCGCCTGGCGTGGTCAATTCTGAACGCCGTGGAAGAGCTCGACCGGCACTCCTGGGGTATGCAGCATCCGGCGCTGTTTCGCGCAATTCTGACACTGGCGCAGGCCCCCTACTCGCTGCGCGTGCAGCGCAGGGCGATCGAGGTCATCGACCTGCTGCGCCGTGCACCGTGACGTGACCAGAGACACTGTTCAGGGTACAATTACTACTGCTGCAGGTGATCGGGACGGTTGTGTACCAGCTCTTCGCTGAGCTTGGCTGCCAGGCGCTGAATCGCGGACGCCATGTAGCGGCGGTCGTGGATCTTCTGCTTCAGATACTTGATCTTTTCCGGGTCACTTGGTTTGGCAATCCGTACCATCTGAATCCATCCACCTCATTCCCGCTTATTCCAGGACATCGCTGATCCGCTCGATGCGGTTACCTGACACAAACAGCACCTCAAAGCGTGCCTGAAAACCGTCGAAGTCGGGATTTCGAGCCAGAAACTCGCGTGACGCCCCGGTTATGCGCTGCAGCTTGCGCCTCGAGATCGCGTACTCGAGGCTTTCCGGCGGCAGAGTCTCCCAGCTCTTGACCTCAACAAACGAAATAACGTCATCGCGTACAGCTATTATATCGACCTCTCCGCGTCGTCCCCTGAAGTTCTTTTGGACGATATTCCAGCCGTCGGCGATAAGAAAATCCGCAGCGCGCTGTTCGCCACGGCGGCCCTTGTCAAAGGTTGTAATCAGCTGCCTTCCTGCGGCGCAAGTTCCCTGGGATCAACCGCCTTGGCGATGAAGACGCTCTTCTCGTTGTACAGGTCGAGCGTCTCGCCGTTGTCATCGGGATATTCGCGGCCACGCTCGTTTATCATGACTTTGACGGTGGGTTTCAGCGGCGCGTCCACGTTATTCTCGAGCACGCGGCCGATTGCGCCGTTGCTCAAGAGCACGATACTGCCGATCGGGTATATTCCCATGGTTCGAATGAACACTTTGAGTACTTCGGGATCGAAGCGGCGCGAATTATCGCTGAGTATTGCGCGCATCGCCGCGTAGCCGATCATCGATCCACGGTACGGGCGTGTCGAGACCATAGCCTCAAACGAGTCAACAACCGACACGATACGCGCCGGCAAGATAATATTTCTGCCTGAAATGCCTCGCGGATAACCCGCGCCATCCCAGCGTTCCTGGTGCTGCAGCGCCGCCAGGCCGATCTCTTCGGCGTACTTCAACTCGCGCGTAATGATCTTGTAGGAGTGGATCGGATGGGTGCGCATTTTCTTGAGTTCTTCGGGTGCCAGTTTACCTTTCTTGGTCAGTAGCTCCGGCGGAAGTCGCAACATGCCGACATCGTGGAGCAGCGCCACGGTTGCAAGCTGCAGTAGCTTGTGCTTGACCATGCTCATGTTGCGTCCGACAAGCGTAGCCAGCACCGCACAGTTAATGGCGTTCTCTACCGGTTCGGCCTTACCCTGGAATCCATAGAGTATGAACTGAACTACATCATTCTTCCGTTCGTCAAGAATACGGAACAGCGCGTCGATAACCGCGTCAACTTCCTGTGTTGACACCGAATCCATCGTGCTGATGCTGTCAAAAACCTTGCCCAGATCGTTTGACAGCGTCTTGTAGACCTTCTTGACAGCCTGTTGCCCGGGCGAATGCAGTGCCTGCTGCAGGAAGGCATCTTCGGGCCCTTCCTCCTGCGAACCGATCAACGAGCCTTCGGTTGTCACACTGGTGACTTTCCAGCGGCGCAATCGGTCGATATCCTTGTCGCGGATGGCTACGCCTTCGGGTACCAGCACGCTGTCGCCGTCGACGTACACCGGGCTGTCGAAACGCTGTCCGGGTTTCAATTCAGAGACGCTGATCGTCTTCATCGTCCACTACCATCTGCGGTTTGTCTCTCGATTCTGTTTATGAATGCCAGCAGTTCAGCAACCATGCGGTACAGATCCTCCGGTATGTAGTCTCCAATATCGACCATTACTAACGCGTTAGCAAGCTCGGCGCGGTTGACAACGCTGATACCGTGCTGCGATGCGAGCTCTACCAGTCGGCGTGCCGCCGCTCCGCTGCCCTTGGCCACAACCAACGGTGCGGGCATGTCATGGCGATACTGCAAGGCCACGGCGCGGTCCTGCAGCGGACGCTGACGCGCAGTCATGCATCCTCCTGAATCGAACTCATTATATCCATCGGCAGGTCGGATGAAAAGCCGTCAAAGTCTGCCGAGCTCTCTCCAATATCGACCGACTGCACGCCAAACTGGCGCAAAATCGCCTTCAGTTGCTCGAGCTGGCGGGCTATTGGACGCGCGATCGATCCGACCGCGTCGGCGCTATAGTGCTGCGGAGGATGCAGCGTCAGTTGCGCCGGTCTGCCGTCGCTCATCTGCCACTCGAATCCCCAGCGCCGGCTCTCGGCGTGTACCACCAGCGCGCCGCGCAGCGTGCTGCGGCGATCGTGCGACAGGCAGAGGCGTAGCGATGCATCGTGCTGGACACCGTCGGCGCTGTAGGATATCGGTATGATGACCCAGTGATCGTCCGGCGCGCCGGGGGCATGGTTGAACAGCTGCGCCGGGTGCTCGGCTGTCGGGCTGCTGCGTTTGACCGCGCCGCGCACGATCTGTTCCTCGCTATCCGCCTGCTGCCCGCCGCGGCGCTGATCCCCGCGCTGGTCCGGCGCTCGGTCACCGTGGCCGCGATCGCCACCGTACTGCAGCAGTGAGTCCAGCGCTTCAGGGCTGAGTTGGAGCTTCTTGGCTGTGGCAAGCGCAATCAGCCGGGCACGTTCGGCAGCGCTGCTGCCGGGCGAATCGCGGCTCAGGATCGCGCGCAGCTGCCGGATCTGGCTTGCTTCCAGCGGCAGGCCCGAGCGCATCAGTGCCTCAACCACTGCACGGGTCAGCGCGTCGGATGGGAGATTATTGGTCTGCAGAAACTCGGAGACCGAAGATTGGCTGTCCAGACGCAGCAACAGGGTGCCTGCAGTGCGTTCGACGCGGGTGGTAAACGTCTGGCCGGGGGCCAGAGCAAGCGATGAGCGCGCGGTCAGGACTCTGCCGTTTAGCGAGACTCTCCAGCGTCCGTCGCCGAGAGACTCCACTACCCGGGCACGGACCACGGCTCCCGGGCGCAGCGTTGAGGCCGCGTCCTGGATCTCAAGTCCACGTACAGCTGGGTTGTGCGCTCCCGGCGCCGGTATCATAGTAGCCTACTCGGCGGCTTTGGCAACCTTCTTGTCGCTCTTCTTGCGGATCAGCTCTTTGACTTTGGCAGACTTGCCGACACGATCGCGGATGTAGTAGAGCTTGGCGCGGCGTACGCGGCCACGACGGGTCACTTCCACCATCTGGATTCGCGGTGAGTGCATCGGAAAGACACGTTCAACGCCCACACCGTACGACATCTTGCGTACCGTGAAGGTCTTGCGCAGTCCGCCGTTGTTCTTGGCGATTACCAGTCCCTCGTAGACCTGAACCCGTTCGGTCTTGCCCTCTACAATCTTGAAATGCACCTTGACGGTGTCACCGATGCGGAAGTTTTCTACGTCATCTCTGACCTGTTCGTTTTCCAGCGCCTTTATCAAATCCATCGTGCTACTCCTTATGATCGTCCGCTGCGGTTCTGCTCTGCCACGCCTCGTAGAGGTCCGGCCGCACCCGACGGGTTTTCTCGATTCTCTGCTGCATGCGCCACTCCCGGATGCGCTCGTGATGACCGGACAACAGGATCGGCGGTACCTCACGGCAACGAAAGACCTCAGGACGGGTGTAGTGTGGATACTCCAGCAGCCCTTCCTGAAAGCTCTCTTCCTCGAGCGACTCCCTGGTTATCACTCCGTCGAGATGACGGTACAGCGCATCAACGATAACCAGGGCCGCCAGTTCGCCTGAACTGAGCACGTAATCGCCGATACTGACTTCGTCGTCAACATAAAGATCGATGATCCGCTGGTCAATACCCTCGTAGCGACC
>REDW01000025.1 GCA_007693325.1 Spirochaetaceae bacterium
AACGGCACTCCGCACGATCAGCCGCAGCAGCAGTTTCTCAACTACCTGCTGCGCTTTGACGCCTGCGCGGCTAACCTGCCGCGCCCGCAGGCGGTCTGCATGCTCTTTGTCTTCCCGGTAGCCATGGACGGCCAGATGGTGGCCGCCTTCCGCCAGCACGGCGCCGAGGTCCGCTCGCTGGGCGCATCGCGCGCGCTGTCGCTGCGCTCGCTCTACGCCGCCTGGCGCGTGATGAGAGCGTTCCAGCCCGACATCATCCACTCGCAGCACGCTATTGCCGGCATCCACGCGCGCATCGCCGGCACCGTCTATCGCGTGCAGCGCGCCCTTCGCCGCCGCCGCGTCGCCCGCGCCCGCCGCGTCCGCATCATCGCCGAGCAGCGCAACGCTCGCCACGGCCTGTCGCGTATCGCGCGCACGCTGGAGCGGCTCACCTTCCCGCTGGCCGGCCTGATCCTCTGTTCATCACCGGGCGTCGAGCAATCGTGGTTTGGCGGCCCCGCGCAGCAGATCGATCCTGCACGCTTCAACACGCGCCGCCGCCGTCACTACACCTTCTTCAACTCAATCGACATCGGCCGCTTGCGCCGCAGCACCGCGGATCTGGACCGCACAGCAGAACGCCGCCGTCTCGGTCTGGCGCCCGGCCGGACCGCGGTGGTCACCGTGGCCAGCCTGACCAGGCAGAAGAACTACCCGCTGCTGCTGCGCGCCGTTGCCGCCCTCAGCGCCGCGGGATCCCCGGAGCCGCCGCCGCTGCTGCTCTGCATCGGTGAGGGCGGCCAGCAGCCGCTGCTGCGCCGGATGATCGCCGATCTCGGCTTGCAGGACACGGTCAAACTTTTGGGCTACCGCACCGATATAGACCGCGTCCTGTTTGCCTGCGATATCTTTGTGCTCGCCTCGCGCTGGGAGGGCCTGGCCAAGGCGCTGCTGGAAGCGATGAGCCTCGGCCTGCCGTGTATCGCTACCGCCGTGGAGGGAAACGTAGATGTCATCAGCCACGGCCACGACGGGCTGCTGGTACCGTCGGATGACGCTGCCGCCCTGGGCCACGCGCTCGCGCGCCTGGCCGGGGATCCGCACTACGCCGCCGCACTCGGCCGGCGCGCCCGTCAAACGGTAGAACGCTTCGCGGTAGAGCGGCAGGCGTGTGCGCTGCTGCAGATCTACCAAAGGTTGTTGCACTATGAATCCTGAGGTTTCAATCTACTGCACCGTCAAGAACGCTGAAGAGACTCTGCCGGCAACGCTGCGGTCGGTCGCCGAGCAGCGCGCAGTCAGCTGGGAACTGGTGCTGCTGGATGACGGCTCCAGTGACCGCACGCTGGCGCTGCTGCGCTCCTTCGCGCGGGTCTTCCCCGACGGCATGGTGCGCATCATTCCAAGCGGCGGAATCGGCCGCGGCGCGGCGCTCAACCGCGCCTGGGCCGCCTGCCGCGCCGATTACCTCGCCAATATCGACGCCGATGACCTGTTCCACCCCCACAAGCTGGCGCTGCAGCTCGCGGTCATGCGCGCGTACCCCGCTGTCCAGCTCCTCGCTACCGACAGTCTCTACATCGGCGCGGCCCAGTCGCCGCGCTGGCCGGAGCTTCCGCTGCCGTCGGCAACCTCGGTTGCGCCGCCTGCCGGCGAAATCCCCGAAGCGCGCGACATCACCGCGCTGCTCGGCCGCTTCAACCCCGTCAACCACAGCTCGGTCATGATCCGGCGCGCCGCGCTGGAGCGCGTCGGCGGCTACAATGCAGAGCGGCGCGCTCAGCTCGACTACGATCTGTGGATACGTCTGGCCGCCGCCGGCTGCCGGCTGCACCAGCTCGACCTTCCCTTGAGCGCCAAACGGCTGCACGCCGCCCAGTCGTTCGAGGGAAGAGTCTCGGCTTCTTATATCTTTTCCTCGTTTGTGCTGCAGAATCGCGCAATCCGCGCGCTCGGGCTGCCGCCGCGCTACTACGCGCTGTCGGCGCTGCGCGTACCGTACCGTCTTCTTCCGCGCGCGCTGCGCCGCCTGCTTGCCCTGCCCAAGCGCGTGCTGCTCAGTAGGCCTGCTCGATAAACCAGTCCGCCAGGGTCTCAATACGGCGTCGGAACGCGCTCGGCAGGTGAACCTGGCGCCGGATCAGCCGCCCGGCCTCAACGCCTACCGTGCCGTACAGCAGCAGGTCATCCTCCAGCGGGATCGCCAGCAGCTGAAAGCGCAGGCGCTCGGATCGGATCACCGGGATGAAGTAGGTCAGGCTCTGCGTGTTCTTCAGTCCAAAGGATATCGCATCACCGGCGCCGTAGTAGGTGGCCTCAAAGTAGCTGGTACCAAAGTTGGCGTCCACCAGGTGCACCGGAAAGCTCGACTCACGCGGCACCCGCGTTACCAGCGGGTCGTCGATGCGGTTGCGGCTGCGCGGCGAGTCCATCGCGTAGACGTCGTCAAACAGTACCCGCTCGCGGTCGTAGTGCCCCGAGTGATACTGCACCCCGGAGAGCGTACTCACCGCGCGCAGCGTGTTGTAGATGTGCAGCAGCAGATCGCCGTCGGTTTGCGGCTTCGGCAGCAGGTAGAGCACCTCGTTGACCACGTTGGGTTCAAAACCGCGGAAGCTGTTGCGCACCTCGGAGCTTATCGAGCTGTGCGGCAAATAGCGGAACCGCATCGGCTCATCCTCGGTATGAAACCGTATCGAGCCTTCGCTGCGCAGCTGCTGCACCTCGTCCGCACTCAAGGTGGGAACGCGCGCCTGCAGGGTCTGTGCCGAGCTCGGGTTGGCCCACGCGGCAGCGCTCCCGCTTGACGCCAGGAGCACAACTGTCAAGAATAGTAGAATAGTCTTCACACGTTACAATATAACGCGTCAGGCCCAACACTACAAAGTGATCATGACAACCGTCAAAATGAACGATACACTGTATAGCGCATGCTGAAGGAACGCAGCCAGTCAATCATTGTCACCTTTGCCGCGGTGGATTTCGCCGCCTCGCTGTTGGCGTACGCCCTCGCCATGTTTGCGCGCTTCTACCTGCAGGACCCCACGCTGCAGGAGTTTCGCGAGCTCGATCTCGAGAGCTACCTGTTTTTCGGCATGATCCTGGCGGTTGTCCAGCTCGTGACCTTTGTCGGCATGGGCCTGTACCAGCCGCGGCGCGGAACCTCGGTGGTGGACGAGATCTCGCGGATTGTTGCCGGAGTCTTGATCAACGTCCTGCTGAGCATCTCGATCCTCTATTTCCTGCGCGTCGACCAGGTCTCGCGTCTGACCATTACCTACTACGCCATTGCCGATGTGATTGTGGTGGCCTGGGCGCGCGCCGCTACGCGGCGCGCGCTCGGCTCTCTGCGCGCCCGCGGCTACAACAGCAGATCGGTGGTCATCATCGGCACCGGAGACGCCGCGCGCAGGTTGACCCAGATCATCGAGAACCAGCCGATACTCGGACTGCGCATCGTGGGCTACGTTGCGGCAAACGGTGAACAGCCGCCCTCACCGGACTGGCGCATCATCGGCTCGTTTGACTCGCTCGACCAGGTCATCAAGAGCTCCCATCCCGACGTTGTGCTCTACAGCCTCGCCGAACAGGGCGGAGAACGCCTGACCGCGGTGCTCAATCTGTGTGACCAGGAAGGAATCACCCTCAAGATCGTCCCCGGCTTCAGCAGCCTGATCGCTGCCAAGGGCCAGGTTGAGACCATGGAGGGGATCCCGATCATCTCCATTCGCGAGGTTCCCGCGCGCACCGGCTTCAACCGTTTTCTCAAGCGCGGCTTCGATTTCCTGTTCTCACTGAGCGTCATTCTGCTGCTCTCGCCGGTATTCATCCTGACCGCCGTGGCTGTCAAACTCACCTCGCGCGGGCCGGTTTTCTACAAGCAGGAGCGCGTCGGACTGGACAACCGTCCCTTCAACATGCTCAAGTTCCGCACCATGCGGGTGCAGCAGAAGCAGGAATCGGACACCATCTGGACCACCAGGGCTGATCCGCGCATCACCCCCATCGGGCGCATCATGCGCAAGCTCTCTATCGATGAGATTCCGCAGTTTTTCAATGTTCTCTCCGGACGCATGTCGGTAGTCGGCCCCCGCCCGGAGCGGCCCTATTTTGTCGGGCAGTTCAAGGACCAGTACCACCACTACATGCGCCGCCACGCCGTCAAGGCCGGTATCACCGGCTGGGCACAGATCAACGGACTGCGCGGCGATACCTCCATCAAGGATCGCATCGAAGCCGACATCTTCTACATCGAGAACTGGAGCTTCTGGTTCGATCTCAAGATCATCCTGCTGACGCCATTCAAGGGGATGGTCAACGAGAATGCCTACTGAGCCTGCCGCACCCGGCGCCACGGACCCCGGCACCTCCAGCCCAGCCACCTCGGCCCCGGCCCCGGGCGCCACGGGCCCCGGCACCTCGGTCCCGGCCACCACGGGCCTGCGCGTTGCCTTCGTCATTACCCGCGGTGACTCCGTAGGCGGCGCCCAGATCCACGTCCGTGACCTCGGCGCTCGCCTCGTAGCCGATGGCGCCGACGTTCTGGTCCTGGTCGGAACCACCGGCCCCTTCACCGCGGATCTCGACCGCCACAGCGTCCGCTGGCGCCTCTGCCCCGCGCTTGCGCGCAGTGTCAACCCGCTTCGCGACCTGCACGCCATTCGTGAAGTCCACCGCGCCCTGCTGCGCTACCGCCCCGCGCTTGTTTCCACCCACACCGCCAAGGCCGGCCTGGTCGGCCGCCTCGCCTCGGCCTGGGCCGGAGTCCCTTCGCTCTTCACCGCCCACGGCTGGCAATTCGCCCCCGGCATCCCCCCCGCCCAACGCGCCCTGGTCTACACCCTCGAGCTCCTGCTCTCCCGCCTCCCCGGCCCCCCGCGCTCCCCGCGCTCCCCGCGCCCGCGCGCCCCCTCCGGCCCTCCCAACCGCGTCATCACCGTCTCGCGCTTCGACTATCGCCTCGCCCGCCGCAGCTCCGCCGTCCCAGCGGCTCGCTTACGGCTGATCTACAACGGCCTGCCCGATCTGCCCCCGCCCCCGCTCCCTTCCCCCGCGCCACAGCCCACCGCTCGCCCGCCTGGCCGCGTACCGGTGCTGACCATGATAGCCCGGTTTCAGGCCCAGAAAGACCACGCGACACTGCTGCGCGCTCTCGCCGCTGTCCCCGGCCCGTGGAAACTGCTACTGGTCGGCGAACACGGCCCCACCGCCGAGGCCGTGCAGCAGACCGCCGCTGCCCTCGGCCTGCCCTGCGCTGCAGGCATCACCGGCACCCCGGATCCCGCCGGCGCTGCCGTTTGCAACGCCACCGCTCGCGGTCCTGCAGCTCGCAGCGTGCAGTTCCTCGGGCACCGCACCGATATCGCCGAACTGCTCGCCGCCACGGATATCTACTGTTTGGTATCCCACTGGGAAGGGCTGCCGCGCAGCATCATCGAGGCCATGCGCGCCGCGCTTCCCGTTGTCGCTACCAACGTGGGCGGCGTGCGCGAGCTGGTGCAGCATGAGCATAGCGGCCTGCTCATCGAGCGTGCTGACATATCCGGGCTGGCGGCGCAACTGCGGCGCCTGCTCGCCAACCCCGCGCTGCGGCAGAGGCTCGGCCGCAACGCCCGCCGCCGCTACGAGGCCCACTTCACCTTCGACGCCATGTACCACGCCACCCTCGCAGTCTGGCACGAACTACTCTAACCTCCGTCCCCTCACCACGCCCCACCTGCGCCGCCCCGTCTCCGCCCGCACCCCTCATCGCTCCGCCCCCCCCACCTCACAAGCCACACAAACCTGACAAGCCTCACAAACCTCACAAGCCTCACAAGGCCGCCTCCAATCACAACTCGAGCCCCTCGCTTACGCATCTTCCTTGAAAAATGGAAGACAGTCTTCCATTTTTCAAGTACAATACAGAGGTAGTGTGCGCAGCCCCATCCCGCGAATCCCCGCG
>REDW01000127.1 GCA_007693325.1 Spirochaetaceae bacterium
GCCGTTGTTCCTGACCGCCTGAATCAGATGGGTAAGGTGAAACAGTTGCTGGTCGGGTATGAGCTCGAGCACACTGGACTCAAGGACGTACATGCCGGTATTGACCAGGAAGCTGTATTCGGGCTTCTCTACCATGTTGGTCAGGGTGCCGCCGTTTTCGATCTCGCAGATCCCGTACGGTATATCGTAGTTCTTCATCGAAGCCACAACGGTGATATGGTTCCCGTGCTCACGGTGGTGGGCAACCAGATTGGCGTAGTCGAGTCTGATGATATTGTCGCAGTTGGTAACGATGAAGGTCCCGTCTATTCTGCCGTACAGGAGCTTCAGTCCACCCCCGGTGCCCAGAGGCCGGTCTTCTTCCAGATATTCGATCGTGTATTCCGGAGCAAGATCCTCAAAGTACGCCTTGATGATCTTGGCTTTGTGAAACACGCTCAGGTAAAAGTGTTGTATGCCGTGCGGCCTGAATGAGTCAATAATAAACTCAAGTGCCGTTTTCTCGCCTACCGGAATCAACGGTTTGGGCAAGATTTTGGTAAACGGGTCGAGCCGGCTGCCCTTGCCGCCGGCCATTATGACCACCGGAATATCAAGCTGCGTCGGCGGCGAAGACTCAACCGTGCCGCCGAAAACCGCCTCCCAGGTGAGCACGTCCTCCAACTGCTTCGATCCGTTGACAACCGGGACCGAGGTAATATTATTGTCAATCATCAGCCGCTTGACCGCATCGATGCGATACGGCGTGCCTACCACCAGCGGCTCGCGGTTACAGACTGCCCCCACTGTGGCGGAAAGACTGCCGGAGTCCAGTATCCAGCGGCGGATATCGCCGTCAACCAGCGAGCCGTAGAGGCCGTTCTCATGGTCTACTGCGAACAAGGTCTTCTTGCTGTTCGCCTCGAGCTGCTTCATAGCGTCCTTCACGGACCTGTTGCGGTCAATCAACACGTCTTTTAATTCCGCTTTTGTCATTTCTACCTTACCTCAGGATAGTCGTAGAACGCCTTCTTCAGAGCCCCGGCGGAAAGATCAACCGATTTGAGCACTTCTTTGATCCGGCGGCTGGCACTGCCGTCTTTGCTGGCGTCGTATGGATTCTCAACTGACGTGAGCGTCGAGCGGAACTGCTGCGACAGGGCTCGCGTAATCCCCTCTTTGATATCATCGCGCCGGCTCGCGACGTCGATCACGTTTTCAGCTCTGACACGGCCGGCCTGGCGCTCACCGACGTTTACCACCGGCAGGTGGAACGAGGGAGCTTCGATCAAGCCGCTCGATGAGTTTCCGACCATCAGATCACAATGCGCCATGCAGCTGAAATACAACTGCGTTCCAAGGCTGTCGTAGAGCCGGTAGCGGTCGGGGTTGCGTTGGCAGAACTCGGCAAGTCTGCGGTTGATCGCGTAACCCTGCTCATCGGCGTTGGCTTTGGTGAAGACCGCTTTGATTGCCACGCTTTCAAGCGCCTCAAGCAGGTCATCCAGCCGCTCCCGCGCAAGACCGGGTTCCAGCGTTGCCGGGTGGTAGGTCACAAGCGCAACAGGTCCGGCCAGTGCAAACTCAAGCCGTTGCTCAAGCTCCTCCCGTGAGAAGAGCTCCAGATGGTAGAGGTTGTCGAGGCCCGGAGCCCCGAAGTTGAACACGCGCTCGGGATTCTCACCCATCTGGATAATCCGTTTCCGATAGGTTTCAGTAGACGCGAAGTGCAGCGTGCTGAACTTTGTCACGGCGTGCCGGATCGCCTCGTCGAGCGCACCCTCGGTGGTTTCACCGCCGTGGATATGAGCGATAGGGATACGCAGCATCAGGGCGGCAACCGCAGGGGCAAGCAGCTCAAAGCGGTCGCCCAACACCACAACAAGCTGCGGGTCAAGCTGCTTCAGCACGTCGGGGAACGCCAGGAGCCCAACGCCGATCGATTTTGCCGCACCGAGATCGCTGTCGGCGGCAAGCAACATCTCCACAGCTCGGTCAGGGCCAAGACCGTCCGCCTCGATCACGCTGATGGTTTGCCCCAACTCTGGAACCAGATGCATCCCGGTTGCCACCACCTGCAGCTGCAACGCCTGATCGAGGTTGATCTCCTCCATCAACCGGCGCAGCAACCCGTAATCAGCTCGCGAGGTGGTTACAACGCAGATCCGCCGCGGCTCAGCAGTCACAACAGGCAGTCCCAGGTAATGAGCTCATCGGCGGTGATGTCACGGCGTGCGCTGCGCCCCATAACGGCGTCGAGTAGTGCCGGCGGCAGGCCGGTGCCGGGCCGCTTCACAGCCAGGCGCTCGGCGGTAAGCACCTCTCCGGTGGCGATGTTCACGCGGGCTACGATACTCTTGCGCGCTGCGGCGATGTTCTTCTGTTCACACGGCGCCGGCTGCTTGACGCCGTCGCCCAAGGCCGCCTCGGTGTTTCTGACAGCCGCCACCATCGCGGCAAACTCTGCAGGCTCAAGCGAAGCGCTATGATCCGGCCCGGAGTCAGCGCGGTTCAACGTAAGGTGCTTCTCTATCACGCTCGCCCCGAGGGCGGCGGCAGCAACGGCAATTTCTGTGCCTTCGGTATGGTCCGAGTACCCAACCGCAAACCCGAACGCGTGCCGCAGCGTAATCATCGCATTGAGGTTTACCTCGGACACCGGCGCCGGGTATTCGGTTACGCAGTGCAGCAGCGTGAGCTGAGTATTGCCCGCAGCAGTAATTGCGTGCACCGCTTGTTCAACCTCGCCGAGGGTGGCCATGCCGGTTGAGAGGATAATCGGCCGCGCCTTCGCGGCCACGTGGCTCAGCAACGGCAGATTGGTAATCTCTCCGGAACCGAGCTTGTACCGCGTGATACCGAGCGTCTCGAGCAGATCAGCCGAATCCTGGTCGAACGGGGAAGAGAGAAAGACGATGCCGAGCTCGTCGCACAGAGCCATCAGTCTCTGATGCGCATCAAGATCGAGTTCGAGGCGGCTGAGCATTGCATGCTGGCTCTCCTCTGCCGCGGTGGTGCGCCTCTGGTAGTCCGCCTTTGGCGCGGCTCGCGAGACGATGGCATCGGCGCGAAAGGTCTGAAACTTCACGGCGTCTGCACCTGCCCCGTGGGCTGCTCGCACAAGCTGCCTGGCGGTCTCGAGCGAGCCGTTATGGTTTACGCCGGCCTCGGCTATTATGAAAGAGCGCGCAGTGCTCACCGCAGCTTCCTCGCCGGAGTGCCGACGTAGACCCCCGGCTGCTCAATGTTTTTCACCACGGTAGCGCCCGCGCCCACAATCACGTCGTCACAGATCCTGAGGCCCTGGTTAACGGTGGCGTGTGAGCCGATCATGCAGCGCGTGCCGACAATGCTCTCTCCGTTGATGATTGCTCCGCTGGAGAGGTGAACGTGGTCACCGATCCGGGCGTCGTGTTCTACAACCGCGTGTGTATTGATAATACAGTTCATCCCAATGCGTGCGCCGCTGTTTACAACGGCCATATGGCCAACCAGGGTGCCTTCCCCCACTGCAGCCGAAGACGCAACATACGCGCCAGATCCCTGCAGGAGTGCGCAATGAAACCCCAGTTGCTTGAGAAGCTCAAACAAACGCACCCGAACCTCGGCTGAGGTTATCTGCCCAACGCCCACAAAGGCCTGATAGAGGCCGGTGTCAACCGCGCCAAGCTCAGCGTCGCTATACTCTACGGCACCGCCGGCAAGCGGCGTGCCTTTCGGCAGCGCGTTATCTGCATAGGCTATTGCCGCAAAACGGCCGCTGCGCTCGGCGATCTCACCGCACGCGCGCGCATGCCCACCAGCCCCCAGAATGATCAGACGCATCACGTTCTCAGCTCACCGCGCGGCGAGCTCGGCAGATTTACCAGCCGTTCGCCAATGTCCTCGGCAACCGGACAGCCGCCGTTGAGGCTGCCGCGATACTCGGGCAGCCGGTACATCAGCTCCCACGCCGGCCGCGTCATAACACCGTTGTCGTTGGTGTACTGCAGCAGGGCATCGCGCGCGGCGCGATCGGGACACAGCAGAGTATTGAGCCAGTAATTGGCGCGGGTCCCCTCGCGCTCAACCATCAGCTGATATCCGGCGTTGCTCCACTCGCGACGCGCAAAGAACTCGCTGTACGCAGCGGCAATGCGGCGTTTCTTCGCCAGTTTCTGATCAAGCTGCTCCAACTGCGCGCACCCCAGCGCTGCGTTGAGGTTGGGCATGCGGTAGTTGAACCCCAGCTCATCGTGCACGTACTCCCAGCGGTGCGCAACCTTGGCGGTAGTGGTGATGTGCTTTGCGCGGTCGGCAAGCGCCGAGTCACGCGTAATGATCATTCCGCCGCCGCCGGTTGTCACCGTCTTGTTGCCGTTGAAGCTCAGCACCCCGAGCTCGCCAAACAGGCCGGTGTGCGTTTGGCCGACGAAGGAGCCAAGCGATTCAGCCGCATCTTCAATGACCGGAATGCCCCAGTCTGCACAGGCGGACACCAGCTCGGCAATTCGAAGCGGAAAGCCGTAGCTGTGCATCGGCAGGCAGGCGGCGATGCGCCGGCCGGTACTGCGATTACGCGGCCGCTCCCCTGTCTGTGGTTCGCCGTACTGCTGCAGAAACTGCGCCACCGCGTCGGGCGAGAGGCCGAGCGTGTCGTAATCAATGTCTACGAAAACCGGGCAGGCACCGCAATAGCGCACTGCGTTGGCGGTGGCAACAAAGGTAAGCGGCTGAGTCAGCACCTCGTCGCCGGGCTGGACGCCGAGCAGGTGGAGTGCGGTGTGCAGCGCGGCGGTGCCGTTTACCGTTGCTACCGCGCGGGCGGCACCGGTGAAGGACGCCACCGTCTTTTCAAAGGCATCAACGTATTGCCCTACCGATGACACAAAGGTTGAGTCTATTGCATCGACCACGTACTCGCGCTCGCGTCCGCTGAAGCTCGGCTCGTGCAGGCCGACCGAATCGTGGCCCGTAAAAAGCTGCTCACGGATGAACGCCACAAGCGCGGACTCCAGCTTAGACGTTGTAGATAGCATGTTTATAGCGCCCGGCTGCGTGGTTGGAGCGGAACCAGCCGATGGTTTGCTCAAGACCTGCCTCCAGATTGTAGCGCGGCTTCCAGTCGGTAAGCGTGCGAAGCTTCTCGTTTGAACCAACAAGCCGCTCCACTTCGCTCGCGGCGGGGCGAATGCGCTGCTGGTCGTTGACGATCCTTGCATCCGGATTGATCTGGCTGATCAGTGTTTCGGCTACAGCGCCTATTGAAACCTCGGTCTGGCTGGCGATGTTGATCTCCTGGCCGATTGTGCGCTCTGATGCGGCAACCGCCAGAAACCCGTTGACGGTGTCCGCTACATAGTTGAAATCACGCATGGGGGAAACGCTGCCGAGCTTGATCTCGGTCACTCCGGCCAGCAATTGAGTAATGATGGTGGGGATCACGGCGCGCGCGGACTGACGAGGCCCGTAGGTGTTGAACGGGCGCACAATGGAGACCGGCAGTTCAAAGCTCCTGTAAAACGACTCAGCAAGGCGGTCGGCACCGATTTTGGTGGCTGAATAGGGCGACTGGCCCTGAAAAGGGTGCCGTTCATCGATCGGGACATATTGCGCCGTCCCGTACACTTCAGACGTAGAGGTTACAATAACCCGTCTGGTGCCGGCATCACGGCACGCTTGCAGGACGTTGAGCGTACCTTTGATGTTGGTGTCAACGTAACTGTCGGGTGAATGGTAACTGAACGGAATACCGATCAGGGCAGCCAGATGAAACACATAGTCGTGGCCTTCAACGGCGGTTCTGACGCCGTTGGGATCGCGAATATCGCCCGCAAAAACGTGAAGCCTGTCCAGCGTCTCTTGATCGAGCCCATCCAGCCAGCCCCAGGAGTTGAACGAGTTGTAATAGACAAAGGCGGTAACCTCGGC
>REDW01000036.1 GCA_007693325.1 Spirochaetaceae bacterium
CGCCACCAGGTAACCAGGCAGCTCACCGGGGCCAAGCGCCACCGAGTGCTGCTGCTTCAGTTTCAACAACATTTTCGGCACCAGTTTGAAAAGAGTGCAATTTTCTTTGCTTTCCCATATAATGCGGAGTATGAAACGCAAGTTCACCACGGTGTGGGCCATCTGCACGCTGCTGTTCTTTCTTGTCCTGTTGGCGGTGGTGCTGTTGCAGCTGAACGACGCGCGCACGCTTGCGATTGCGCGCAGCGAGGCCCACTTCTCCGAATTACACCGTGCGCTGACTGCGCAGCGCACCGCCGCTCCCACGACCATTCAACGTTTACTCTCTGAGTCTACCACTGCCGATAGCGCACTGCGTGCCATAGCGGTATACAGTTTTGATGCCGGTCTGGAGTACCTCTGGGTGCGCAACCGCAGCTACCTCGGCAATGATGAACCGCCGCAGCCGGCAACTCCAGTCACCCCGGAGTTCAGCTACGATCGAGTCAACGAGATAGTGCTGACCGACTCGCTGCGCACCGCCGGCGGACAGACCCTGGTTGCCGAGGCCGTCTACCGCACACTCGATGGAGCGGTCTGGTATCGCCTGCTGCGCCGCGCTCTGATCGCGGTACTGGTATTTGCCCTGCTCAGCGTGCTGCTGACCATCGGTGTTGTGCTGGCAGAACGCACTCCGCAAAGCGCAACCGAAGGCCCAACCCAGCGCGCTCCACAGCGCGCAGCGCCGCCGGCAGCTGCCGCGCCACAGCCTGCGGCCGCACTTTTCAGCCCGCGCAGCGGTGTCAGTTACGAGTCACACCTCGAACGCCGGCTGACGCTGGAGCTTGAACGGGCTGCATCCAACGATCAGGATCTCAGCTTTGCACTGTGTCGCTTCCCTGGGATTGCCCCCGGAACCGAAAGATACCAACGCTGTTGCCGGGCCATCGTCGAACAATTTCTGTTTGAAGATCTGATATTCGAAAAGGGCAGCGACGGATTCGCGGTGGTGCTGCCGAACACCGATCTCAGCCGCACTATCAAGCAGTTTGAGGCGTTCCACAAGCTGCTGAAATCTGCCGACCTGCCTGGCAGGCCGTTGTTTGGACTGACCGCCCGCTCGGGGCGCCTGATAGAAGCCGACCGCCTTATCCGCGAGGCGCAGCACGCGCTCGGCAAAGCTCAGCGGGAAGCACGCCCGATAATCGCGTTCAAGGCTGATCCGCAGCGCTACCGCGACTTTGTAGCCGGCCAGTCGCCGTAGTGTTTTACTCAACGATATCCCGCGGCAGACGCAGGACTCGGCCAAGAGTCCAATCGTTGATCAGATAGAAAATCGGTTCGCGATTGGCGTCCAGCGGTACAGCCGGGCCCGAGGCAACTACGGTGAATTGCTCTGCACCGGCCTCGCCGTAGACCTCAAGCCGGTAACGGCTGCCGTCAGCCAGCTCGGCGGTCACTTCGGCGCTCGGTGCCGCATCAGCGGACGGCGCTGCGGGAGCTACGCGCGCGCCCTCCAGCGAGACCACCGCGGCCAGCAGTTCGCGTACCTGGTCAGCGCGAGCGGCCATCTCACCGCGTTCGTCGGTTAGCCGCCATGCAGCGTCGCTGCCTCGCTGCAACCGATACGAGTAGCGATGCGGCAGGCCGCCCAGGTCGCCGATATCGGCCGAAATCGCGAGTTGCTCGATCGAATCCACGCTGAGGGTCGAACCAAACAGCCGCAGTTCGGTCCAATAGATGGATTCCCGTTCGAGGTAGAACAGGACCGCTGCGTCTGCGGCGTAGACCTCATCGGCGGCACCAAAACGTACAAACGCCTCGTCACCGCTTTCGCTGCGCCTGCCGTAGACCACCTCGGCCAGCAGCTCTCCATCAGCCGCCTCGAGTAACACGCGTTGCGCGCTGTTGTGGTCCAGTCCAAACTCGGGCCACAACTCGGCCCGGGTTGTGACCCGCCTCGAGGTGCTGCTGTCCGCCAGCTGCCTCAGAAACTGCTGCACCCGAGACTGCCGAGCCGGCAGCGTGCGCTCGGTGGTCCGCACCCACCAGCTTCCGTCTGAATCACGTTGCAGCCTGATCGTATCGCGACCGGCTAAGGTTATGCCGCTGACCTCATCGATGGTTCCCGCGGCGGCCAGCGGTATGCCTGCACCCTGCGGCGCGCGGCGGCGTGGAGAACGCAGCACTGCCAGGAGCAGAGTCGCCATCAGAACCACCGATAGTGCTGCCAGAATTGCTGCTCTGCGGCGAAAACTCATGCCGTGGTACTCCGTTCAGTGCGCGGTTTTGCGTGCGCCCGCGAGCGCCGTCGCAGATAACGCATCAGGCCGTAGAATGCCACCGCCAGTGGTACCAGGTAGACGTTGACCAGCTGGGCAAATCCCGCAACACGACTTCGCGCAGCGGGATCCTCGATCCGGTTCAGGCGTACATCTCGCGCGGCTCGCGTACGCAGCGACAGCAGTTCGTCATCGAGCGCCAGCCACGCAGCCAGATTCTCGGCAAAGTCGACGTTGTGACCGCTGTTGGTATACTGCAGCAGATTGCTGAGAAAGTCCGAATCTCCAACCACTACGATGCGTCCGCGATCCTGATTCTGTTGGCCCCCGGCCGCCGCCAACACGTAGCGTCCGCGGGTTTCAGCCGCATCGCGCTGCAGCGCCGCCGGTTGCAGTGGACTGGTAATCAAAGGCTCCTGCATCAACCACGCGCGCGACGAGGATTGCAGCAGGATCTCAAAATCCAGCGCCGGATCGAGGTCCAGCGGGCTCGGCCAGTATAGATCGAGGCCGGTGAACCGCGCACTGACCGGGTGATCGCTGTTGTAGTTGACTACCGACACCCATGCCGGATACGGCTCTATCGACTGAAACGTGCCGGCCCCGCCGGCGCGCGCCACCGGAATAGAGCGGTGATACTCATCGAGTACAATCTCACGGCGAACCCTCACCCCGTACTCTTCCAGGAGCTCATCAACCGGCCGCCGGGGCGCGGGCGCTGCCGCCAGGTTGGGGGTTTGGAGGTCTACCTTTACCCCATCCACCGCAAACAGCGCCGATCCGCCGCGGCTCAGATAGTCGTGAATCATTGCGGTATCGGCTGCGGTGAGGTCCCGGCCTCCGATCACAAACAGCGCATCGATATCCGGTGGTATCGGTTCTGCGGCAGCTAACTGCCTGAGCGTAAATCTGCGCGACAACCGCGAGGCGCTCAGCTGATATTCGCGCTCCAGCGCTTCATCAGCGCGGCCGAGCAGAATGCCGATCTGCGGCGTATGGTCGCGAACCAGGTTGCGCAGCGCAATGGTCAGCTCGTACTCGAATACGCGTGGATCGATCACTACCGGCAGTGTATGAGTACGGTCAAGGTACTCGATCACTATCCCGGTGTAGACGGTTGCCAGGCTCTGCTGGTCCTGCTCGATAAGCTGGATCTGCTGCGGCATAACCCCCAGTTGCTCGATCTCGGCAGTGACACCGGCGGCAGCCGGATCAACAACCTCTACGTCGATAGTTCCGCGTGAGTGGGCTGCGTATTCGTAGAGCAGATCCACGATCTGTTCGGTCTCCACCGCCTGTGTGCGCAGTCGATCGGACAGGTAGAAGGTAATGCGTGCGTTATCGGGTATTTCACGCACCAGCGCGCGCGAGACCGCGGAGATAGAGTACACGCGCTGCTCGGTCAGGTCCAGGCGCACGAAGTAGAACGCCGAATTGAGGCCTACCAGGACCAGTACCAGCAGCGTCAGCAGCAGGGTAACTATGTGCTGAGGTCTACGCATCATTGCTGCACCTCCACAACTCTAGCTCCATTTCTTCAACAGCAGCGTCTTGGCATTGAGATAGAGAAATCCAACGCTGAGCAGCAGGTAGTACACCACAGCGCGCGAGTCTATCAGTCCGCGCTCGAAAGCGTGGTAGTGATAGAGCAGCGACAGGTGGTTGATGACTGCTGCTGCCCCGCGCGGCAAGTGGGTCACGGCAGTGGCTACATGCAGCAGGGTGATCAACAGCAGCACCAGCGCACTGATCAGAAACGCCGATATCTGGTTGCGCGCCAGCGACGAGACAAACTGTCCCAGTGAAATTCCCACGCACGCCAGCAGCAGCGTTCCCACGTACTGTCCCACGATCTCACCGGTTTCAAAGCGGCCCAGCGGCACAACGGTCAAGGGTACCGTCACGGTCAACGCCAGCATAATAATGACCAGCAGCAACGCAGCCAGGAATTTTCCCAGTACCAGCTGCAGCTCGCTGAACGGCATGGTCAACAGCAACTCGGCAGTGCCGCTGCTACGCTCCTCGGCCCAGCTGCGCATGCTGATTGCCGGCAGCAGCACCACAAAAAGAAACGGCATCACTGCGAAGTAGCCGCGCAGCGAGGCAAAATCCCGTGCCGCAAACTGGTAGACCGCAAAGAACCAGACCGATGTCAATGCCAGGAACAGCGTTACCACGATATAGGCCACCGCCGAGTTGAAGTACGAGTGCAGTTCCTTTCTCACAATGACAGCGATCGGGTTCATCTGGTCAGCTCCACAAACAACTCCTCGAGACTGCGCCGCAGCGGTCTCAGCTCGGCGATGCGCACGCCGCGCGCCACCGCCCAGTCAAAAAGAGCCGCTCCACCGTCGTAGTCGATAGCGTTGCGCAGGTCCGGCTCGGCCGCGCTGCCGTCCTGCCCACCGCCGGTGGCCGCCGGCGGCTCCAGCGAAACCTCCGCCGAGATGCGCACCGTCCGCTCCAGCCGGCTGATCCGTACGTGCTGAACCCCCGCCAGCCGCTCGATATCGTCGAACACGCGCTGGTCGGTGCCCGCCGGGGCAATCACACTGACAGCGAAGCGCTCGCCACCGGCAAACTCGGCGCTGATCTGGGCCGCCGTTCCGGTTGCCGCAATTCTACCCTTGTTCAGGATCAGCACCCGGTCACAGACTGCTTCGACCTCCTGCATGATGTGCGTCGACAGGATTACGGTTTTACTGCGGCCGAGGGTGCGAATCAGGCGCCGAATCTCCAGAATCTGGTTGGGATCGAGACCGCTGGTCGGCTCGTCAAGAATCAGAATCTCGGGATCGTGCAGAATCGCCTGTGCCAGGCCGGTGCGCTGGCGGAAGCCCCTGGAGAGCTCGGCAATCGGTCGCTGCACAACGTCCTGCAGTCCGCACTGCTGGATCGCAAAAGCGCAGCGCTGCTGCTGCCGATCGGACGGCACCCGGCGCGCCTGCGCCACAAAGCGCAGGTATTCTGCAACGGTGAAGTCGTTGTAGAGCGGCGCGTTCTCCGGCAGGTAGCCGAGCTTCTGTTTGACCGATAGCGGATGGCTGCAGATATCCTGACGTGCAACTCGAGCGCTGCCCGAATCGGCAAAATGGTAACCGGTCAGAATCTTGAGAATGGTAGTCTTGCCGGCACCGTTGGGGCCGAGCAGACCGATAATCTCTCCCGAGTCAACCGCAAACGATACGCCGTCAACCGCCTTGACGCTGCCGTAGCTTTTGTGAACTTCTACCAGTTCGATCATACGCGTGTCTCGTTGTCAGTCGTCGTACGGAATCGGGATTGTCTGGCGATCCCTGGTAAGAAAAGAATTGGGAAAGTGCTCGCGCGCCTCGCGTTCGAGTATCTTCAGATCGCGGTTTGTATAGCGCGGACTGTAGTGAATCAATCCCATCTTTCGAACCCCGCCGGCGTCGCGGGCCAGCTTGCCGGCATCCTCGGCGGTCATGTGCTTTTTCTGGTACGACGCCTCGCTCAAGCTGCGTTCAAACATCCCTTCGCATATCAGAAGATCGGAATTCTCAACCTCTTTGGCAATCCCGTTTATCGGCAATGTGTCGGTTATGTAGGAGAACTTGCGTCCGCGCCGCGCATCGCCCATTACCTCGTGCGGCTGAACAATGCGTCCATCGGCAAGCTCGACACTCTGCCCCCGCTGCAGCAGCGACCACTGCGGACCGCGCGGCACCCCCAGTTCGTCGGCCTTCTCGGGGTAGAAGACCCCCGGTCTGGGCTCCTCTTCCAGAATATAGCCGACGCAGACGCGCGTATGCCGCAGCGGAATAGAGCGTACCACAAAGGCGTCACCACGGTACACCACCGTGGGTTGTAGCGGGTTCTCGATCTCCTGCACGATAATCTCGAAGTTGATGTACATCTCGAGTACGCGGCGGCTGGCCTCGACAAACTCGCGGATGCGCGGTGGCCCTATGATGTACAGTGGATCACTGCGGTCTACCTGGGCTGAGAGCATCATCATGCCCGGCAGTCCGGTAACATGGTCGGCGTGTGTATGGCTGATGAAGATCGCGTCGATCTTCTTCCACTTCAGATTGAGCGCGCGCAGCGAGACCTGTGTGCCTTCACCGCAATCGAAGAGAAACAGCTCACCCTCGCGGCGCAACAGCACCGATGTCAGATGTCTACCGGGTAGCGGCATCATACCGCCGGAACCGAGTACGAACGCTTCCATATTCATGACTGTGCCGACCATACCACAGCCCCGCATAAGAAAACAGAGGGGCGCCCTATTCGAACAACCGCCTCAGGTGCAGCGCCGCCGCGCCCAGTGCGGAAGCCTGTAACCCCAGGCGTGACAGCCGGATCAACGGTGCCGGCGAGACCATCGGAGCCACCGAAAGCCGCAAACGCAGGCCCTCGCTCAGCCGCTCGCCGATCGCGGAAACCGCGCCGCCAATCACTATTTCATCCGGATCGAGGCAGCTGACAACGTTTTGCAGTCCCAGCGAAAAGTGGTCAAGATAGCGCTCGAGGCTGTTATCCGCGGCGGCCGAGTTGGCGTTCAGAGCCTGCACAAACCGCTCCATCCGTGCGGCACCGCGGCCGCGGACCCGGCGCAGCAGCGCGGTCTGTGAGGCGTATTGCTCCCAGCAGCCGCTGCGACCGCAGTTGCAGCGGCGCCTGCCGCCGGGAATCGCAACGTGCCCAAACTCGCCGGCGCGCCAACTCGCTCCGTGATGAAGCCGGCCATCGAATACAATCCCCACACCAACGCCGTGGGATACCGACACAAACGCCAGGCTCTCTCCGCGTGGGCGCGGCCGGCAATAGGTCTCGCCCAGCGCCGCGGCGTTGGCTTCATTCTCGAAGAGTGCCGCTAACGGCAGGCCAAACTCGCTGAGCGAAACATCCGACATGAAGAGGTTCGGCGCTACTACCAGTACGCCGCGCTCGGTATCGACCACACCGGGCAGGCTCACCCCGACACCAATCGGGTCCGCCGCAGCTGTCGATTGCGACTGCGCCAGCCACGCCAGCTCCCGCTCAACGCCGTGGGCAACGGCGCGGCGCAGACGCTGCGCAGACAACGGTGCGGGCAGCGCAAAACTGCAGCTGTGCAGCGTTACCAGGTCGAGGTCGCAGGTCAGCACCTGGAGAGTGCCGGGCCAGACCGCTACGCCGACCGCCAGCGCCGCGCGCGGCTGGAAGGTGTAGCGCAGCGGCCGCCGGCCGCCCGATGATTCGGCGTAGCTATCGGCGCGTACCAGCCCGGCATTGACAAGCGACCGCAGCTGAGCGGTTACCGTCGGTACACTCAGCGCCAACAGGCGCGCCGCTTCCGAGGCCGTCAGCGCACGTTGGCGGCGCAGCAGCTCCAGCAGCCTGGATTCGGCGGCGGTCAACTGCAGTGCGGGCACCGGGGCGGTCAGATGTAGCGATTAATGATCGCTTCGAGCATCTCGCGCCGGCCTGAACGGTTGCTGATCTGATCGTGCTCCATCGCGTACGTTTCGAGCTCGGTAAATCCCACCGAGCCATCGACAATCTGCTTGCCGATTCCTTCCCCAAAACTCTTGTAGCGTTCGGCGATGAACTCTTCGATCTCACCGGCGGAGAGCAGCTTGTGCGCAACCTCCAGCGCGCGCGCGTAGGTATCCATGGCTGCAACATGGCCGATGAAGATATCGTCGGGCTCAAAACTCGGGCGCCGCAGCTTGGCATCAAAATTGAGGCCGCCCGGTTCGAGTCCCCCGGCCTTCAGTACCTCGTAGAGTACAAATACCGCTTCATAGATGTTGGTAGCCATCTGATCGGTATCCCAGCCAAGCAGGTAGGCCCCCTCGTTGGCATCCAGGCTGCCGAGCACACCGTTGATGCGCGCGGTGTAGATCTCGTGCTGGTAGGTGTGTCCGGCGAGGATCGCGTGGTTCTGTTCGATGTTGATCTTGAAGTGATCCATCAGATCGTACTTGCGCAGGAAGTTCAGGCACGCCTCTACATCGGAGTCGTACTGGTGTACGGTTGGCTCTTTGGGCTTGGGCTCGATCAGGAACTGCCCTTTGAAGCCGATCTGCCTGGCGTAGTCCACCGCCATGTGCAGAAAACGTGCCAGGTTGTCGAGCTCAAGACCCATGTCGGTATTCAGCAGCGTATCGTATCCCTCGCGTCCGCCCCAGAAGACGTAGTTCTGGCCGCCGAGGTAATGGGTCACCTCGATTGCCTTCTTGACCTGCGCCGCGGCGTAGGCAAAGACCTCGGCGTTGCACGATGTTGCCGCACCGTGCACATAGCGCGGATGGTTGAACAGGCAGGCGGTGCCCCACAGCAGCTTCTTGCCGCTGCTGGCGATCAATTCTCTGGTCTGCTCGACGATCTGATCGAGATTCTTGTTGGTCTGACGCAACGTTTCGCCCTCGGGGGCAATATCGCGATCGTGGAAGCAGAAGAACGGCACTTGCAGTTTTTCGAGGATTTCGAAACAGGCCCGCATGCGCGCCCGCGCCTGTTCCATGGGATCGCTGATCGAGAGCCACGGCCGCAGATTGGCACCAACGCCAAACGGATCGGACCCGGTACCGGTCATGGTGTGCCAGTACGCCAGCGAGAAGCGCAGGTGCTGCTCCATCGTCTTGTCGCCGACCTTCTTGTCGCTCTGATAGAACTTGAACGCCAGCGGGTTCCTGGACTCCGGCCCTTCAAACGGAATTTTGGGTATGTCGGGAAAAAACTCGTTCATCATACTGTCCTCCATGGGCTCATGATACACCCGCTCGGGGCAAACCGCAATAAACTTTCTAAAAACATTTTATGAAGTATGACTCGCTGGCGTGGATCCGTTACGCGCTGCCGCAACCGTACCGCGCTACGGCAGCAGCTCAAACCTCTTTGCGGTAATCTATCTGCGGATAGCCGAAACCGTGCAGCTGCAGGAACTCCTGGCGATAGCCCTCAAAATCTGCTACCTGGTTCAGGTTCGAGGCGTTTACCGTAGGCCAGATCCGATTGACCTCCGCCTGTACGTCTTGGCGCATCTCCCAGTCGTCGAGCCGGATGCGCCCGTGCTTGTCTACCTCGGGCTCCGTTCCGCTGTAGAGGCGTTCGGCAAACAGACGGTACATCTGCTCGATGCAGCCTTCGTGCAGTCCGCGCTGCTTCATGATCTGATAGAGAATCCCCAGGTAGAGCGGGACAACCGGGATCACCGCACTGGCCCGTGTTACCAGCGCCTTGTTGACCGACACAAACGCCCGGCCGCCACGCGGCTTCATCAGCGCATCCAGATCGCGCGCGGTCTGCTCCAGATGGTCCTTGGCACGACCGATAGTGCCTTCACGATAGACCGGGCGCGTCAGTTCGGGACCAATATAGGAATACGCCACCGTCATAGCACCCTCGGCCAGGACGTCTGCGGCCTCCAGCGCACGGATCCACAGTTGCCAGTCCTCACCGCCCATAACCTTCACCGTGGCGGCGGCTTCCTCCTCGGTTGCCGGTTCAATCTCGACTTGCGACAGCTCGCCGGTCATCGGATCAACGGTTGTATTGCTATACGTCTTGCCCAGCGGCTTGAGAACCGAGCGGTACTGCTCACCGCTGTCCGGATCAATGCGCAGCCCCGACGCCAGACTGTAGACCACCAGGTCTACACTGCCCAGCAACTCGCGGATGCGTTCGATGGTGTGGCGCCGGGTTTCATGGGCAAAGGCGTCGGCAAAGATTGTCTCTGCAACCAGACCGGCCGCGCGCGCCCGCTCATCAAACGCGGTAGCCGTGTACCAGCCGGCCGAACCGGCACGCTTGGCGCTCGGCTCGCGTTCAAACGCCACACAGATCGAGCCGGCCCCGGCGCCAAACGCGGCAACGATGCGCGTTGCCAGACCGTACCCGGCCGAACCACCGATCACCAGCACCCGTTTGGGCCCCGGAATTGCGCCCTTGCTGCGAACGTAATCGATCTGCTGCTGAACATGCAGCTCACAGCCCTGCGGATGAGCGTTCATGCAGATGTTATTGCGAATCATCGGCTCAATAATCATGCGGCTCCCCCTGGTGTTCGCATCGCGCTGACCCTGTGAGCCTATCCCAGCGTCGCAAAAAAGGCAACATTGGCCTACGGCACAGCAGAGGCCCGATTGGTTGACTACCCGACGCTGCAATAGTAGGGTTGGACAGCCTTTTCAGTGACAAGGAACACGCCGATGAACGTTTCAATCTACCAGTGGTCCGAGCTCTCCGACCAGCAGCGGCAGACGCTGCTGCGGCGCTCGGAGACCGATATCAACACCGTTCTGCCAACCGTGGAGAGGATAATGGAGGATGTTCGCGCGCGTGGAGACGCCGCGCTGCGCGACTACGCACTGCAGTTCGATCACGCCGATCTCTCCTCGCTGCCGCTGACGGTCAGCAGCGCCGAGTTTGACCGCGCCGAAGCGCGCCTGAGCGCTCCTGTCAAGCGCGCGCTGGAGTTCTCAATCGAGAACGTGCGCCGGTATCACCAGGCCCAGCTCTCGCACAGCATGCCGATGCAGCAAATCCGCGGCGGCGTCTGGGCCGGCGAACGAACCACCGCGGTAGCCTCGGCGGGCCTCTACGTGCCGCGCGGCCGCGGCAGCTTTCCGTCAATGCTCTACATGCTGGCGGTCCCGGCGGTTCTGGCCGGCGTTGAAACGCTGGTGATCGCCACTCCCCCGGGACCCGATGGCTCGGTGGATGACGCGTGCCTCTACGCAGCGCGCCTGTGCGGGGTCGAGCGGATCGTACGCTGCGGTGGGAGCCAGGCAATTGCCGCACTGGCCTGGGGTACCGAGAGCGTACCGGCGGTTGTCAAGATTGTCGGTCCCGGCAGTGTCTACGTTGCAGCCGCCAAGCGCGTTGTTGCCGGCCTGGTGGACACCGGCGTACCGGCGGGACCCTCAGAGAGTATCATTCTGGCCGACAAGTACGCCGATCCGTGGAAGGTTAGCCTGGACCTGCTGGTAGAAGCCGAACACGGCTCTGACTCCAGCGCGCTGCTGGTTACCCCCAGCAGAGCACTGGCTGAGGCGGTAGCGGCAATTGTGCCCGAGCTGATAGCCGAGACCCCGGACAGCCCGGATCCGCGCCGCACGTTTCTGTCCGACGTCTTTGCCAACTATGGTGGCATCATTATTGCCGATGACCTGCAGCACGCCGCCGGAATTGTCAACCAGTTTGCTACCGAGCATCTGCAGATACAGACCAACGAACCGTACGATACGCTGGGAATGATTCAGAACGCCGCAGAAATTCTGCTGGGTGAACACAGCGTCTTCAGCCTGGCCAACTACGCTGCCGGTGCCAACGCCATCCTGCCTACCGGCGGCAACGCCGCCTGCTGGTCACCGGTATCGGTTCACGACTTCCAGAAGCGCAGTTCGGTGGTGCACATTACCGCGCAGGGCTACCGGCAGATGAGGGATCACGTGATTGCACTGGCAGACTACGAGGGCTTTCACAGCCACGCTCAGGCGCTGCGGCGTCGAGACGAATCACTGAGCTGACCGTGCAATGCTCGTAAGCGTAGAGCACGGCTTTGCCTGGTTTGAGTCATTCACCAACCTGGAAAAAGGCCGCCACGTTCCGCGTCACTACCGCCTCGACCGCATGCACGCCCTGCTGGCGGCCTTCGATCATCCGCATCGTGGAATCAAAGCGATCCACATAGCCGGCTCCAAGGGCAAGGGCTCAACCGCGGCATTCCTGCAAAGCATACTGAGCAGCGCCGCGTACCGGGTTGGCGGATACTACTCCCCGCACGTCACCTCGTACCGCGAGCGTTTTGTGCTCTCACCGCAGCCGGCAACAGACACTACGCTGCTGGACCTGATGCGGCAGATCGAGCGCCACGTCAAACACGCGATGACATCGGACCCAACCGCTGAACCGACCACCTTTGAGCTGCTGACGCTGCTGGCGTTTCTGCTGTTCCGTGATGCACAGCTGGACTGGGTTGTGCTCGAGACCGGCCTCGGCGGACGGCTGGATGCTACCAACGTCGTTGTGCCGGCAGCGTCGGTTATTACCCCTATCGAGCTTGAACACACCGAATACCTGGGAAACACAATATCGGAAATCGCCGCCGAAAAAGCCGGAATTATCAAGCAGGGCGTGCCACTGTTCATCTCGCAGCAGCAGCCCGAAGCGCTCAAGACCATTGTGCGCGAGGCAACACGTCTGGGCTGTCCGCTGTGGCAGATCAGTGCCGAGGTCAGAGATCTGGTTAGCGAGGGTAACGCTGCCGACTTCACCCTGGTGCGCCATAACGAGCGCTTCGCGGTTGAACTGCTGTTACCCGGTGAACACCAGGCGCGCAACGCCGCGCTGGCCGCCGGAGTGGCTCGTGAGCTGCTGCCACAGCTCTCGCACGCAACCATAGAGGATGGCCTGCGGCGGGCGTGGCTGCCCGGACGGCTGGAGCGTATCGGCGAGGCTCCGACGTGTTATCTGGACGGCGCGCACACCACCGAATCGGCCCGCGCGGTAGCCGAGGCGTTTGCCTCACTGACCGGCGAGCCGCGCGTACTGCTGTTCGGCGCCGCGGTTGGCAAGGACGTCGGCGCACTGGCGCGCGTGCTGGCACCGCACTTTGCGGCCGTGGTTATCACTCGCGCCGGCACATTCAAACCCGCCGACCCGGAAACCGCTGTTGCGGCGTTCAACGCACTGGGACTAAGCGCCCACCTCCAGGCCGACCCTGCAGCAGCGCTTCAGCTGGCACGGACGCTGGCAGGCCCTGACGGTGCGGTCCTGGTGACCGGCAGTTTTTACACCGTCGGCGCGGTCCGAGCGCTCTAGCCAATCCTGGCTGCGCCAACGGTGGACAGGAGCGCGGCTCGGGCGTATAGTTGAAAGCATGCAGACATCGATGAGCCAGTTCTACGATGGACGATTGATTGCCACCGTAGGCGACATTACGGAGTTCGAGGTTGACGCTATTGTCAACGCTGCCAACAGCTCACTGCTCGGCGGCGGCGGTGTTGACGGAGCGATCCACAGACGCGGCGGACCGGCGATACTAGAAGAGTGCAAGCAGTTGCGCCGTCACTCTCTACCCAAGGGGCTGCCGAGCGGCAGGGCGGTGATCACGCGCGCCGGCAAGCTGCCGGCGCGCTACGTCATCCACACGGTGGGTCCGGTCTGGCAGGACGGCAGGCACGGCGAGGATGACTACCTGGAGGCGTGTTACCGCAACAGCCTCGACCTCGCCGCGGGCCACGCCGCGGCTACGGTAGCGTTTCCCGCCATTTCCACCGGGGTCTACGGCTTTCCCAAGGATCGCGCGGCACGCATCGCGTTCGCTGCAATCGGCGAGTATCTCTATCGCAATACTGTGCCTCGCAGCGTCTACTGCGTGTTCTTCTCGCCGGATGACTACCAGACCTTTGTCGATGAAGTCAGCGCTATCCTGCAGGCGATCGAAGAACAGGAATAGCGATTGCCGTGTCACTCAACTGGAAAGAAATCGACGCCGTGCTCGCCGAGCTTCCGCTGGTTGATGCGTTTATCCGCAAAGTCATACAACCGGACTTTCGCAACCTCATTCTCAGCTGCTACCATCGGTCGCAGCCGTTTGACCTGCTGATCTGTCTTGAGCCAAAGAGCAGCCGCATGCATCGCATCTCACAGCCACCGCTCAAGGCCGGGCAGGCGCAGCGCTTCATGCAGATCCTGCGCTCACGGCTGCAAGGCGGCAGGATCATCGACGTTGAACACGTCAATCATGACCGGATAGTGAAGATCAGCGTGCGCCAGGGCGGTAAGACCTGCCTGTTGTGGATCCGCCTGTGGGGCACTGCCGCCAACGTCATACTGACCGACGAAAACGGGACAATCTACGACGCGTTCTTCCGTAGACCCGGCCGGGGCGAGATCAGCGGCAAGCACTATCAACCGCAGCCGCCTGAACAGCCGCCCGACGAAGGCTTCCGTGTACGCGATTTTCCCGGTGAGGGTGACTTCAACAGCCGCGTCGAGCGCTGGTACCGCGAACAGAACAGGCAGCAGCGGCTGCAACTGGCCCGCGAGCGGTTGCAGAGACAGCTGCAGCAGGAGCAGCGGCGGCTGCAGCAACGGCTGAGCGTGTTGCGCGATCAGGCGCAGGAGAGCGAGCCTGATCAAAGCTGGAAGCAGCTCGGCGACTTGATCATGAGCAATCTGCACCGGATCGAACCGGGAATGGAATGGATCACCGCCGAAGACTACACCCGCCCCGGCAGCACGGTAACCATTCAACTCGATCCCACCGCAACGCCGGCCGAAAACGCTCAACGTTACTACGCGAAACAGAAGAAGGCACACAATTCCAGACAGCGTGCACTGGATGAAATCGAGAACGTAGAGCATAGAATTCGCCGGCTGGTCGAGCAAATACAGCAGCTGGAAAGCGTGCAGGATCCGCGGCAACTCGAACAGCAGCTCGAACGGCCGCGCCAGGACAAGAAACCCGCAGCCGAGTCGCCGCCGGGACTGAGCTTCGAGAGCCATGGATTCCAAATCCTGGTCGGGCGCACGGCAAAAGAGAACGACCTGCTACTGCGCCGCTTCGTACGCGGAAACGACACGTGGCTTCACGCGCGTGATTACCCGGGCGGCTACGTGTTTATCAAGCACAGATCGGGCAAGAGTGTCCCGCTTGATACACTGCTCGACGCCGCAAACCTGGCACTTGCCTACAGCAAGGGGAGTAACGATGGGGATGTCTATTATACCCAGGTCAAGTATCTGCGGCGCGCAAAACACGGCAAGACCGGTACGGTGATCCCCACCCAGGAGAAGAACCTCAGTGTGCGCCTGGACCAGACGCGCCTGCAGCGCCTTAAGCACGCCGGAGATAAGCCGTCTCAGGAGCAGGCCCGTGGAACCGGATAGTCGGCGCTTCCTTCTGCAGCGCGCGCGCGCCGTAATCGCTGCCAGAATCAACCGGCAACCCCCACCGCAACAGTCCGCACCAGCCGAGGTCAAACAGACGCGCTGCGGGCTGTTTGTATCGCTTCACACCCGTGAGTTCCCGGGAAGTGAGGCTCAACTGCGCGGCTGCATCGGTCATCTGCATCCCAGATCCAACCTGGAGCGGGAAATTGACCTGGTAGCCGAGCAAGCGGCATTCGCGGATCACCGGTTTGCTCCACTAGCCGGGCTCGAGGAACTGCAGCGCACAAGCATCGAAATATCGCTGCTGTCACCGTTTGAACCGGTCAGCGACATCAACGAAATCGATCCAGGCCGTCACGGTCTGTATATTCTGGTTGGCCGCAGCAGCGGTCTGCTCCTGCCGCAGGTAGCCACACAGCGCGAGTGGGACCGGCTTACCTTTCTGCGCCATCTGTGCCTCAAAGCCGGGTGCTGTGCCGATTGCTGGAAGTCGCCGCGCGCACGCCTCTACCGTTTCAGCGCCGAGGTATTTGACGAGGACTCACCTGGCGTGAGATAGTCTAGGCGAGTACGGGAAGCGCTATGGAACTTACACAACTCGCCGACGGACTGGTGCGCATCGACCGAAGCGGCCGGACCTATCTGGGCATCACAACCTATATCCCCGGCGGCCGCTTTGGACTTACCAAGCTGACCACACAGGCGCGAGAAGACGGCTGGTTGGTTCACAACGCCGCGGTATCTCGCTGGAGAATCGCCGGCGTGACACAGCTGGGTGACCATGTCTACCTGTACGGCGATTTTGTGCCCGCTCGTACGCTGTCAGAGATTCTGCGGCTGGACTGGGAACACCTGCTCCCCTACCTGATCCGTCTGGTACGGTCGCTGCGGGCAGCGGAAAGCCAGGGGGCCGAGATCGGGCCGTGGCACACGCGCAGCATGCTCTTCTGCGACGATGGCGGCGTACTGCTGCTGCCGGGATCGCTGACTCGGCTGATAACCGAGCAGCAGAGCGCCACCGACCGGCTGGAGTTCACCCAGGTCTACGCGCACCCGGACCGCGACGATCAGCAGAACCACTCCTTTGCACTGGCGGTCATCTGTTACCGTGCATTGACCGGTGAGTTCCCGTTCGCCGCAGCCAATGAAGAAGAGCTGCGCGAGGCGATGCGCACGCGTCAACCGCTGGAGGCGGCGCTTCGTGCACCCGAGGTCAGCCCGGAAGTCTCGGCGGTTCTGCAGTCGGTACTGAACCCGCAGCAGAGTGAGGCATTATCGCTGGATCGCTGGCTCGAACTGCTGACCGGGTGGCGTAGCAATGGCGTCCACCGTCCTCTGACCGACCAACAGCGCTTGGAGATCCAGGCGCAGGCGCTCACCGTTGAACGCAAGCGCAGCCGTTCGTACCGCCGCCGCAACTACTGGCGCCGCAACTGGAAGAAGGTCACCACAATTGCGCTGATCGTAACGCTGGTGGGTAGCGTTCCGGGAACCATGCTGCGCAATTGGCTTCAGCCGAGAGCTACCGCCGGCATGCAGCCCGACGAAGTAGTAGAGGCGTTTTACTACTCGATAAACCGTTTTGATCACTCCACCATGGAGGACGCGGTGATCGACGGCGCCGGGCGCGAGGAAATCCGCGAGGTTACCAATCTCTTTGTCATGTCGCGCATGCGACTGGCCGTCGAGATGCAAACCGGCTTCATCGACGCCCAGCAGTGGCGCAGTGCCGCGGACGACACAATACCCGAGGGCACAATACCGTACGGAGTTGCCGAGCTGCAGATCCTGCCGCGCTATGAAACCGAACAGGAGGCCGAGTATCTGGTGCGCTACGAAAAGTGGATGCCGGGTGATGTAGAGGCCCTCGAAGACCCGCAACAGACCGACCGACTGCCAACACTGATCGGCCTGCTGCGCGAGGACAGAGTTCTGCTGCGTATTGACCGTGGTGACTGGGTGATCTACGCCATTGAGCGTCTTTCTGAATCGCTGATCGATCAGCGAGCGCTGCAGCAGGTGCAATAGGGCAACGGCAAGAGCTATAATGGACCAGTCCGGTGGTCAGATCATCCTGAATGCCGCGGCCCCGCAGATCGGAGACCGCCTCAGTGGCCTCCGCAGCGCTGAGGGCTCCTACAGCCGCCGCTTCACGCAGTCCGAAGAGTTCTTCCTGGAGCTCGCAAAGCACTACGAAGTGCCGCCGATTGCGATTCATCACGATGTCAACCGCAGTCAACCGGCCGCCGGCTTCCTGGATGCAGTTAGTCTGGTGCTCGACCAGATCACTCCCGAGATCGCCGAGATGCTGTGTGATCTGCAATTCGGCTTCAACCCACTGCACCCTGCCTCGGCGCTGTTCTACCGTGTACTGCTACACAATCATCAGCGGTTCCTCTACCTGGTGACGCTGGATCTGTCGTATCGGCCGCTGTTGCACCAGGTCATAGAGCAAGGCAGCAACGATGTGGCGCCGCGCTACCGCACAAACCGCGTCTTCTGTGCGGTAGATCTGATCCCTTTACGCGAGGGGCTCCTCGTCGAACAGTCTATATCGCAGACCTGGATTGGCGAAACCGGCCGCGGCTACATCACACAGGGAATCTGGATCGATCAGGACTTGAACAAGTTCCTCACCAAGCTCTTCCTGGCGCCGGGGCAGCGCATCTACCCCTACTACCCCTTCCACACCAAGTTCAAAGCCATCTGCTTCTCGCCGCTGGACGTGAGCGCGGCGTTCCGAGAACGCTCGGTAGAACTGCTGTGCGCAGCGCGCGCTTTCCTGCTACCGCGGATCGATGATATCCTGGAAACACTCAAGGCAAGGCCGTTCTCCGAGGAACTGCCGCTGTTCGGGCAACTGCGGCAGCAACTCGATGCCGGCTGGCACTCGGTCTGGAGCGGGATTCGTCTGAGGCCCTATCTGAACGAGCAGGACATGAAGGAGTACATCGTTGAGTGGCAGTGAACTCAGCGGCAAAAAGGTCACCGTTATGGGCCTGGGCCTGCACGGCGGCGGGCTGGCCAGCGCGCGCTATCTCTGCGCGCAGGGTGCCGAGGTGACGGTAACCGACCTGCGCAGCGAGAGCGATCTCAGCGGCAGCCTGGATCAACTGGGAGCCCTGCCGCTGAGACTGGTGCTCGGACGTCACGAGGAGCGCGACTTCCGACATGCCGACGTTGTAGTCAAGAATCCGGCGGTACCGCGCGGTTCGGCGTATCTGGCAATGGCGCGTTGCATCGAGACCGATATCTCGCTGTTTCTGCGCAGCTGTACGGCTCAGGTGATCGCGGTAACCGGGACCAAGGGTAAGTCCACAACCGCCGCTGCGATTCACCACATCCTGACACGCCTCGGCGCCGGGAGCCATCTTGGCGGCAACATAGCCGTCAGCCCGCTGGCGTTCCTGCCCGAATTGCAGGCGCGGCACTTTGTTGTGCTGGAGCTCTCTTCGTTTCAGCTCGGCGACCTCCGGCTGGTAGCCGGCGGTGAACAGCTGCTGCAGCCGCGAGTGGCAGCAATTACCAACCTGATGCCGGATCACATGGACTACTACGCTTCATTCGAAGATTACTTCGCGGACAAGGCGCTGGTGTTCAGCGGTCAGTCGGGGGCCGATGTTACGCTCTACAACCAGGACGACCGCTACGGTCCGCGCTACGCCGCGCTCACACCGGCACAGCCGATAGCGCTCTCACACAGCGCACTGAACCGCTTGTCCGACACGGCCGACGGAGATGCCAACCGCACTGCAGCCTGGCTCGAGCATGACTGCGGCCGGTTCCGACGCCGGGGCAGCGCGGCCGAGCTGATTCTACCCCAGACGGTCACGCTTGTTGGAGAACACAATCGCTTCAACCTGCTGTTCGCAGCAACCGCAGTGCGCTGCCTGGGATTCCGCGCCGCAGAGATCGCCGCCGCAGCGGCGCGCTTTGGCGGGGTTGCACACCGCATGCAGCACGTTGCCAGCGTAGACCAGGTTGACTACTACAATGACTCAGCGGCAACGATTGCCGAGGCGGCGCTGGCCGCAGTAGAGAGCTTCACCCAACCGGTGCATCTGATTGCAGGCGGCAGCGACAAGCGCCTGGATCTTTCACTGTTCAAGCAGATAGCCGCCCGCTCCAGGGCGCTCTACCTGCTGTCCGGTAGCGCAACCGACCGAATAGTAGCCTTGCTGCAGAGCAGCACTGCGGCGTGGAACGGTCCGTTCGATACGCTGGCTGCTGCGGTAACAGCTGCACGACGCAACGCGCAGCGCGGTGAGGCGGTGGTACTGTCGCCGGGCTGCGCCTCGTTTGGTATGTTTCGCAATGAGTTTCACCGCGGAGACAGCTTCTGCCAGATCGTGCACAGCTTTGCGCCCGCAGCGCGCTCGGGAGCGCCAACCACAGGAGGAAACAAGAATGCAGCCAATAACTGAGGAGTTCATTCGCCGGATTCCCAAGACCGATCTGCACGTTCATCTGGACGGCAGCCTGCGCCTTTCAACGCTGATCGAGTTGGCAAAGCAACGCAAGCTGGAGCTTCCGTCATTCAGCGAAGACGGACTGAACCAACTGGTGTTCAAATCGCACTACCGCGATCTCAACGAATACCTCTCGGGCTTCCAGTGGACCGTTGCAGTGATGCAGGACCCTGAGAGCCTCGAGCGCGTGGCCTACGAGCTGGCAATCGACAACGCCGAGGAAGGAGTACGCTACCTGGAGGTGCGCTTTGCACCGCAGCTCAACATGCACGAGACGCTCGGATTTGAAGAAGTCATGCACGCGGTAGACCGCGGCCTGCGCCGCGCGCGTGACACTTTGAACCGTGACCTGCCCGCGGGAATGCCGCCATTCGAATACGGCATCATCGTCTGCGCAATGCGCTTCTTCACCGCCGAGTTCTCACGCTACTACCGCGAACTCTTTGAGGTGCACCGCTATTCCGATCCAGCCGAGGTCACCCAGTACGCTTCCATGGAAGCCGCCAAGGCAACGGTCAAGCTGCGCCGCGAAAGCGATGTCCAGGTAGTCGGCTTTGACCTGGCCGGTGCTGAACGCGGACATCCGGCGGCCATTCACGAGCGCGCCTTCGGCTACGTGCACCGCGGCTTCCTGAACAAGACCGTTCACGCCGGTGAGGCGTACGGCCCGGAATCCATCTTTCAGGCCATCACCAAGCTGCACGCCGATCGCATCGGTCACGGCCTGCACCTGTTCAACGAGGAGTTACTCGGCATCGAGAGTCCTGAAGATCGAAGACGCTACGTACGCAACCTGGTTGACTTCATTGCCAACAACCGCACCACCATAGAGGTGTGTCTGACCAGCAATCTACAGACCTCACCCGACATTCAGACGCCGCAGCAGCACTCTCTGGGACAAATGCTGGCGCAGAATCTCTCGCTGACGTTCTGTACCGATAACCGGCTGGTATCGCACACCACAGTCACCAATGAGATTCTGCTGGCACTGCAGCACTTCGATATATCCCCCAGACAACTCAAGAACATCATCATCTACGGCTTCAAGCGCTCGTTCTTCTACCGTCCCTATCCTGAGAAGCGCCGCTACGTGCGAAGCGTCATCAACTATTACGAATCGCTCGAGCGCGAGTTCTCAATCAAAGACCGCTGAACGCACCGCGGCTGCTCAGACGATCTCGAAGTTGACTACCCGGGTTTTCTTGACGACCCTGGAGTCTTCTGTGTTGACAACCTGCTGGATGAGCTTGCGCAGCTCGGTCAGGCTTATCTGCTTGAGATCGACTTCCATCTCGAGTTCTACCTTGACCTTCATCGTTTCCTCCGTGGTTGTTGTACGTCCGCCACTCAGCGCGGCAGCCGTTTACGCAGCCGCTTATAGTAGACGAAGCGCAGCCGCTCTGCAACAGAAAAAAGCCGGTAGCGCAGCGGCTGCAGCGGCAGGTCGTAGCAGCCCGGGCGGTGAACAATGCGCCCGCCGAAGCCGGTCTTGAAGCGATACAGCCCCGCCATCGGATGGTCCGGATCATCGGCCGGCGGGATACCGAACAGGTCGTAACTGCGGCAGTTGCTGTCGCGCGCCAGCTGTAGCGCGCGCCACTGAACCGCGTAGCTGGCCATCAGGTTGCGCTTTTCGGTTGAAGATGCACCGTACAGATAGGTTGCCCGGCCACCCACCATTGCCACAACAATGCCTGCCAGTAACGTTGTAGCGTGTTCGGCAAACAGCAGCCGCAGTTCGACTTCGCGGTCCTCGGCTGCCAGCTCGAACAGCCGGCGATAGTAGTCAAAGGAGTGCAGCACAATGCGGTCGCGGCGCGCGGTCTCGCGGTACAGCGCGTACCACTGTGACAGACGCTGCGGCGCAACGTCGTGTACCTCGACCCCCTTACGCAGGCTGAGACGGATATTGTAGCGGGTCTTTGACTTCATAGCCGCCAGCAGTTGCTGGTCATCGCAGTCCAGATCGATGACCACCGTGGAGGGCGGCTGAACATCAACCGGCGCTTTGTACAGTCCAGCGGCGTGCAAAGCGCCGGCGGACAGCCGGCTGACCTCTTGTGCCAGATCGAGGCGCAGCAGGCTCAGCGGCTGACTGAGCTTGCGGCGCAGCGCCGCGAGCAGCGCCGCCGGCGGCGCAGCGTCGCTATCGGCCATTGAGGCCAGCGGATGCGGCAGGTAGCCGATTTGGACCAGGCCGCGCAGCGAACGGGTGAGCAGCACCAGCGGCTGCCGGCCGCAGGGCAGCACTCCGGCTGAGAACTCAGCGCTGAAGCAGTGCGCCTGCCAGCCAAACTCGCTCTTGAGCCGGGCCCAGAACGCGGTCTGCAGCAGATTATCGCTGGGTGGCAGTTGCTGCGGTTCAACCGGCCGTAACTCGATCGACATGCCGCGCGATCAGCCAACCGGGCCGTCGCTGACCTCCGGCGCGCGCACCGCCTTGCCGGCACACTCTACCGGCGTGGCGCCCACCTTGAGTACCCGCTTGGAGACCGACAACGGAATGGCAAAAAAGGAGTCAATATCGATTTGCGGCAGGTCACGAGCGTACGTCGATACGTCGTCACCGTGCAGGTAGAGCCGGTCACCGGGATTGGCGTGGTCCACAAAGATAACATCGACCTGCTCGCTGCCGTCCTCGCGCTTGGCCGAGGCGGCCAGCAACATCCCGTTGCTTTCGACTCCGCGCAGCCTGGCGGGTTTGAGATTGGCAACGAGCACGATGGTCCTGCCGGTGAGTTCCTGCTGCGTGTAGTGGCCGACCAGACCCGAGACGATTGTACGCGGCTGCCCCGAGCCGTCGTCAACCTGCTCAACGTAGAGCTTGTCGGCCTTCGGATGCCGCTCAACCGCGGTAATGCGCGCCGCGCGCAGCTCGACCGCGCTGCGGAAGCGCTCTTCCACGCTTGCGTCTTCGGCTGCAGCATCGCTCTCCTGCTTGGCAGCGCGTTCTGCCTGAGTTCCCGAGAAGCGCTGCCGCAGTTCGTCAACGGTTTCTTTTTCCAGCGTGGCAAACAGGATGCTGGGCTTTGACACTTTGGCAATTCCCGACAGATCGCCGAGATCATCCCAGCTTAGTTCGGGCTTGCCGAGCAGCGCAGCGATGCGCGTGGAAGTCTGCGGCAGATACGGCGACACCAGAATCGCCAGGTCACGCACCAGGTAGACCAGGTTCTTCAACAGGTAGCGGGTAGCCTCGGGATCGCTCTTGCGCGTCTTCCACGGCTCAGCCTCCTGAAACACCTTGTTGCCGTAGGACGACAGCGCAAAAGTCTTGCGGAACGCCTCACGCAGCTGGGCGTTCTCCAGGTGGTCGGTTATTTCGCCCTGAAGCTTGCGCGCGTAGGACCAGAACTCCTTCCACTGCGGCGTGCTGACCGTGCCGGCCGAGTCCTCCTCCGGGAGCGTTGCGCCAAAATACTTGGTCTGAAAGGTCAGCGTCCGATTCACCAGGTTGCCCAGGTTCCCGATCAACTCGCCGTTGACCTTCTCGCGGAAATCATCCCAGGTAAAAGTGAAATCCGAGGTCTCGGGCCGGTTATAGAACATATAGAAGCGCCACACGTCAGCCGCTATGCCGGTATCCTGCGCATCGTTGCCGAACACACCGACACCGCGACTCTTGGAGAACTGCCCGCCCTCGTAGTTCAGATACTCGGATGACGACATATGGTGCAGCAGCGTCCACCGCTCGCCGGTCCCGATCAGTGAGCTGGGAAAGATTACCGTGTGGAACGGTATGTTATCCTTGCCGATAAACTGAAACAACTCGACTTCTTCCGGCTTGCGCCACCAGGACTCCCAATCATCGGTGAGGTTGGCGGTAATCGAGATATAGCCGATCGGTGCATCAAACCAGACGTAGAACACCTTGTCGCGGAAGCCCTCCAGCGGTACCGGGATACCCCATTTCAGGTCGCGCGTAATGGCGCGCTCTTTGAGGCCGTCACGAATCCACGCCTGGGTCATCTGAATCGCGTTGCGCGCCCACTTGCCGCCCTTGGACGCTTCGGCCAACCACGCTTCCAGTTTGGGCAGCACCGCCGGCAGGTTTATGTAGAGGTGGCGCGTCTTCTTGACTATCGGGGTGGTATTGTCCAGCGCACTGCGCGGATCGATCAGGTCCGACGGATCGAGCAACTTGCCGCAGTTCTCGCACTGGTCGCCGCGTGCGTTCTCGTATCCGCAGTGCGGGCACGTGCCGCGCACGTAGCGATCGGCCAGGAACATGTCTGAAGCTTCCGAGTAGAGCTGCTCGATCTCGCGCTCGACGATGTAGCCGTTGTCGTAAAGCTTGCGAAAGATGTGCTGCGTGATCTCGGTATGTTTTTCGGTAGACGTACGTCCAAAGTTGTCAAACGAAATCTGAAACCAGCGGTATATCTCGTCGTGGATCGCGTAGTATCGGTCGCAGAGCTCCTTTGGAGTGATGCCTTCTTCGCGCGCACGGGTCTCGGTGGCGGTACCGTATTCATCGGTGCCGCAGATGTAGAGCGTCTCGTAGCCGCGCAGACGGCAGAAGCGCGCAAACACGTCGGCAGACAATACCTGAATCAGGTTGCCGAGATGCGGGATGTTATTGACGTACGGCAACGCGGAGGTAATCAGTCGTCTCTTCATACCGACCCACTATAGGTGCGCCGTTGATCGATTGTCAAGCTTGCTGCAGCCGGACAGGAGCAGCGGCGCGTCCCCCGGTCACGCAAACACTACCTTGACTCCGCCGCCGCGAAAAGATACGTTAGAACGATATTCCCTTTCCATATCCCCAAGGAGGTCATATGGCGGAGCGAGACGTAAGTCCTCCAAACTTGCCGTTCAAGATCAACCCCAGGCTGATCACAGCCGTTGTTGTGGTGATACTGCTGGCGGGCACGGCTATGAGCAGTGTATTCATGGTGGACCAGACCGAAGAAGCCGTAGTTCTGAGACTCGGCCAATACGCGCGGACAGTGGCGCCCGGCTTGCATTTCAAGCTGCCGTTCACTATCGAGCGCAATTACAATGTACCAACGCAGGTCATCCAGACCCAGTCGTTCGGTTTCCGCACCGAGATGCCCG
>REDW01000035.1 GCA_007693325.1 Spirochaetaceae bacterium
TAGATCACCGTCTCGTTCCACGGCACCCGCGGCGAGTGATCATCGGTCCAGTCAAAAAAGGGGTTGGTAACCACTGACTTGGGCACAAACGGAGCACTATCGATCTCGTTCAGCTCGTCGGTTCCCGGATTGAAGGCAAACACCGCGTCATTCCAGGCTACCTCACCCGAGATCGCCTTGGCGTAAGGATCCAGCAGCAGCTTGTTGGGGTTGCAGATGCTGCCTGCCGAGGGCTCCCACGGTCCGTGAATCCGGAACCCGTAACTCTGCCCCGGAATGAGGTTGGGAACGTATCCGTGCCAGCAGTGTGCGGTGACCTCGGGCAAACGGTGGCGCGTCTCGCGGCCGGTCTCGTCAAAAAGACACAGCTCGACACAGTCGGCCACCTCAGAAAAGACCGAGAAGTTGATGCCGGCACCGTCGTAGCGTGCTCCCAGCGGGTATTGCTTTCCTGGGCGAATTTCCATGTGTGCTCCTTGATGCGAGTGTGATATTATCTGATAGACGAGGGGAACGCTGCAAGGCCCTCGCAGCGCCGGCTGCACACCAATACAGGAACACTATGGCAGAAAAACACGATAAAGCACTCTACAATAAGCTGCTCGAAGAGGGGACACCGAAGGAAGAGATCGAGGCGGTCTACAAGAAGCTGCGTGCCCGCGGGTACGGCGAAGCCGCGGCCACGCGGCGCATGCAACAGGCCATGCAGCGCATGCAGCAACAGAACCGCAACCGCGCCGATACACCGTCTGCGCGTCAGCCGGCCGCGGCCGGCACCACCGAGTCCGGGTTCCCCGAGAAACCGGCGCATCTGCCCGACGAGACCGAACCGCTGCAGCAGCTTCCGCTTACGCCGCGGCTGCGGCGCCGCGTAAACCGCTGGGCGTTTCGCCGTGGGCTGCTGATAACCGGCGTGACGCAGCGCTGGCACGATGCTGTGTCGCTCATTCGCCCCAGAGAGCCGGACACCGCCCATCCGCGGCTGATCCGTGCACTGGCCTCACCGCACAACGTAACCACCATGGCACCCGATGAGTGGAGCCTGGCCGACACGCTGCACGCGCTGCGCAGCTCGTCGCGCCGTCTGATCGGCGAGCTGGCAGGATCGGGCCAGGAGGCGGTGCTGCAATCGTATCGCCGCCGCGACCCGTTCGCGCTCGAATACCTGTCACGCTTCAGCCGCGAGCAGAAGAAACTGAACGCGTCGCTGGCGCGACTGGACGCAGCCGTGCTGGACGGCGCAGCGATCCCGGTGGCTGAACTGGTAAGACCAACACGCGAGCTCTACCGGCTGGTACTGACAACCGAACAGGTCAGCCACAAGCGCGTTGCCGATGCGCTGGCAGTTGGCAAGGACATCGTGCTGGCGTACGGCCGGCCGGTGTCGGCATCACAGCTCAGCGATGCCGTCGAGCTCTTCGTTCACGCCATCGAGCAGCTGCAGCGATACAAGCGCGAGCTCTATCCGGTGGTGCTCAAGGCTGTCGGTGAGTTTTTCGACGAGTACGATGAGTCCGAGCGCAAACGGGTTGCGATCTATCGCTTTGTCGGCATCACCGATGAGGACATCCTGACGTTCAAGCAGTTTGCCGAAAGACAGACCAGGCTGCGCGAGATGCGGCTGGTCGAGGAGAAAAAGCGCGAACTCGAAGACCTGGAGATGGAGAAGGAGGCCGGTTTCTCGCGGCGCCACCAGGGGGTTCTGTCGGTGCTGTCGACTATCTTTCCCGAGTCCGGCATCGAGCGCCTGGAGCAGAATCGCTACCTGCTGCCGTACTTCGACACGCGCGTCTTTGTACAGTCGCTGCCGTTCGGCCATCAGGGGGCCAACATCGAGGAGGTGGCCGCTGATGACCCGATTCAGCCGCTTGTGGTGCTGCACCGCGTGATCGACAACCTGCTGGCCAGCATCGACCATCAGAGCCTGGAGCGACTGCTGATGCGCGAACAGACCGCCGCAGCACTGGCGGATATCAAGTCGCGATGGTCGGCAATCTACAGCGCGCTTTTTGCGCCCTACCTTCGCGCACTGACCGCCTACGCCAAGGGCCTCGACGAGCGCGACGACTACGCGCGCGGCTTTGGCGAGAGTTTGCTGGCGCGCAGCCTGCGTGAGGAGATCAGCGACTACCGCGCGGCGATGTTCCGCAACTGGAACGCTGCAGCGCCGCAGTCCTACCATGGGCCACACCTCTACCCGCTTGTTGAAGAGCTTCACGATCTTCTGGCAGAACTCGGGCAGGATCTGAGTCAGGATCTGGTCAAGCGCGAAGACCCGATAGCACGGCGCATCTACGCAGAACTTGACAAGCGTCCATTTGTGGATTTTGGGGTCCACGCGTCGGTGCAGTCTCCCGGGCTCAAACCGGTGACTCGCCAGATAAAGCGTTACGTAGAAGCAAAATACTACAGTTCTGTCAACGAGATACCAAAGCTGTCACAGCTGTTCCTGTTCGACATGCTTCGCGGCGTGGTGGATATGTACCACTTCCTTGTCAACAGCGAGCAGAGCTTTCTGCGCCATCGCGGCTCCAAGGTTTCGGTAGCCGGGCCCAACGAACGCGCCGCCTGGGAGAAGGAACGCTGTGAGCGTAGCCGCGACTCGGTGGAACTGCTGCGTGTGCGGCTGGCCGAGAGCGAAGCCAGCAGCTATATCGATGAGCTCACCGGCCTCAAGAACAAGAACTACTTCCTCAAAGAACTGCCGCGACAGTTTGCCGATCTGAAGCAGAAGCAGCGGCCGTTCTGTTTTCTGCTGCTCGATCTGGATCACTTCAAGTGGGTCAACGATGAGCTCGGTCACCAGAAGGGCGATGAGGTGTTGACCCAGACCGCCGCTGCACTGCTGGACGGAATCCGACTGGGACACGATGTCGGCATACGCTACGGTGGTGAAGAGCTGCTGCTGCTGGTGCAGGCGCCGCTGCACAACGCAGTGCTGCTGGCCGAGCGGCTGCGCCATGCACAACAGGAACGCGTGGCAACGCTGGACAACTGGGCGGCAATCCGGGAACTGGCCGATGATCGCGGCGAACCGTGCGCCACACTGTCGATCGGCGTTGTGCGCGCCGATCGGCTCGACAGCGTTGACAACGCAATCAATCGCGCCGACCAGGCGCTCTACAAGGCCAAAGAACAGCGCAACAGCGTGGTACTGCAAGCTGAGCTGCCCGACGAATCGGCAGCCGCGCCGGCAGACCGGGAAGCCCAGCTGCTCAGTTACGTTGAGTACGCCCGCAGCCTGCGTCAAAGCGGCCGGTAGCGGGTGCGGTTAGCGCGTCAATCCTAATTTGGCGAGTTTGGGTTGAATGACAACCGTGCAGTAGCCGGCGTTCGGGTTGCGGTTGAAGTAGTTGTGGTGGTAGTCCTCGGCGGGATAGAAGCGCTCAAGCGGGACAATTTCGGTCACTATCGGGTCACGGAACTGCGCCGCGGCCGCCGCCTTGACCCGCTCGGCCACCTGCCGCTGTTGCTCGTCATGGTAGAGGATCACCGAACGGTACTGCGTTCCAGCGTCGGCGCCCTGACGATTGAGGGTGGTGGGATCGTGCGCGGCGAAGAACTGCTGCAGTACGTCGGCGTAAGACAGCTGCGACGGATCGAACTCGATCTGGACTACTTCGGCGTGTCCGGTAGTGCCGCTGCACACCTGCTCGTAGGTTGGTGCGGCTGTAGTGCCGCCGGCGTAGCCGGGCTTCACGCTTATCACGCCGGGCAGCCGCTGATAGACCGCCTCGGTACACCAGAAACAGCCGCCGCCGACAGTGGCGCGTTCAGTATTGCCGGACATAGCTACTGCTATCCTTCAAAAGCTTCGAACACGACGCGGAAACTCGTTGGAAATCTTCAGGAACGCGGCCGGATCGACAACCTCGTTACCCAGCCAGACTTCAAAGTGCACGTGCGGTCCGGTTGATGCGCCGCTGTTGCCCAGCAGACCGATCTGCTGACCCTGCTCGACCTCCTGGCCTTCACGCACCGTGGCCGAGTGCAGGTGTGCATACATGGTCCGAAAACCGTACTTGTGCCTCAACCAGACCTGGATACCGTAGCCCGGATCAACGCTGACCTCCTCGACACGCCCGTTGGCGCTGGCTACTACGGGAACACCGATAGCGTCGGCGATGTCAAATCCCTTATGCAGGTAGAGCTGCCCGGTGAACGGATGCACATTGGGGCCAAACTCGTGAGTCACGCGACCGCGCCGGGCGCCGAGAGGCCAGTGGTTGGGAATATCGGTCAGCAGGCTCTGCTGCACTCGCGAGATGCGTTGCACCTCTTCCAGTGGTTCCACCGCTGCGCGCAGCGTTGAGGCCAGCCGGCGGATGTCTTTGATCTCGCGCAATTCCCCGCTGTTGAGACGCTGCACGTCCAGGAACGGCGCCAGGTCCCCGCCGCTTCCGCGCTCGGATACCGGCGAAGAAGCCGCACCGGGCCGCAGGCCGTCAATTGTTTCCCGCATAGTGCTCTCGAAAGACCTGGAAACCCGCATCACTTCCTGCAGTTCTTCCATAATCGCGTCGAGGCTCGCCTGACTGCTTTGCAGTCCCTGCTGCCGCTCGACTACGCGCTGTGAGGCATCCGGGGCGTGCATTGCGACGTAGACAAAGCCGGATAGAATGAAGGAAAACAGCACCACAAAAAACACTATCGCAAAGACATTTGCCTGGAACTTGACCAGACGCTTTTCTGAGTGAGGGATAATCAGCAGAGTAAAGCGCTGAGACCCGCTGCGCGTGAAGGAGCGCACGCTGTTAGCTATTCCATCGCGGATGGCGGACACGTTGAAGCGCATACCGCGAAAAAAGCGTGGGCTGCTACCCGAAGAATGAACCCAACGCGCCACGCGCGCCTCCTCTGTGAATCGATTTGTGCATAAAACCTCAATACTATCTTCGGCTGCTGCAATCATCATGTTTAATTGTCTTCCTGTCAAGCGCTTTTGCACGCCAAATAATCATGCTGCCCATTGAAAAATCGCTGCATATCGATTACATTAGGCAGCCTAATCCGACAAAAGGGGAAGAGAAATGAAACGAACCTTGTTATTTGTGCTGTCGTTGTGCCTGGTAGCCGGCATGGTTTTCGGCGCGGGTCAGCGCCAGGCCGACACAACCGACACGATAGTGGTAGCCACCGACGCCACGTGGCCACCGATGGAGTACATCGACGAAAACCGTGAACTGGTGGGATTTGACATCGACCTGATGCGCATGATCGCCGAGGAGGGCGGTTTCGAAGTCGAGTTCCAGAATACGGCCTGGGACGGCATATTCGCGGGCCTCGGCACACGCGAGTACGACGCGGTCATCTCGTCGGTCACCATCACCGAAGACCGCAAGCAGACTATGGACTTCTCGATCCCGTACATCAACGCCGGCCAGGTATTGATCGTACGCCAGGATCAGTCCGGCGTCACCACGCTCAGCGATCTACGCGGACGTGAGGTCGGCGCCCAGATCGGCACAACCGGCGCGTTTGAAGTCCGCGACGCCGACGGCGTCGAGCTGCGCACCTACGATGAGCTCGGCCTGGCGGTCGAAGATCTGGCCAACGGACGCATCGACGGCGTGGTAGCCGATACACCGATTGCAGCAGACTTCGTACTGCAGAACGAAAACTACCGTGGCCGGCTGCAGATTGTCGGTGAGCCGTTCACCGAGGAGTACTACGGCATCGCGGTGCGTAAAGGCAACAGCGCGGTTCTGGACCGCATCAACGCCGGTCTACAAGCCGTTATCGATTCCGGCCGCATCGCCGAGCTGGAAGAAAAGTGGCTGCGGTAGACAGGACACAGCACCCGCAGATCACCGTCTCCGACGGAGCTCTGATTCCCGATCGGGCGGAGAAGACGATCTTCTCCGCCTGGCGGATATCGTTCTTTGGGGCTATCGGCCTGCTGATACTGCTGCCGCTGCTCTCACCCACCCCATACTGGGATATTCTGCGCTTCGTACCCGACGGTATTATCAGCACTTTTCAAGTCACCGTCTCGTCCATCCTGATCGCGCTGGTGATCGGCCTGTTCACCGGACTGGGACGCATATCGCGCATCACAATCATCAATCGCATCGCCACTATCTACGTCGAGGTCATCCGCGGCATACCGCTGCTGGTCCAGCTGTTCTACATCTATTACGCGCTGGGGCAGTTCGTTGCCGTGCCACGGCTGTCCGCGGCAATTATCGCTATGAGCGTCTGCTACGGCGCCTATATGGGCGAGATTTTCCGCGCCGGCATCCTGTCTGTTCCCAAAGGGCAGATGGAAGCCGCGCTGGCGCTGGGACTGTCGCGCGGTCAGGCGATGCGCAAGGTGATTCTGCCACAGACCATGCGCCTTATACTGCCGCCGATCGGCAACGAGTTCATCGCGCTGCTGAAAGACTCATCGCTGGTATCGATCCTGGCGGTGTCGGATATTCTGCGCCGCGGACGCGAATATGCCGCAACCACGTTTCGCTATTTTGAGGCGTATACGGTAGTAGCGCTGATTTATCTCGTCATGACACTGTTCTTCTCAAAACTGGTCAGCATTATGGAAGAGAGGCTCGAACACGGTGGAAACTAGAGTCCGCATCGAGAACGCAACCAAGCTCTTCGGCAAACGCGGCGAGATCACTGCCTTGCGCGATGTCAGCCTGCAGGTCATGCCCGGCCAGGTCTTTTTGGTCATCGGTCCGTCGGGTAGCGGCAAGAGCACCCTGCTGCGCTCGATCAACCGCCTGGAGACGCTGACCTCGGGCTCGATCTGGATCGACAAGGACGAGGTAACCAACCCGCACGGTGATATCCGCCAGATCCGTGAAGAGGTTGGCATGGTGTTCCAGAGCTTCAATCTTTTCCCGCACCTGACCGCCGTTGAGAACATCCTGCTGGCTCCCGCTACGGTCAAGCGCGAGCCGCGCGAACAGGCCCTGCCGCGCGCACGTCAGCTGCTGGAACGTGTTGGTCTCTCGGATAAGGAGAACGCCTACCCGTTGCAACTGTCCGGCGGTCAGCAACAGCGTGTGGCCATCGCGCGTGCGTTGGCGATGAACCCCAAGGTAATGCTGTTTGATGAGCCGACATCGGCTCTGGATCCCGAGATGATCAAAGAGGTGCTCGACGTCATGCTCGACCTGGCTCGCGACGGAATGACGATGCTGGTGGTTTCGCACGAAATGGGCTTTGCACGGGCAGCTGCCGACAGCGTTGTGTTTATGGACGAGGGCCAGATTATCGAAATCGGCACGCCTGAACAGATCTTCGATGCCGCCACCGAGCCTCGCACGCAGAAGTTCCTCAAACATATCCTCTGACGCTACGAACTGTTTGAGCATTATGCCATTATCGTGTATAGTTAGCCATAAGGTGAGGATGGAGGCGGTATGCGAAACAAAACAGTAATCACGGGAATACTGCTGCTCGTGCTGGCAGGTCTTCCACTGATGGCAGGCGGGCAGAGGGAGCGCGAAGAAACGCGGCTCGACGTAGAACGATTGCCGCGGGTCTATATTGCACCGCAGAACCCCGAGACGGGCAACACGGAGCTTGTTCTGCAGCCCACAATCGTGCCGCCTACCAACGCGGTGATCCGCAGCTACGAGCTGCGCATCTACGACGCAGCCGGACAATCGGTCTGGAGCCGTTCCGAGGAGATCACCGAGCGGCGCGGATTCTTCGGCCGCCTGTTCAACATCGGTGAGGAACCGGGGATCGACCTCGATGTGCTGGCGCGGCTATCGTGGCCGGGCGTGGATCAGGACGGCAATTTTGTTGAAGATGGCGACTACATCTATCAGCTGTCGGTGCGTGACAGCGAAGGCAACGTTGAGCGTACGCCGCCGATGAACGTTACCGTCGATAACACGGCGCCGACGGTGGACCTGCTGCAGGCCGAGTACACGATATTCTCGCCGGATGATTCCGGCATTCGTGACACGCTGCCGATCCAACAGCGCGGATCGCGCGAGGTCTCGTGGGTTGGCCGCTTCCTCGATAATCGCGGTGCGCTCATCCGTGAGTTCGCCTGGCAGAACCCGCTCCAGTACGACCCCGAGCTGCCGACTCGTCAGCGCCCGGAGAACGACCGGACACCCGAGGATTTCGCCTGGGACGGACTTGACGCCGATGGGCGGCCGGCACCCGACGGGGTCTACACCTATCAGCTGGTGGGTACCGACCGTGCCGGAAATGAGGTGCGCGCTGAAATCAGCGATATCGTTCTCAGCACCGAAGCCGGAGACCTGGTTGTGCGCCCCTCGCGCCGCGCGTTCTCACCCGGCACCGATAGCCCCTACAACACGATAACATTCCTGATTGAAGTCAACTCAGTTGTAGACGTTGCCGAGTGGAGCCTCGATATCATGGCCGAGGGCCGCCCCGACCGCGTTCTGCGCAGTTTCAGCGGCGAAGGCGATATCGATGAGGCAATCAGCTTCGATGGAAACGACAACCAGGGACGGCGCCTGCCAGACGGCCTCTACAAAGTCCAGTTGCACGCACTGTTTGTCAACGGAACCGAGTCCCAATCGCAGCCGGTGCTGATTGAAATTGATACGGTGCCCCCGCAGGCGCGGCTCTCGGTTGATCCTCCGGTCTTCGGCGGGGAAACCCGGCCGACCACCACCATCGACGCCCGATGGGACCCTACGGTTGAATGGACCGGCCAGGTCGAGGCGCCGGGGCTCGTCATTCGACAACCGCTGGCTGAACTGGCACAGCAGTTTGGCGTTGACGAAACTGCCTTCCCCTTCGAGTGGGACGGTACCGATCTGGACGGCGAGTTAATCCCCGACGAAAGTTATACCGCGTGGATTTCTGCGGTTGATGAGGCCGGAAACCGCGGCCAATCAAACCGCGTAACCCTGACCCTCGACACACGCGAGACTCCGATTGCACTTGAGGTCTCGGCTACTGAGTTCACCCCCGATTTCGTCGGCGTGGATGACACAGTGACCTTTACACCGGTGCTCGAAGTAACCGACAGCATCGAGAGGTTTGTGTTCAACATTCGAGACGAGCAGGACCGCGTGGTCCGTTCGCGCGATACGCGTCAGGCGTTCGACGAGTTTGTCTGGAATGGGCGCAACAACGCCGGGCAGTTGCTGCCTGAAGGGCTATACACCGCAGAGTTGACGGTGCATTACGCCAACGGCAATCAGCCGACGGCTACCGCTGCGCCGGTTCAGCTGCTGATATCCGGCGTTTCGGTCAGCATCACTGCACCGTACGACAGCTTTGCTCCAACCGGAGACGGCTACCGCGACACCATTGTTTTCACTATCGGCGTTGTCGGGGATGAGCCGGTGGCACGCTGGTCCGGTGAAATCCGTGACGCGCGCAACCGCGCGGTTCGCACCATGGGAGCTACCGGTGATGTTCCGCGCAGCATAGAGTGGGACGGCACCCACAATGACGGCAGAATAGTAGATGGCCGCTACACCGTCCACATGAGAGTGGAATACGCCAGTGGTGGGGTCATCGAGGGCCAGTTTGACGGGCGCGTAACGGTGGATACCACCGGTCCCGAGGTGGACCTCAGCGTCAGCCCCGATCGGTTTGCTCCCAACGGTGACGGCATCAACGATGAGCTCACGTTCACGATGCGGGCAGTAGATCAACTGTCGGATATCGGTGATTGGGAGCTGGTGATCCACGAACCCAACAACAACAGCTTCAGAACCTTCTCGGGCAGCGGGGCGCCGCCGCGGACGCTCACCTGGGACGGCAGATCCGATGACGGCGAGCTGGTACAATCGGCGACGCGTTACCGTGCGGTGCTCACCGTGCGTGACGTTCTGCGCAACGCCGGCAGCGACCAGGCAACCGTAGCGGTTGATATCATGGTGATGCGCGTGGGAGATCGCTACCGCATCGTGGTCCCGAGCATTCACTTCCGTCCCAACACCGCCAACATGTTCCAGGTGGAGGACGAGATGCTGCTCGAAAACCTGCGCATCCTGCGACGCCTGGCTGAAGTGTTTGCTGAATACCGCGACTACGACATCCTGATTGAGGGCCACGCCAACCACGTGCTCTACTACGATCCGGTCCTGCGCGATCAGGAACAGCAGGGAGTGCTGATACCGCTGTCACGCCGCCGTGCGGCTACCGTACGCGAGGCGCTGGCAATCCTGGGAGTTGACCTGCAGCGGATGCGCTCTACCGGCATCGGCGGCGCACGACCCGAGGTTGATTTCAGCGACTACCAGAATATCTGGAAAAACCGCAGAGTCGAGTTCTGGCTCGACCATATGGCCGACTGATTACGGCCGACCGACAGAGAGGGCGCCCGCTGGGCGCCCTTTTTTTGCACCTGCTTTCACCGGTTCGGCACTCTTCTGTATGGATATTCCCGATTAGGCGCTGGATATCGATATTCTTGAGTCGGTCGGCAACCGATATTCTCCTTGACAACCAAATATGCGTGGTATATCGTAGGCGCTACTTGCGTATTCTTACTGACGCGGATTTTAGCGCGGCAAGGGAGGCTACAAGCATGCGCGAAATGCTCGAACACACACCGGGACGGATCTACCTGCTGGTACTGTTGCTCTCAATTGTGCTGATGGCGGTGGCAGTATTTATGGGCGCAACCGACGCTCCTGCCGAAGGCGAGGCAATTCTGGTTTTCGGCTGGATGACCATGCCGCTGGTGATCGGTGTTCTCTTTGTCATCGTCTGGTTGATTGCGTATCTCATCTACTTCATCAAGTACTGGCCGTACCGCTGAGCCGGTACCACGCCAAGGAGGCACCGCGTGGTTGATCTCATCGTTCTAGGAGCATTCAGTCTGGTAATTGTGGCCATGGCAGCCTACGGCTATCGCATCTCGGCCAAGACCGCCGAGGATTACATGCTCGGCGGCCGTACCATCGGCCTGGTTGTCATGTTCTTCTTCGTACTCTTTGCCATTTCCTCCAGCTGGACGTTTTACGGCTTTCCCGGCCATCTCTATCTGCACGGCCCCGGCTACGTGTTTTTCATCTGGGGTTCGGTTGCCGGCTTCGCCTTCCTGTACATGTTTCTGGGGCCACGCCTGTGGGCTCTGGCAAAAATCAACCGGTTTCTCTCGCCGGTAGAAGCGCTGGCTGAACGCTATCAGTCCAAGGCTCTGCGCGTAATCCTGGCTGTTACCATGCTGGCCTTCATTATTCCCTACGTTGGAGTTCAACCATTGGGCGTAGGGCGCGGATTTGAAGCTCTGACCGGCATGCCGCTGTGGGTGGGTGCCACCTACACCGCGGTGCTGCTGGTGATCCTGGTCATCCTCGGCGGGATGCGCATCGTAGCGTGGGTCAACATCTTCCTGGGAACGGTCTACGTTACCGCGCTGTTGGGATCACTGTTCTGGGTGATCGCGGTGGTATTTCCCGACGGCGGCGTTGTCGAGGCTGCACAGCAGATACTGGCCTCGGAGCCGGCAAAGCTGAGTACCCCGGGACCGCAGGGAACCTATACATCGGTTCTGGTGATCGGGACCTTTGTGGTGGGGCTGCTGGCCTTCTCCTGGCCGCACGTGGTAATCGGCGCTATGACGGCGCGCGACAAGACGCTGTTCAAGTGGTTTCCGCTGCTGATTTTTGTCTTCGGCGGACTGTTCTTCTACATCATTCCGTTTGTCTGGGGATCAATCGTGGCCCCGGCAGCGCTGCCGGGAGTTACCGACCCGGCCGAGGCCGACCGCATCGTGCAGACCGTTATCCAGACGTTTCTGCCGCGCTGGTTCGGCGTATTTGTGCTGATGGGGGTTATTGCAGCCGCGGTCTCCACCGCGGCGGTCCAGTTGATGACCTCCAGCATTATTGTGGCGCGTGACGTAATCCAGGGGGTATTCAAACCCGACGCCAGCGACCAGGACATCACCCTGTGGGCACGGCTCTCGGTGATTGCAATTGTCGTTCTCAGTCTCAGTGTTACGGTGATAGTCAGCCTGGGACTGGGTGACGAAGCGATGGCGCTCTACCTGACCGACGTCAGCGTACCCGGCTTTGCACAGTGGGCCCCGGCGCTGATCGGCGGGTTGCTGTGGAAGCGTGGTACGCGCCAGGGCGCAATTGCCGGCACCCTGGCAGGGGTCATATGGCTGGTTCTGGGTCTGCTTGTCACCAACGAGGCCGGAGCACGGATCCTGCTGCTCGATTTGCATCCGGTGATCCTGACACTGCCGTTGAACGCAATTGTCTACGTTGTTGTCAGTCTGCTCACCGAACGCCCGAGCGACGAAATTGAGGATGTCTTCTTCACCGAAGTAGACGATTTTCTGCGCAGCGAGCGATAGCGCCGAGCAACAAAGAGAAGAGAAAGGACCAATCCGAATGGCCGATACATGGCGACTCATTTTCAACCCCGACGGCGACGCTGCCGACATGCTGGCGTACCCGTCGGCCCTGATAGAGGGCCGCATTGCCGGCAAGTATATGCTCTCCACAGAGAAGCTGCCCAACACCATCGTAGTACAGGGGGCCAGGCAGAAAGGCATCCTCGCGGGCGCTGACGTCGATATCAACAAGGAGACTGCCCGCAAGTACGATATCCGGGTAGCCAACTACCCCCGCAGTGGCAGAGGCGGACCCAAGCCGGTAGGAACCGTCAACCTGTCGGACGTGCTCAAGACGTCATCGCGCAAGTTCAACGCCGTGGATACTGATCCCGATGCCCCGGCGGTGCTGCTCTACACCTCGGGCACAACCGGCAGACCAAAGGGGGTGACTCTCACCCACCGCAACTTCGCCCAGCAATGCGACAATGTAAGCAAGGTTCTGCCGCTGGATGAAAGCGACACTATTGTGCTGGTGCTGCCGCTGTTCCACGTCTACGGCCTGTCAAACGGCCTGATCTCGGGCGTCTTCTTCGGGACCCGCATGACCCTGGTGCCGCAATACAGTCCGTCGATGCTGCTGGAGGCCATTGAGCGGACCAGCGCCACCGTGCTGATAGCCGTACCAACCATGTACATGCATCTGCTGCAGATCGCCAGGACGCGCAAGACTTCTATCCCCAAGTCGCTGCGGCTGTGCGTATCCGGCGGAGCACCGCTGGCGTTGACCACGCTGCGTGAATTCGAGCAAGCGTTTCAGACGCGGATTGCTGAAGGCTACGGCCTGACCGAGACAACCTCTTCGGTGTGTCTCAACAAGAGCGGCGAGGCATTCAAGCCCGGCTCAATCGGACCGGCAGCCGAAGGCGTTCAGATGCGCGTTGTGGATGACAACGGCAGTGAGGTGGCAGACGGTCAGGAGGGCGAAATTGTGATCAAGTCCGCGGTTGTAAGCCCCGGTTACTGGAACAATCCCGAGGCAACCGCGGAAACCATCAAGGACGGTTGGCTGCACACCGGCGATCTGGGCTACCGCGATGAAGACGGCTTTTTCTTCATAACTGACCGCAAGAAGGACCTGATTATCCGTGGCGGCTTCAATATCTCTCCGCGCGAGATCGAGGAACTGCTCTTTACCCATCCCAAGCTCCAGGATGCCGCGGTTATTGCGGTACAGGACAAACGTGAGCGGGAGGCGGTGAAAGCGTTTGTGGTGCTGCAGGAGGGGCAGGAAGCCACCGAGCGCGAGATTCTGGACTACTGCTCGCAGAATCTGGCTGATTACAAGGTGCCCAAGTTTGTCGAGTTCCGCGACAGCCTGCCCAAGAGCGCTACCGGCAAGATCCTGCGTAAAGAGCTGCGTGAAGGCTACCGGGATGATCGACTGCTGGATAAGGTGTCCGGCGATAACGAGGAGCAGCACAATGGATAACCCACGCGGGCTCGGCCGCATGCTGGAAGAGGTGGCCAGAAAGCAGAAGAAGCGTCAGGCTCTGCTGTTTGGCAACCGCGAGGTGAGCTACCGCGAGCTCGATGAAAACGCCAATAAGGTTGCCAACGGCCTGCAGTCGCTGGGAATCCGCAGCGGAGACCGGGTTGCGCTGATGCTGCCGAACATCCCGGACTTCGTCTACGCGTTCTTTGGCATCCAGAAGCTCGGAGCGGTGGCCGTACCGTTCAATACGATGTACAAAGGGCGCGAGATCATCCACATACTCAACGATTGTGAGGCCCGAGCCATCATTACGATGACCAATTTTGCCAATCTGATTAACGAAATCCAGGAGGACGTCCCGAGCCTGGAACACATTATTCTCACCGGTCAGCGCACAATGGTATTTGTAAGCCCGGACAGCACGGTCAATGTGCAGATGGTCGTTGACAAGGACACTTTTACCTCCGGTGATGATGCCTTCCGCGTGGTTGGCGAACTGCTGATCGACACGCTGAAAACCTTTGGTGTTGAAGCCTGGTACAAGCACCGCGGCGGTATCCGCTGTGGGGGAAAAAAGATAGCCACGGTGCTGGTGTCCGAGGTAGAAAACCTGCTGGTAATCAATTGCCTGGCCTTTCTCGGGCCGCTCAAGACCGAGGACTTCTTTCGTGTTGTGTGGGTGTCCCCCGAGATCAAGGACAAGGTCATGGAGCCGACGACCTCGGTAGAAGAACAAACCGGCACACGGCCTTCGGTGACGCAGTTCAAAGATGCGCTGTTGCCGGTGCTGCAGTCCAGACTCGGCATCAGTGCCGAACAAGGCCAACTCAAGCGCGACGAGTTATTCGGCTACGAAAAGACGCGCGCCCTGGCTGACAAGGAGTAACAGCCGCCCTGCCGGCACCTCCGGCCGGTTTGCGCTGTGCAGGTTCAAGCCCGGTTCAGATTTGACTCAGCCGTTCGTGTTTTGTACGTTTTATGGATGAGCACGACCAGAAAGAGAGTTTTTCACGTCTTGATTGCAGCCGCCGCAGTGGCGGGGTTGGTCCTGGCCGGCACACAAAGTTTTGGCGCCGGCGGCGCCACCGAGGGTGATTCCGGCCTGCCAGCCGAACAGCCGGATCACGGTGCTGCAGTGGTATCCAGTCACCAACTGGCCACCGAGGCCGGTATAGCCATACTCGAGGCGGGCGGCAGCGCGGCCGATGCCGCGGTTGCGGTAGCTGCGGTTCTGAGCGTTACAGAACCGTGGTTCTCAAGCGTTCTCGGCGGAGGAACATGGGCAATCTACCACCACGCCGAGAGTAACACCGTTAAGGCTCTCGACGGTGTCGGCCCCGCGGGCAGCAACGCAGACGCCGACGCTTTTGAGCAGGTAGCCTCCCAATCCGGCATGCACCAGGCAGTAGTCCCCGGCGCCTGGGCTGGGTGGATGGAGTGGCTCAAAGAGTACGGCAGACTCGATCTGGGTGAGATACTGGCGCCGGCCATTGAACACGCCGAGGACGGTGTAGCGGTAACACCGGAAATGGAGCAGTGGCTCCAGATCGACTCCGAAAACGTAGCCGAATGGTCCGCGGCCCGGTCGATCTATATGCCCGATGGTGAGTTTCTCAGCCAGGGAGATACCGTTTATCAGACCGATTTGGCCGACACCTTCCGCCGCCTTGTCGACGCGTACGAAGCGGCACGAAGCGATGGCCGCCGGCAGGCACTCGATGCCGCCAACGATTACTTCTACCGTGGTCCGCTCGCCGAGGCAATCGTGGACTACTCGGACCGTTTTGGCGGCTATCTGACGCTGGATGATTTCCATCGCTTTGACGCGCAGCTGGTGGATCCGATTTCGATCGATTACAACGGTATAACGGTCTATCAGAACCCACCCAACAGCCAGGGTGCGGCCATGCTGATTGCGCTGAACATTCTCAAGGGTTTTGACTTATCGGACTACCACCCCGACAGTAGCGAAGCAATTCACCTGCAGACCGAAGCCATCAAGCTGGGCCATGTCGACAAGTACTACCATATCGGCGATCCCGATCGAGTTGACGTACCTGTTGCATCACTGCTCTCCGATGATCACGCTGAACGGCAACGGCAACGGATCTCTGAAGACAGCGTGCTCGAATGGCCGATAGATGACATCCTGCGGGTTGACCCTGACGCTGAAGCGCGCAATACAACCACGTTCCACGTTGTAGATGCAGACGGCAACGCGGCCGCGGTGACCACTTCACTCGGAGCGCAATTTCTGGTGATCGGCGACACAGGTATTCATATCAACAACCGTATGCGCATGATGGCGGTAGCCGACGGAGATCCAAATCAGATCGAACCCGGCAAGCGCGTGCGGCATACAAGCAATCCCTACATGGCAACCGTTGATGGGCATCCGTATATTCTGGGCGGCAACACCGGCGTCGATACGCAGCCGCAGGGGCAAGTGCAACAGTTCATCTCGGTAGTGGAATTTGAACTGGATCCGCAGCAGGCGGTATCGCGCCCACGCTTCCTGACGACTGCCTTTCCCTCAGCACGCGTTCCGTGGACCGCTGACAACACCCTGGCGCTGGAGGAAGGAATCTCCGACGAGGTCATGCAGGAGTTGGCCTCTATCGGACACCAGGTCAACCGGGATGGACTGTGGGGGAACGCCAACATGATTGTTATCGATCCGGCCAGCCGCTCAATAGAAACCGGAGCGGATCATCGTGGCGGCGTTGGCAAGGGTATGGTACTGCCGCAGTAGTCTCTGTTAGGATTGCAGCATGACCATAATCAGAGCATCTCGTTGTATCGCCGCGTGCGCGGCGCTGGCGGCGGTCCTGGTGATAACACACTGTGGTGGTGCAGGCCCCGACCCCGGTCGTCCCCTGGAAACTGCGGCGCAAGATCAAGTGGAGACTGCAGCGCTGTCGAGCGCTGAGTTCGATCCCGACGCGCCATTTGCGGCGGTAACCCGTGATCGAAACGCAACGTTGATCGGCTACCGGGTTCTCGAAGCAGGTGGCACCGCCGCCGATGCTGCCTTCGCAATCGGTGTAGCCATAAGCGTTTCCGAACCGCACTTCTCCCACGCGCTCGGCGGTGGCACGTGGGCGCTCTACTACGACAGCGTCGAGGACAGCGTCAGCGCAATCGACGGTGTGGGGCCCGCTGGATCGCTGGTGGATGTTGAGTTCTTCCGCGACCCCCAACGCAACACCTACCTCGGTATGCACCGGGTAATTGTTCCCGGCGCGTGGGACGCATGGATGGTGATGCTCGACCAGTACGGTAGCATGGAACTCGATGAACTCCTGGCGCCGGCCATCACGCTGGCGCGCGAAGGTGTAGCCGTTACACGCAGCCTGGCGGGTTTCATACTGCAGGAGGAACAGCACATCCGGCGTTTTGCAGAAACCGCAGAGGTGTTTCTGCCCGACGGAATTCCCCCGGGAGTTGGCGATACCCTCTACCAGCACAATCTATCGGACACGCTGGAGCTCATTGCCGAGACCTATCGTACAGCCCGCCCGGAAGGACGGTCCGCGGCGCTGCAGGCGGCACGCGATGTCTACTACCGCGGCCCGATCGGCGAAGCAATTGTAGCCTACTCCAAACGGCACGGCGGTTTCCTGACTTCCGAAGACTTTGCCGGTTTTGAGGCGGAAATCGTAGAACCGATATCCACCGACTACCGCGACATCACCGTGTATTCCCCACCGCCCAACAGCCAGGGCATCGCCATGCTGATGGCGCTCAATATCCTGGAAGGGTTTGACTTCTCCGGATACGAGCCGGACCATCCCTACGTTATCCATCGCGTAGTAGAGGCCACCAAGCTGGCCAAGATTGACACATGGCTTTCGGTTGGAGATCCGCAGTTCGTAGACGTTCCAGTTGACGAGCTGCTCTCTGCAGAATACGCGGATCGGCAACGCCGGCGCATAGACCCCGGTGAAGTGATTACGTGGCCGACTCACGGCGGGTTAGCGCGCAACCATGACACAACCACCTTCTCAGTGCTCGACCGCTGGGGCAACGCGGCCGCGGTCACCACGTCGATTGGATCTCAGTTCCTGATTGCCGGGGAAACAGGGATCAACCTCAACCAGCGAATGGCCAACATGGAGACCACCGAAGGCAATCCTAACGTGATCAAACCCGGCAAGAAGGTACGCCATACCGTGAATCCGTATATGGCGTTCCGTGGCGGAAGTCCCTTTCTGTTCGGCGGAAACACCGGTTTTGACACCCAACCTCAGGGTCAGATCCAGCAGTTTCTCAATGTTGTAGAGTTCGAAATGAGTGCGCAGCAAGCGGTATCCTGGCCGCGCTACATCACGCACGCTTTTCCGTCCTCCACGTTTCCGTATGAGGCCACCAATCTGCTCTATCTGGAGCGCGGTATCGCGGCGCAGACGCGCAGGGCGCTGACGGAAATAGGCCATACGATTGGTGGCTCTGCTATCATTGGCAACGCCAATCTGACCATGATCGGTCCGTTTGGCGCAACGGTCACCACGGGAGCGGACCCGCGCGGGGAAAACCTCGGTCTCGCCGGACCACAGTAAGTCAGCGACCATACTTGGCGTTTGCCCGCTTCCGCGGTAGATTGAAGGGACAGACGTTTGCATCACCGGCGGGAGGTCGTTTTGTCGCTCTACAAGGTTCACTTCAAATGGAAGGATAAGGAGGTCACGCTGCGTGCTCGCGGACTCGACCTCACTCATCCGTACTTTGTGTCCATTACCAACATGGTGTTTCCCGAAGGCCCCAAGATCATCATTGATCCCAACGAGGATGAGATTCGCCGCACCTTCGGCAAAGCAGACCACCTGATGATCCCTTTCCAGACCGTCAGTCTGATAGAAGAGTACCAGGACGACAAGTCCGAACAGCCGCAGCAGCGCAAAGTGCGCAAGTTCACTCTGGTTGATGAAACTGACCCTGATTCAGCGCCAGAACCGCAAGACCAGGATTAGTCCCGGCGCAGCTTGCGTTGCGCGTCCGCATCCACTACTATTAGCGTTGAGGTTGCTACTCAAAACGCGGAGGTTTGCATGCTGGTCAACTGTCTGTCGGTCCCCAACCCGGTTTCGTACCTGGTCTGCTACGGCATCAAAGACGTGGAGAACCGTACCTGGCGTACCGATTTTCGCGGAACTCTCTATATCCACTCCGCCGGCAGACTCAGCTTCCGCGGCATGCCCGATTTCTCGCGCTTTCCAATGCCGGTGATGCACGAGTTTGACGCGGTGATGGCTCAGATCCAGCAGCTCGAACAGGAGAGCTCGTTCATCGGCTTTGTGGAGAACGGAGTAACGGTAATGCTGCAGAACGAAGAGAAGCAGCCGCTATCGGCCTTGAACGAATACGCCCTGCTGTCGGATGTATACCACCACTATCGCAGCGGGGATGAGGGCCCTTTTTTCTACGCCGGCGCCATAATCGGCAGCGTGGAACTCAGCGATATTGTCAACAACAGCCACAGCCCGTGGGCGGAGGCCGGCAAGTTCCACTGGATTCTCACCAACCCGGTGCGCTTCAAGATACCGCTGACCAACATCCCCGATAAATCGGGAATCTGGAAGCACGAGTTGTAAACGAGAGGAACACAGCATGCCGCATCAGCCCGAGTCACAGGACAGCCTGCGCTACACCGACGTCAACGGATCAAACAATAGCAACAACGTGACCGTATTTGCGCTGCAGCGCTGCGGACCGTGCAGAGACGCCAAGGCGTTCCTTGACGCGCACGATGTGGCCTATCGCTACATAACCGTTGACTGGCAGTTGCCCGATACGCGCCACGCTATCAAGCAACGCCTGGAACAGGCCCACGGCACCCGCCCCATCTACCCGGCAATTGAAGTCAATGGTACGCTTCACTTCGGCTTCGACGCCGAGCAATGGACCCGGTTGCTGGACCTGGGTAATGGTCCGTAGGCCCTGCGTCCGGCTGCGACTCAATCCGGGCGAATAGTGAACCGCGCAAACACGGTACCGACGTAAGCAAACGAACTCAGATCCTGAACCTCGGGGGCAAAGACAAACAGCCCTCCGGTACCAACACTGAACGAATCCGTGAAGCGATAGGCCGCTGAAAGCTCGGGTATAAAAACCCCTGCAGTGTCGATACTGTTATAGAGACCAAAAAAGAGAAACAGGCCCCCACCGGCGTTAGCGTTGAGCGTGAACGGACCAACATCAGCCTCAGCGGTCAGAATAGGATAGGCCATGCTCTGGATGATGAACGTCCACAGCCGCACACCGCCTCCCAGCCGTACCGGGCCGAGGTTGTGAAGCCAGTTGAGCTTGACGTCGGGTACCAGAAAGACCCAGTCGAGCGCGTCGCCCACGTCCCCGTCGTCGGTCGTTACCCCCACGTAATACGGAATGTTGACGCCGATATCAACCTTAAAGTCTGCCGCCAGTTGTGAGACCGAACCCAGCAGCCACACCCCCAAAACAACCAGGAAGAACATCCGCTTGCCATTTCTCATCGTGCCCTCCGTAAAACGATACCTCGCGCTGATGTTACAATTCTATCCCGCTTCCAGGCCCAAAGCGAGATATTTCGCTTAAAAAACCGCTGCGGTTTTGTTATACTCAGCGGCATAGAGGAGTACAATCGGCATGTCAGTAGACCGAACAGCGGTACTTGAAGCACTGCGCGCCGTCAAAGACGGCGAAAGCGGCCACGATATCAGCAGTCTGGGACTGGTTCGCGATATACATATTGAAGACGGCAACGTTTCGGTGGGAATCGAACTCACCTCTTTGTTGGTTGCCGATAGCGAGCGCATTCAGCGGGAAGCGAGCGCGGCTGTCGCAGCGCTGCCGGGCGTCCGGAACCAGGTTGTCACAGTCAGTGGGTTCCTGCGCAAACGGAAATTGCGCGAGAAACAGAGCGGCCTGGAAAAGGTCAAGTTCATTATTGCGGTAGCCTCGGGTAAGGGGGGTGTCGGCAAGTCTACCGTGACCGCTGCACTCGCCCGTGAGCTGTCGCAGCGCGGTTATCGTGTAGGGCTGCTGGACACCGATCTGTTTGGCCCTTCGATTCCATCGCTGTTTGAGACCGCTGAGGTAACGCTGCAGGCCAACGAGCGCGAGATGGTAGTCCCGATAGAGATCGATGGGCTCAAGCTGATGTCGTTTGGATTCTGGCTTGGCGATTCCCCCGCGATCATGCGCGGCCCGATGGTTACGCGTTACGTCAATCAGTTTCTGCACGAGGTTGACTGGGACGAGCTTGACTACCTGCTGATGGACCTTCCCCCGGGAACCGGGGACATTCAGCTTACACTGACTCAGGCCACGCCCATAGACGGAGCGGTCATCGTCACCACGCCGCACGCGCTCTCGTATGCCGATGTAGGCAAGGCGGTGCTGATGTTCGATAAGGTCAACGTACCAATCCTGGGCGTTGTGGAAAACATGGCATCGTTCACCTGCCCCGACTGTGGCTCGACCCACTACCTCTTTGGCAAGGACGCCGGAGACCGTATAGCTACGCGGTTTGGCACGCAGGTCATCGCCCAGCTGCCGATCGACGCCGCGTTATACGGGGCCTCGTTTCGTCGCAGCATAGAAAATCCGGCAATGCGCGCTGCGGCCAACCGCATGATCTCGCGCATCGGCGCGTTTGCCCAGGGGATCGACAAACCCCAGGTCAGCTACGATGAACACGAGATTCGGCTGCATTGGCCCGGTAGCGGTGAAACTATCAGTGTTGCCAATCACCGCTTGCGCAGCAACTGTCAGTGTGCGGTCTGTGTAGACGAGTTCTCCGGTACCACAAAGCTCGATCCGGCCACCATCCCGGCGGACATCCAGGCTCAGGAAATCAAGCCGTTGGGCAACTACGCGCTCTACATCCGCTGGAGCGACGGCCACCAGAGCGGGTTCTTCCCGTATCCGCTGATCCGTTCACTGGCGGAGACCTCTTCCTGATGGCTTGATCACAAGCCTCTGCTGCTGCTATACTGCTGAGCAAGCTGTAAAGTGCTGACCGCCCGGACGGGCTCATCTGTCCCGGTGAATCTCTTTTTTTTTCTTGGAGTTGCTCATGAAGAATGTGAAGCATGATAGCGCTGTAGCGCGTCTGAAGCTCACCCCGGAACTGCAGGACTTGCTGTCTTCGGTGGAGGTGATAGTCCCGGAGGATCGCGAGCACATGCTCAGGCTCACCTTCCTGGAAGGCGACAGCGATCTGGTAGAAGTTGCCTACGACGTACCCGGCAAGGGCCGCTACGTGGAAGCCACGGTGGCGCGCTGCAAGAACGGTGCGGCGGTCAACTACACCGAAGCCTACATGCGGCGCCGCGATCCCGAAGCGATGCTGATCGCCGACGATGGCCCGACCGACAAGCGCCGCTACCGGGACCGATTCGACACGTCGTTTGACAAGACGCGCAGCGAGACCTTTGACTGGTTCAAGCAGCAGGAGCGACTGATTGTGCTTCCGTTCCGTTCGGGAGACCCTGACCGCGGCTACCCCACGCTGCTGGTTGCGCCGGATAACGCCGGCTTCTTTGTCACCGGACTTGCCGATCTGCAGGGATTCATACCGCGCTCCGAGATACCCGAGGACTTCGAACCGGTTGCGGTCATCTACCTGGCGCCACCGTTCCGCCATACCCACTACGAGGGCAAGCAGGTGGTGGTTCATAACCGCCTGGACAACATGCATGAGCTGTTCTCCTACAATCTCTATCCCGGTCCCAGCGCCAAGAAGGGCGTCTACGGCATCCTGATCACCAAAGGAGAACAGGAAGGCTGGGTGACCCTGCACAGTTCAGCGGTGCGCCTGATCACGCCCTACGACAACGAGTTCTCCATCATGCACGAGGGCGCCTCGGGCGGCGGCAAGAGCGAGATGACGCAGGCTATCCATCGGCAGGCAGACGGAAGGATTCTGCTGGCAACCGACACGGTAACCCACGAGCAGCACTTCCTCGATCTGGCAGACACCTGTCAGCTTATGCCGGTAACCGACGACATGGCGCTGGCACCCACGTTTCTGCAGCAGGATCGCCGCCGTCTGGTTATTGAAGACGCCGAATCGGGCTGGTTTCTGCGCGTTGACCATCTCAACAAATACGGAACCGAACCGGAGATCGAGCGGCTGTGCATCGATCCGCCCGAGCCGCTGATCTTCCTCAACATCGACGGAAAACCGGGCGCCACCGCGCTGGTGTGGGAACACACTATGGATGAGCCGGGCAAGCCCTGCCCCAACCCGCGCGTGATAATGCCGCGGCGTTTTGTTCCGAATACGGTCAACGGCCCGGTTCCCGTAGATGTGCGCAGCTTTGGTGTGCGTACACCGCCAACCACCCGCGAGAATCCCAACTACGGCATCATCGGCATGGTTCAGATACTGCCGCCCGCGCTGGCCTGGCTATGGCGGCTGGTTGCGCCGCGTGGCCACTCCAATCCCAGCATCACCACAACCGAAGGCATCAGCAGCGAAGGTGTCGGCTCCTACTGGCCGTTTGCCACCGGACGCAAGGTTCCGCAGGCCAATCTGCTGCTGGAGCTGATTCGCGATACACCGGGTACACGCTACGTGCTGATCCCCAACCAGTACATCGGAGCGTACCACGTGGGCTTCCAGCCGGAATGGGTTGCGCGCGAATACATCGCCCGGCGCGGCAGCGTGCGCTTCCGGCCGGAACAGACGCGCGATTCGCGTTGTGCCCTCCTTGGTCACGAGCTGCTGTCGCTGCGTGTCAACGGACAGGAGATCCCGCACGGGCTGCTTTCGGTGCACGAACAGATCGAAGTCGGCAAGGACGGCTACGATGCCGGCGCTGAAATCCTGACCCGGTTCTTCCATCAGCAGGTCCAGCAGTTCTACGCCGATGACCTGCTTCCTCTGGGCAAGAAGATCATCGATATCTGCCTCTCCGGCGGTACGGTGCAGGATTACGTCGACGCACTCGATCCCGACAAACGCTGAACCATTGGCCCGGCGCGCCGTTACCCCCGGCGCGCCGCAGCCGTAAACGCCGGGTGTCCGTGCAATTGACAGCTGTAGTTCATCGGATTATAGTAAACGTGATTTGGGGCGATTAACTCAGCGGGAGAGTGCTACCTTCACACGGTAGAAGTCGGCAGTTCAAATCTGCCATCGCCCATCTCGTGCTCGTAGAGAGCACCAACCTGTCCAGCAGGGTCGCTTCGCTCTCTCTGCCATCGCCCATTCCTAAAACCCTGCGTTGCAGGGAATTAGGGGAACCACCGGATGACCGGCGTTCCATGTAGCTCTTACTGTCACCGTTATTGTCACCCGTAAACGGGCAAATAACGGCAAGGGAGAGGGTTATGGCACGTCCGACTCGTCCATTTGCCTTGTACAGGCGACCAACCAGGCGAAAAAAAGAGTTCATTTACTACGCAAAGATTCGCAACCCGCTGACCGGCCGATACGATCGGACTGTGTCTACCGGTCAGACCAGCCGCGCATCGTGCCTTTTCATTCGGTCTCGGCGCTCCTGGAAGCCACGGCGAGCTAGCGCCCCCGTTGGAGTACTCCCCCTTGTCGTAGAAGACGATACCGCCGGCGGGGCAGGTATCGCTGACCCGGTAGACCACAACCAACCCCGAACCTGCCTGGGGGAATTCCGCCACGGCCAGCAGTGCTGCAAGCATGACTGCCGCAGTCGCATACGACCGTTTTGTCTTCATGATTCTGCTCTTGACGCATTCGGCAGATCGGCAGTCAGAACAGCCAGCCTGCGTCTTCTACCGTGAAAGCTTCGTTCACGCAA
>REDW01000081.1 GCA_007693325.1 Spirochaetaceae bacterium
ACGGCATGGTATGTCGTTCGGGGTAACCAGAACTACGTCGCAAAATATGTTGAATACAATGGGGCAACCTACGTCGGCACAACGGTTGGAACATCGGTAACCTACGTTGCAGCAGACGAAGACGGCAACCCCTCGGGCGGGCAGGATCTTGAACTGCTTATTGTCCGAGACCAGGGTTCAATGGCAAATTACGTCGAAAGCATACAGAACGGCGGTTTCGGCATCATGACCGGGTTTGGCGATACCGTACAGCCGGTTACAACCACGGCTTACGGACAGGTCACCAAGCGCGGTTCAAGCTACTGGGACTTTGGCCTTGGCTGGCAGGGAAATATTGATGCAATCGAGGAATTCATTGAAGAAAACGGCTGGAACTTCAACATTGCAGACATGAGCCGAGCGGAAGAACCCAATGACGACGATCAAAGACTGTGGTCAGTCGCCGACGCCGTAACAGGTGCCACCCTCTCGGATTTTCCGGATTATTTTATAAACGCTCAGATGGCACTCGTGCAGCTGGAGCGAAACTGAGACTGACTGGACAGACCGGTTACATAGAACGTGCAGCGATGTCTCGCTGCACGTTTTTTTTGGGCCGCTGATGGATGCCGGCTCGCGGGCCGTGCGCTGCAAGTCAGTCGCACCCTTAGCAGGGTAGTCCTGCGGACCGCAAACCGCTACAATCCGATATGAACTGGTGCCGATTTTGTTGTTTACCCTGTCTGAACGGGTTGAAGGGGGGGCGAAAGGGGCGTTACGACGACCGAACAACAAAATCGGCACCGCTCCCAATCCGATAGGCAATAAACTATGAGGACACCACCGCAGTTGCCCGACAGCAATTCAATCAATAGCTTCCGCCTGCATCTGATCATTCTGATTGCCGGCGTGGCTTTTGTATTTGTTGGCGGTTTTGCTGTGTATCGCTACATCTACGGGCCGCTGGTTGTCGCGCTGATCGACACCCTGATTGTGCTGGCCGGTGCAGCGATTGCGTTCTATGCGTGGCGGACCGGCAACGTAGAGCACGCGGGAGCGGCCATGGCCGTGGTCTTCGCCATAGCTGCCATTGCGGTGACCGCCTGGATAGGTGTGAGCGGGGCGGTGTGGATCTACACCGTGATACTGTTTGTCTTCTACCTGGCTCCCCCGGCACTCGGACTCGGCGTTATTCTGTTCTCGATAGCTGCCATAGTGGTGCTGCACCTCGGCAGCGCGCGCAGCGTGTTTGACAGCAGCGAACAGATGGCCAGCTTCATGGCATCGGCTACCGCCATGACGGCTTTCAGCTACTATTTTGCTGCGCGCAATCGGATGCAGAACGAGCAGTTGCTGCAGTTAGCCACCCGTGACCCGCTGACAGGACTAGAGAACCGCCGCCGTCTTGAACCTGAACTCAACGTAGCGGTTGAGGCCGCCAAGCGCCACAACCGACCGTACGGCTTGATCATCATGGATGCCGACAACTTCAAGAAGATCAACGATGCGCACGGACACGCCGCGGGTGACGCAGTGCTGAAGGCTCTGGCCGACACCATTGCCTCCACCACGCGGCTGGAGGACCGCGCGTTTCGCTATGGCGGTGACGAGTTCATCATCATCCTTCCCGACGTCGGGCCCGAAGGCCTGGAAACTGTCTCGCACAAACTGGTGCACGCGATTGAGTCTCGTGGACAAAGCGACGCCCACGGCATTACAGTATCGATTGGTGCCGCGCTACTGCGCTCTGAGGACAACAAGGACTCGTGGAATCGCCGTGCCGACCAGCACATGTACCGTGCCAAAGAACGCGGCGGCAACCGCTGTGAAATCGACTGACCTCTACAGGACGCCAAGCACCCCGGGACGGTCACGCGGCCGATCAGCCGTGGTGCGCCGGTGAAGCAAGATAGCGGTCAACCGCTTCGTCGTTGATGTAGCCGAGTTCGATCGCAATCTCACCAAACAGCCGGCCCGGCTGTTGGCGTTGCAGTTGCAGCACCTCATCGCGCTGCCCGGTGCTGATTGCGCCGATCTTTACCAGAAACTCTCCGATTCGCTGAATCGAAGTATCACTATCGGTCATTGTATTCCCCTCTCTACGCCAATGTGTTTGGTGTACCATCGTGCTCTCCGCCCCTCACGACCCCAATTTAACCCATTCTATTAAAAAAGTCTACCACCTTCTGAGGAGATTAGCCACCACGGCGTTCAGTTTTTTTTTGGGCCGAGCAGGCTCAAACTCAGCTGGTCAACATGGCCTCGATGTCCGCAGCCGCCTCACCGATCGGCATCAGGTTGAACTTACGGCTGATGACCTCTACAACCGCCGGAGACAGAAACGCCGGCAGAGTGGGCCCGAGGCGGATATTACGCACACCCAGCGAGAGCAGCGCCAGCAGTACGCAGACCGCCTTTTGCTCGTACCAGGCGATATCGTACGAAATCGGCAGGTCGTTGATATCGTCCACCCCCAGGATCTCTTTCAGCTTGTGAGCTATCACCACCAGGCTGTACGAGTCGTTGCACTGCCCGGCATCCAGTACGCGCGGGATGCCGTTGATGTCTCCCAGGTCAAGCTTGTTGTAGCGATACTTGGCGCAGCCGGCCGTCAGGATCACGGTATCGTCAGGCAACTCTTCGGCAACCTCGGTGAAATAGCTGCGACCGCGCTGACGCCCGTCGCAGCCGCCCATGGCTACAAAGCGCTTGATGGCTCCGCTTTGGAGCGCGTCGGCTAGTTTGTCGGCCAACGCTTCCAGCTGGGCGTGGGCAAAGCCCCCGACTATGCTGCCGGACTCGATCTCGGTGGGACTGTTGCAGCGCCTGGCGCGTTCAATGACTGCACTGAAATCTTTGGGTTTGCCGTTCTTCCGATCCGGGATATGCGGTACTCCCGGATAACCGGCCATTCCGGTGGTAAAAATGCGGTCGAGGTAGCTGTCGCGGACCGGTGTAATACAGTTGGTGGTCATCACTATTGCCCCGTTGAAGCTCTCGAACTCTCTGTTCTGCCTCCACCACGAGTTGCCGTAGTTGCCGATGAAGTGATCGTAGCGCTTGAACGTCGGGTAGTAGTTAGCCGGCAGCATCTCACAGTGCGTGTAGACGTCCACGCCGCTGCCCGCGGTCTGCTGCAGCAGTTCTTCCATATCACGCAGATCGTGGCCCGAGATCAGGATGCCGGGATTTGAGCCAACACCGATATTGACCTCGCTGATTTCAGGAGCGCCGTAGGCGCCGCTATTGGCTTTGTCCAGCAGTGCCATGGTCCGCAGCGCAAGATTGCCGGTCTCCAGCACCAGGTCAACGAGTTCCTCCACACCGCGACTGTCGTCGGTGGTAACAGCCAACAGACGCACCAGATCGCGGTAGATTGTTTGGTCGTGGTGGCCGAGGACCGCGGCGTGGTCACCGTAGGCGGCGATACCGCGCAATCCATAGACAATAGTCTCCCGCAGAGAGCGGATATCCGGATCCTCGGTTGCCAGCACGCCAACGCGGGCGGCCTCACTCTGATAATCCTGCTGTTCAGCGCGCCAGGTTGCGGCTGCAGGCAGCTGGTCAGGCCGCCTGTTGCCCAGTTGGTCGGATAGACGGTCGCGCAGCGCCAATCCTTCACCGATCAGGGCCTCGAAGCGCCGGTTATCGAAATTTGCATTGGTGATTGTAGCAAACAGCGCCTGCATGCAGAACAGACCAGCGTCCGCAATTGAGTGGCCGTGCTCGGCCGCCCGATCGGCGTAGAACGCGATACCCTTGCAGACAAAGGTCAGCAGGTCCTGCAGCCGTGCAGTATCGCTCTCCTTACCACATACGCCACGGACGGTGCACCCCTCGTTCCTGGCTGCCTCCTGGCATTGATAACAGAACATCTTCATAGTACTATCCCCCTCATCGATACGTGCTTCAACTGCATAGGTTGATTTTAACATACCCAGACCCGAGACGCCAAAGCGGTATCAAATGTTACATCCCCGGCAACCAAAACCACGTTCAACTCCTGATATCCAGTTCCACCTGGCAGACAGCCTCGCGCGCTGCCATCCGTTCAGCATCGTTCCCCGCGAACAACTCGCGGCAGCACTCGCGCGCCATCATTATCGGTTGAACCGTTACCGCCGCGATGCAATCATGGCGTTTCGCGGTGACCACTACGACCGTTTGCTGGTACTGCTTTCAGGGACGGCACGCAGCGAGATGAGTTCCTACCACGGCAAGCGCTACACGGTGGCCGAGCATTCAGCGCCGTGCGTTCTGGCGCCGGCATTCCTGTTTGGGGCAGCTAATACGCTGCCGGTATCAATTGTCTGTACGGCCGACGCTGAACTGCTTCGCCTGCCGCGCTCCACGGTAGTTGACCTGTGCCGGCAGCACGGCGCGTTCCTGCAGGCGTTTCTGAGCGAAGTATCGGACCGCCTTGCCGCGTTGGCGGAAAAGCTGCGCCTGTCGCGGTTGGCAACTCTGCGTGAACGCGTTGCCGACTACCTGCTGGACGCCAGTGACGTCCAGGGAACGCGAACCGTCCAATTGCCGCACTCGCGCCAGGCGCTGGCCGAAATCATGGGAGTGACCCGCCCTGCACTCTCGCGCGTTTTCAGCGAACTGGCTGAGGCGCAACTGATCCAATACGATCGTGGTGCGCTGCAGATTCTCAACCCCGACGGCCTGCGCCAACTGGTTCCCGAGTAACGCGTAGTGCGCTACGGATCAGCGCTACCGCACTTTTCATCAGCGACAGGTTGGTGGTATTTTCTTGAAAGATATGCAACGTAACAGCCAAACTGCACCTGTGGACCCTGCGACGCCTCCGGCGCGCGTCATTGTTATGTACGGCCGTAGCCTGATGTCACTGGTAATCGCTCACTCGCTGGGCAAGCGCGGGATTGAGGTCATCGGCTGCGATGATGTGGACTTGACCGTGCTGTCGTTCTCGCGCTACGTGAAGCGCAGCTTTGTCCACGCCGCCATGGACAAAGACCCTGAGGTATTTATCGCCGACCTGCTGGCAAAAGTGCGCAAGTTCAAACCCGGCGATGACCGGCCCTACCTGCTGATGCCGGTCTTCCGCGAGACCGAACTGATAGCCCGTTACCGTGAGCGCTTTGAACCGTTGATTACCGTTGCGGCTCCGCCGTACGAAGCGATCAGCAGAGTTCATCCCAAGGATCGTCTGTTCCACACCGCAAGCGAACTGCACATCCCTATCCCCAGGACATGGCAACCGCGAACAGAGCAGCAACTGCAGCGGGCACTGAAAGAGATACGCTTTCCGGTACTGATAAAACCGCCGGATCAAGTGGGAGGCCGAGGGATCGAGACCTGCCGCAGCGCTGCCGAGCTGCGCGACAGACTGGATCGCTACGACGCTGCCCGCTACGGCCCCGCACTCATTCAACAGGCGGTAGCCGGAGAGGACTACTGCCTGACGGTACTGTTTGAACAAGGCCGCCTCAAGGCCAGTATGGCGTACAAGAATCTGCGCAAGTTTCCGGCGGACGCCGGCGCCGGCATTGTACGCGAGACAGTCGATGACCGACAGTTCCTGGATATTGCACAACGCCTGCTGGGGCCTCTGGAATGGAACGGGATTGCCGAACTCGACTACCGCTGGAACGGTAACCCCGACAGCGTTCCGAAACTGATCGAGGTCAACCCGCGCTTCTGGGCCGGTCTGTTTCAGTCGGTAGAATCGGGAATAGACTTCCCGTGGCTGTTGTACGAGCTTGCGCTAACCGGGCACGCCCCATCACCACAACCAAGCCAGATCGGCAAGCGGACCAAGATTCCAGGGTTGTGGTTGCTTGGTGCAATCCGTGACGTTACAAGCAGCGAAACCCGCTTCGAGCAGCTGCGCAGCGCGTGGCGCGAAGCACGAGACAAGATTGAGAACAGGCAGATCAACGACGCGTTCCAGATACTGACACGCTCGTTGGAGAGTCAAGTGTCGTTCCGCGAAACGATTGCAACTCTGCGCCGGGTGGTGCACGACGGCCGCAGCGCCCGGAACGACCTGTTCTACCGTGATGATCCTTTCATTGTGCTTGGTGTTATGTTCATTCTGGCGTCACTGATCCGGCATCGCAAACTGCCACCGGAGATCACTAACCGCTAACCGGAAAGCTGAATGACGATTCGCCCGCTGATCGGCATTACTTCATCGCGGCACCTGGTGTCTCCATCGTACCTGGGACTCTGGCTTGCGGTACGTCTGGCCGGCGGGCAGCCTCGCCGTATCTGCGCTGGATGCCGCAATGACGTGCAGCAGATCGACGGACTGATTCTAGCCGGTGGGACCGATGTATCGCCGTTCCTGTTCCACCGCTCCCCCAGACCGTTACAGCACTATGACCGGGAACGCGATACTCTGGAAATCCGGATGCTGCAATGGGCACGCCGGCGCCGTTTACCGCTGCTGGCAATCTGCCGCGGCGCTCAGTTGCTCAACGTAGCTCACGGCGGCTCCATACACATGGCGGTGCACAAGGCCTATCGCAACGCGCGCTATCCGCACCATCCGCTGGCTCACTTGACCTTCCGCAAAATGGTGCAGATCGCACCGGCCTCACTGTTTGGGCGAATCTGCGGCGTACCAACGCTGACGGTCAATTCGCTTCATCGCCAGTCCATTGACCGGCTGGGGTCCGGCCTGCAGATCAGCGCCTGCGAAGCCAACGGTGTGATTCAGGCCATCGAGGATCCATCGCTACCGTTTTACCTGGGAGTGCAGTTTCACCCTGAGTTGCTGCTCTACCGCGCGGTATATCGCAGACTGTTTCGCGCGTTCATAAATAGCGCAGCGGCAGAAAGAGTGGGATCTTCTGGTTGACGCTCTGGCTGAAGACCTGGTCGCGTGAATCGATATCACGCAGCACAGTTTCAATGCCGACCGTCCGGTTGACCACGATCAGTTGCCGCGATTCACCGATCTGCAGCAGCACGCCCTGCAGCTCACTTTGATCGGAAGCGTGTACTCCGCTCTTATGCAGTGAACGCAGCGGCACCTCGTGTCCATCGTGCTGGTAGTGCAGCAAGCCTTCCGCGTCGCGCGTAACACTCGTGGTATCGATCGCTATCGTGTTTTCAATGTAGGCGGCTGGAATGGCGCTATAGCGGTTGTTGGCCTCGACCACCAGAACGCGTAGTGGCCGGTCTCCGGTTGGTATGCGCAACTCAAAAACCGCGCTTCCGCCGGAGCCGGACTCCGCTTTCACGCTACCGCCGATGATACGCTCGATCGAATAGCGCACTGCATCAAGCCCAACTCCTTCACCGGAGACGCTGGTTCCGGCGGCAGCTGTGGAAAAACCGGCTGCAGATATGGTATCCCACACCGACTGCCCACTACGCGCCACGGGTAGTCCCTGCCCATCGTCGGCAACGCGAAGTAGCATGTACGGATCGTCATTCTTGACACTGACCGTGATTACACCCTCTTCCTGCTTACCGCGCTCACGCCGCGCGTGTGGAGACTCAATTCCGTGATCAACCGCGTTGCGAATAAGGTGCAGCACTGCGTCCCGAACCACGTCGGCCACCGGCAAAAAGAGCGACACTTCCTCGCACGAAAGCTGCAGGCGCACTCTCTTGCCCGAATCGCGTGCAAGCCGGCGTACGATTGCCGGCAGGGGATCGAGTAGCTCGCGCGCACTGACGTAGGAATTGCGGTACACAGTGTTGTTGACCGTGTAGGCCAGTTTCTCGCTCAACGCTACGCGCAGCTGCGCCGGGCGCGGCAGAGTCTTGAACTGCTCCGCGCTGCGTTTCTGGACCTCGCGCAACTGGTGCACCAACTCATCGGTATGCAGACAGAGCCGTTCGTATTCGCGTGTTTCGATATCAACGCTGACGCGCGATACGCCGGGAAGCGCACCGCTGTGGGGACTCTCAGCGGAGCGTACGTCGAGTTCGGCGTAATCGAGTGCCTGAACTTCGATATCCTCGACAGCATCAACTGCCAGAGCGCGTCGAATCTCCTTTTCACCGCCGGCGGCCGTACACAGCACCTCCAGTCCATCAACCCCGTCCAGATTACCGTCGAGTCGCGGCAGAGTATCAACCACGTGCGTTGCCTTTTCCAGGTTCCCCACTACCAGAAAGAGCCGCGGCGCTATCATCTCGGGCTGCTCGGTGATCCTGCAGCGCACCAGATAGAGACTTTCGCCGCGAGTGCGTGACTGACGCAAGCGATGAAGCTGAACTTCATCCAGCGGGGTTTCCACAAGAGAGGCAGAAGAGGTTACCGGCGCACCGGTTTCAGAACCACGTTGTGGTTCGCGCAACGCCGAGAATTCGTGTTCGAGCGCCACAACCGCGCTGCGGATGGCCTCAACATCGGCAGCGGCAACAGCGCCGCGGGCACGGCATCCTCGCAACACCAGCTCCAACTCGCGCGCAGCCTCTACTATCGAAGCGTAATGCAGAAACGACGCCTCGGAACGGATTGAGTGCGCGTAGCGAAATGCCTGATCGATCGAACTCACTACGGACTCACCGCGCTGCAAACGGGTCACAATCAGGTGCAGCAGCTCGATCATGCCCTCGCTATCCTGGCGGAACATCGAATGCAGTCGGGCGCTCTGTGTTGCCGTTTGAGCCATTGTCAGCCTACCTCCGCCTGGCGCTTACCCGCGGATGCCCGAGCGTACAAAGAAAGGCAGCGGCGCCGAACCGATGGTTCACTGTCGCGCAGCCCTACCAGCAGTGTATCGTGGTATCGAGCCGGAGACGCGCTCTTCTCTATTACGTCGAGAACAAGGTGCTTCAGTTCACTATCGCCACGGCAGAATACGCTGCCGAGCTCGGCCGCACCCTGAGCGGTCTGCAGCATACCGATTGCGCGTACCGCAGACTTCACCACCAGCGGATCAGCGTCAAACAGCGCTCTGCGCAGGAAGCCGTAGGCCGAACGCTTGCCGGAATACCCGAGCCGCCGCGCAGAAAAGGCACGCGTTGCCGCATTGCGGCTGTGCAGCACCAGGTGTCCCAGAGTCGCCAGCTCCGCCGGGCCAATCTCAACCGGACCGCGTCGAGCAGCAGCGCTGCGTCCCGTTCCCTGCGCAGCGCTGCGCGGGAACGGGACCACCTTCGGCCGCCGCTCGCAGAGAACCCGGTAGGCATCCACAACACGCTCGAGACGGTCGCGATCGACGCTGTCACCCGTAAGATCCGGATGATAGCGTTTCACCAGCCGATGATAGGCGCGCCTGAGCGCGACAGGATCATCTCCGGGATTTACTGCCAGGACACGACACGCCTCAAGCACCTGCATCGTCGGCCTCGGTTTCCTGCGCCATCAGCACCAGTTCATCCACCAGCGTTTCGAGGGCAATCAGCGACTCACGCATCGTCTTATGGTCCGAGCGCTTGACTGAGCGTTCAGCGTGTGCCAGCAGATCATCGATTTCCCTGGCAAAACCCTGGTCCAGCTGCGCTCCGGCACTCTGTTTGAGCCCGCGTATGCGCGCTACCAGCGCCTGCAACCGGCGCTCAACCTGATCCGCGCCGGCGGTACTGTCGTCTCCCAGCGGGTGCACCGTTATCCGCTGCGCCGCGCCGGTATCTTTATCGCGCGCGGTAACGTGAGCCATGCCGCCGGCGTCAACAGAAAACGTTACCTCGATTCGCGGCTCACCACGGGCGCCTTCGCGGATCCCGGAGAGCAGAAATCGCCCCAAAGAGTGGTTACTGGAAACGTCCGGATGCTCTCCCTGCAGCACGTGGATTTCCACCGCATTCTGGTTATCGGTAACCGTGGTGAAGACCCGCCGCGTCTCGGCAGGTATTTGTGTCTGCTTCTTGACAAGATCGACAAAACGCCCGTTGTCGATCTCTACCCCCAGGGTGTAGGAAACAACATCGTGCAGTTGAATCAGCTGGGAATCGCCGGCAAGCATCTCGGCCTGCACCGCGGCTCCCAGCGCAACGATCTCATCGGGGTTCACCAGCGCCACCTCGCGTACCCCCAGCTCTTCACGCAGACGTCGCTGTACCAATGGGATTCTGCTGGAGCCGCCGGAGAGAACGAGGCTATCGATACCCGTCCGGTCGAATCCGCTGTGGTTGACCGCCTGCAGCGTCAACTCGATTGAACGATCCAGCAGACCGCTAACCAGATGTTCAAACCGATCACGACCAAGGCTGTACTGCAGGTGCAGCGGCTTGCCGCCGGCAACATAGAACGGCAGTGCCAGCGACGCGCTGTCGCGGCTGGACAACTCGATCTTGACGCGCTCGATCATCTCACCCAACTGCTGCATCAACAACGGATCAGCGGCCATATCAAAACCGGCCTGCTCGCTGAAAGCGGCCAGCGCTTCGGTCATCAGCAGCGCGTCGATGTCCATTCCGCCGAGGTGATTGTCACCGCAACTGGCTGTGACCGTGAACGTTGTTCCGTCGGTCTCGAGACAGGTGGCGTCAAACGTCCCTCCGCCCAGATCGTAGACCAGAATGCGGGCATTGTCTCCTCCGCGAGCGCCGTACGCCAGCGCGGCTGCCGTGGGTTCGTTGATGATGCGCAGTACGGTCAGCCCCGCGAGCCTTCCTGCCTCTACGGTAGCCTTGCGTTGCTTATCGGAAAAATGCGCCGGTACCGCAATCACCGCCTGACGGACCTCGGTCCCCAGGAAACTCTCGGCGTCCTGCCTGACTTTCTTGAGAATCAGCGCGCTGATCTGTTGCGGGGTGTAGCCGTTCCCATCGATGTCAATCAGCTGGTTCTGACCCATCCGGCGCTTCACGTGCACTACTGTGCGCCCGGCGTTGACCACCGCCTGGTTGCGCGCTGACTCGCCAACCAGAACCTCACCGGAGTTCCCAAACGCCACTACCGACGGCGTCAGATGATTGCCGCGATCATTGGGAATCACCCGCGGCTGCGTACCTTCCATGAATGCGGCAACGGTATTTGTTGTACCCAGGTCTATTCCGATTATTCGGCCCATATCAGCTACGGCTTCCTTCTGCGCATTGAGACAATCAACTCCACTTCGCCCACCGTGGTGCCCACTCGCGCTGCAATGATATTTGGTGCAATACCTTTTTCGTACAGGTCCATGATCTGTGCGCGTCGATCTTCGCTACCGCCCTCGTTCTGTTTGTCCGCCTGCTGCTCGTGCTCCTGGCGCCGCTGCACCGCGGCCTGCTGCACGATATCGCTGTAGACCCGTGTACCGGATTCATGTGCGTCGAGTTCGCGCCGCAGCACCGCCACGCGCCGGTCTGCGGTCTCTATGAGGCGATTCAAACGCACGATGCGCTCTTCGAGCAAGCCGATATTGCGTTCCGTGGTCTGGTTGAACTCTACAATCAGCTCATCTACCTCACCGCGGATCTGGTTTAAGACAGCGGTCGGCTCTATTCGCCGCTCGATGCGGCGAATGAGCAAAACCACTGCCGCTGCGGTGACCAGCAAGCTGATCAGAAGCACTGAAAACCAGCTCATGGTCTGGCTTACCCTGAGACGTCCACATTGCGGCCGAGATCGGGATCGCGAAACACCTCCAGATCGTCGCTGGAGTCAGACCTGTCATGCCGGGAGTGATCCTGCTTCTGCTCGGCGTTGCTTTCGTCGTCATCGTGCAGCTGTTCGGGGCCGCCCTCAACGTCGTGCGATTCGCGCACAACGCTCTTCTCGAGCTCGCTGCGACGTGCTATCTCCGATCCTGCTACCGCCTGCCCCTGCAGCAGCGCATTTCGCTCGGCCGACTGCTCTTGCCCGATCTGGTTCAGCCGGAGAAACAGGGTCTGTAAGTCGATCGGTTGAATGGCCATCAGCTCTTCCGCGTGATACTTATATCGTCGTCAGTCTCCTGGTATTTTGTGACCTTTACGGTATTGGCTTCGCTTATGAACGTAACCGCCTTGAACTCGTTGCGAACCTCCAGGCTGGCTTCTTTGATGTGCACCTTGACTCCGGCGTAGACGGTGCCCGAGGCACTGACGCGTCCGTGAGTTTTCAACTCGCCGAGATACTGCTGAATCTCTTCGATCTCGCTGTCGAGTTTCTTGACCTCTTTCAGAATCTCCTGCTTGCGCTTCTGCTCTTCCAGCAGATGCCGCACCTTTTCCTGGGTCAGCTTACCCTTCTGCCGTTTCAGACTCTCCAGCGTGGCCAGATTGCGGTCGATTTCCTCGAGTTCCTTGGAAAGCTCCTCTTTGCGCTCCTGGAGCTCGTCCATTCGCTTCTTGCTTACAGGATCGTAGCCGACCTCCAGAATCGTTTCCATTCCGGCTACCGAGCCCAGCGTCTTGGCGTCTATTTCTTCACTGGCGCGGATCCTGCCACCAACAATACTGGCGCGTTTACCGCGGCAAATAACCTTCTTGTGCGAACTCACCTCGGAGTTGATGATTCCGTCGCTGACCGCCACCACTCCACCGGCTTCCACCATGGCATTCTCTATGAACTTGGACCAGATGTTCTTGCCGCTGCGAATGGTTCCCGCGGTCTTACCGGCAATTCCCTGGTGAACAATCACGTCACCTTCTGCATCCAGGTTACTCTTGCCGACATTTCCCATGACCTCGATGTTACCGGCGGCTTTGACACTAAAACCGTCGTCAACGTTCCCTTTGACCAGCACCGTACCGAGGAACAGAACGTTGCCGGTCTTGAGGTTGACATTACCGTTGATCACGTAGACCGGCTCAACGTTGATCTTTCCGGCCAGGAGCGTGACCTGACCGTTGATTTCCGCGTAGGCGGTCATCTGATCCTCCGCCAGCCGTACGTTCTTGCCGACCTGAATGGTGCAGTCTGCACCGTCATTGGCCGAGAGCAGCTTGCCGGTCACGGTCCGTCCCGGTTTGCCTCGTTCGGGTGGAATCTTCTTGGCAAGCACCTGGCCTTCGACAACGTTCTGCACCAGGTTCAGTTCCTTGAAGTCTACCTTGCCGTCGGTCTCCTTGAGCTGCACTTTGCTGGAATCACTTTCGAAGTTGAGTACAACCCTGGCATCGGCACCGTTCTCTGGACTGGTCCCTTCTGCCACCAGCACCGCTTCCTTGTAGAGAGGGTCATCGACGAAGGCGTCGATGACGTCGTCTTTGAAGCCTTCTACCACGCCGTTGCCTTGCAGAAAATTGAGAATAGTATCGCGGTCAGGATCCCCTCCACCGCGTCCCGGCGGCAGAGCGGTAAGATAGGCCTTCATTTCCTGGTCGGTGATCTCGACCGACAGAACCGCATCGGAAGCCGGATTATAATCGAAGGTTCCCACGCGCACAAACTGCCCATCGGCTAACCGTACGACTTTGGATACCATGCCGCTGTCTACTGCGGCGTCGGTACGCGACGTGATCTTCTCTATCGCCATGCGCTCGGTGGCCCGAACCCCGCCATGCTCGGGCTTGGTAACCTTCAGCATAACGCCATCAGGAGTCAGGCGAACGAAGACTTGCCCGTCACGCATCTGCTCTTCGCCCACGTCGTCAAACGAGAAACCGCTGTCAAACTGCTGGTCGGAGTCGGCTTCATGACTGCCGCCGGCCGGGTATGCCAGCAGCATGAAGGGCTTGCGCGACTTACCGAACAACCCCTTGGCGCCTTTCTCCAGCACTTCGTACTCGATTCTCTTGATTGGCAGCGACAACTCGATCGATGCCTCGCGCAGGGCCTCCTCCAGAGATTCACCGGAGACATGGACAAACTGGCGCTGCCTGTCCTCGTCCAGTTGCTTTTTCATGTACGTCTGCAACTGGGACATGTTGACCATGCTACATGATCCCCTTCTTGATATTGGTGAGCTTGGCGCGCAGCCGCATGATGGCTTTGGTATGCAGTTGTGACACCCGTGATTCGGTTACTTCCAGCACCTGGCCGATCTCCTTCAACGTCAGATCTTCGTAGTAGTAGAGTACCAGCACCGTTTTCTCTTTCTCGGGCAGTTCCTGAATTGCCTCTACGATCACACGTTTTATCTCATCCTTTTCCACAATTACATCGGGGTTGAGGCTCTGCGGAGATTCAATACTGTCAGCTATCGACACTTTGTCGTTGTCGTCACCGGTGTACCATACGTCGTTCAAGGACAGAATCGATGTACCGCTGATCTTGATCATCAGCTTTTCGAGCTCTTTGGTGGTGATACCGAGGTCCCGCGCCACTTCTTCGTCGGTTGCGGCGCGCCCGAGCGAGGCCTCCAGCCGGCGCACCGATTCCTCGATCTCGCGCGTCTTTTGACGCACCGAGCGCGGCACCCAGTCGATCGAGCGCAATTCGTCGAAAATTGCGCCCCGAATGCGCGTCACCGCGTAGGTCTTGAATTTGACGTGCTTGTCAGGATCAAACTTCTCAATCGCATCGAATAGACCAAAGACCCCGTAGCCTACCAAATCGTCAAACTCGACGTTGTGCGGCATCCCGACGGCAACTTTTCCGGCAACGTATTTCACCAGTGGAGCGTATTGCTTGACCAGAATCTCACGGATGTCCGGGTTGCGGGTATCGCGGTAGAGCTGCCAAAGTTCTTCCTCGGTTTTCTCGGCCAGAAGGTTGTCGCCCATCCTCACTCATCCCTTTTCAGTATAGTCTGGAGCGCCCTGGCCATTAAGGCAGGATCCTGGTCACTCGAACTGCGGTTGCTCTCGCTCTCGCCACCTGAGGCGATACCCTCGGAGCCTTCGAATGCATCCGAATAACCGCCAACATCGGGCAGTTGATCTACACCGCTGGCGTCGATGCCGTCAGCCGGGTCCGGTGCAGCCGCCGGGAACTCCCTGTCCTGATCAGCCTCCACCTCTTCGGCTTCGGCTACCAGATCATCAACCGGCTCTGCGTCGCCATCCGGTTCCCGATCCGGTTCCAGCTCAGCATCGTAGCCGCCGCCTTCATCCCCAACCTCCAGCAGCCCGTCGTCGCCCACGTCTTCGCTGCCGCTCTCGTCAGCCATATCCGCTACCTGAGCTGAACCCACGCCGTCTACGTCATCGCTGTCGTCCACCACTATGTCGACCGCCGGCCGCGCTTCGCCGGCCGCGTCAGACTCCTGCGCATCAACATTCGATCCGTCCAGCACCTGCTCGAGTTCAGGAAGAAAGCGCGATACCGCTACTTGAGCTGCGCTACCGAGCCCGGCAAAGACCACTGCGAACACCAGCGCCCGGATCACAACCGTGGCAAACGGCACACCGGTAACGATCCCGCTGAAAAGCGAGACAATCAGGGCAAATAGTGCGCACCCTACGCTGAACCCGATACGGACCTTCATTCGACTCGCGCCTCTTGTCCCCTCTTAGCCGTTTCTCGCCGCGCCTTACAGAGTAGGAAAAATGGTACAGCCCGTCAAGGCATGATCATTCATCCTGCCCTCGTCCAAACAGGCGCTTGAGAAATCTACCGACTCCGCCTCCTTCGCGATGCTCCACATTTTCCAACCGGCTGGCGATGTGCACTACGCAGGCTGAAGCCTTGCCTTTGGGATCCGCAGCCAGAAACGGTTTCTGTCGCAGCACCGCCTGGTGCACCGCCGGGTCTTCGTATACGTAGCCGAGGTAATCAACTTTCAAATTGAGAAACTGTCCGGCGATGTTGATGACCCGTTCAGCCACTTTCTTGCCTTCGGTGACCGACTTCACCCGGTTGACAATCAGTTTCAGGCCGATGCCCAGGTTGTCGATTTCGGTTGCAATGATCTTTATGATACCGTAGGCGTCGGTAATCGCCGTAGGCTCCGGGGTTGTCACAATGATGGCCTCGTCGGCAGCTGCAACAAAGGCCAGGACATTATTCGAAACACCGGCGCTGGTATCGATTATGATAATGTCCGCATTGGACATCTCCGAAAGCTCGTTTATGAAATTGTGCCGCTCCTCCTCCGACAGGTTGGCGATCTTGGCAAAGCCCGAGGCTCCGGCAACAATCTGGATCCCGTAATCGGTATCCATGATGATTTCACGCATCGTCTTCTGCTTGCGGATCAGATGGTACAGGTTGTACTTGGGGATAATCCCGAGCACAACGTTCACATTGGCGAGACCGAGGTCGGCGTCCATCAGGATGACGCGCTTGCCCAGCTTTGCGTAGGCAATCGCCAGGTTGGTCGAAATATTGGTCTTGCCGACTCCGCCTTTACCACTGGCCACGGTAATGATGCGCGTCCTGGACTCGTTTGAGTTGTTCTTGTTCTTCATCAACTCGCGCAGGGTTTCTGCTTGATCAGCCATTCGACTCTCCGTCATTCGGTTTTGCGTACGTCTCTGCAATACGCCGGCGGTTGATATGCAGCTCTTCCAGCGTCAGCAACAGCCGTTCTACAGTTGCGCGTTCAAGATTCTCGGGAACGCGCTGCCCGTCGGTGAGATACGAGATCGGTTTCTGTTTCTCGTGCAGCACACTGATAACGTTGCCGATTCGGGTTGTCTCATCGAGCTTTGTAACTATTATCGACCGATAACCGAACGGCTCAAATTGCCGCAACAGTTCGTACAGATCACTGGTCTTTGTGGTGGCGCTGATAGCGAGATGCACCTGGGCCGATCCGCCGCACGCCCGCACCACCTCATTCATCTCACCGAGCTGGCTGAACTGCCGCGGGCTCTTACCGATGGTGTCCACAAACACTACATCGGTATCCTGGAACAGCGCAATCTGCTTCTTCATCTCCTGGGCAGAATCGACGCAGGCAACCGGAATATCCATGATACTACCGTATGTTTCAATCTGTTCGCGGGCGCCGATGCGGTAGTTGTCGATGGTTATAATGCGCACGCTGGCCTGTGAGCTGCCGTTCGCGGTGCCGTTCATGCCGTGTACCGCTGCAAGCTTGGCTATCGTGGTAGTCTTGCCAACCCCGGTGGGCCCCACCAGGACAAAAACAGTCGGATGGTCGCCGCGCTCGGGCTGGTAGATCTGGATAGACTCGCCGATCCAATCGACAAGCTGTGCCTCGACCATTTCCTGATCGTCGAGTTCATCGATCGAAAACGTTGCACGCAGCCGCTTGATCATGGCCGCGATGTAGCCGGGGGTGAAATCGTTGTACTGCAGCAGTTCTTCCATCCGAGCAAGCGTCGGGTGGTCGGTGGTCCGCGGAACAGACGTCTGCTGCGGCTGATCCATCTTCTCTTTGATTGTCTGCAGCTCTTTGAGCACCATGTCGATGGTCTTCTCGGACTTGACCGAGCCGAGTATCTTGCGCTTCTCTTCTTCCAGATCTGCGCTCTTGCGCGATGTTTCGGGCCTCCCCTTCGGCGGTTCGTGCGAGAAGTAGCCGGTCACTTCTACCCCTTCACGGGTGAAGAGCCCCAGGAACCCGCCCAGCCGGATTGTCTTGTGATGCATGATGCGCGCCTTGTCGCCGTACTTGGTGCGGATCTTTGATTCGGCCTCACGGTGTGAGGCCGCTTGTTCTACAAAGTACTCCATGCTTCCCCTCTCATTCATCTATCCGTATTTCGCCTACACTCTCTACTCGTATCTCGGGAACGATCTCCGGCACCGAAAGAACCACCAGCTCGGTTACGTCGCGCGCCGCGCTCGCTTTGACCAGCGGCCGTGCGGCCTCCGAGCACAGCACAATCGGGAAGACCCCGCGTTCCTGCACACCCTTGATCGAGTTGCGCAGCGCGCCAATCCACTTGCGCTGAACATCGGGAGGCAGCGCCGGGATGACTCCGGCGGAGGTCTCAACCCGAGACTCGATGATTCGCTGCTCCAGTCCGGGCTCGATGGTCAGTACCCGCAGCGCCTTGTCGTCATCGGCGTACTGCAGCGAGAGCTGACGCTTCAGCGCCTGGCGCACCTTTTCCACCAGGAAGCTGGGCTCCTTGGTGACGTTGCCGTAATCCGACAGCGACTCGAGTATCGTAACGATGTTGCGAATTGAAACCTGTTCACGCAACAGTCCCTGCAGCACCTTCTGGATATCCCCGAGCGACAGAACGCTTTGCACGTCTTCGATCACTGCCGGATAATCGCGCCGCAGCGCTTCGAGTATGCCCTTGACTTCCTGCCGTCCCAGAATGTCCGCGCTGTTGCGTTTGATGATCTCGGTCAAGTGCGTTGCAATAATCGAAGGCGAGTCAACCACTGTGAACCCGCTACGTTCGGCCTGTTCGCGGTGCTCTTCGGTGATCCAGAGCGCGGGCAGCCCAAAAGCCGGATCGACGGTCTTCTCACCGGGAATGTCTTCGCGTTCCCCGCCGGGATTGATACACAGGTAACGCCCCATGCGGATGACTCCGCGGCCAACCTCCACACCGCGGATCTTTATGCAGTACTCAGAGGGGTCGAGGCGCATGTTGTCGATGATGCGGATGCGCGGCACCACCAGACCCAGGTCGAGCGCTGTCTCACGCCTGATGCGCGTCACACGATCGAGCAGCTCGGCGCCCTTATCCTTATCCACCAGCGGCACCAGCGCGTAGCCCAGTTCCAGCGAGATCGGGTCGAGCGGGGCCACCGGTGATATCTCTGTTGGCGCTTCCTTTGCTCTGGCCTGCTTCTCCTCAGTAGTGACCCGCTCGGCGTCAATCATCTGGCGCCGTCCCAGGGTGAGCCCCAGAAAGGCCGACAACACTCCCATTGGAACCAGGATGTACCACGGAAACCCGGGAAGAATCGCCAGCACAAACAGGAAACCGGCGGCAATCCAGTAGATACGCGCCTGATTCGAGAACTGCCGCGTGACGTCTTCACCAAAGGTTGCGTCGGAAATGGCGCGGGTAACAATCAAGCCGGTAGCCGTTGAGATAATCAGCGCCGGAAACTGGGTTACCAACCCGTCACCGATGGCAAGCGAAATGTAGGTGTTGAGCGCCATGTCAAAGCTCTCGCCGTGAATGGTCATCCCGACTATCATTCCGCCTACAATATTGACCACCGTGATCAGCAGTCCGACCTTGACGTTTCCCGAGACAAACTTGGATGCACCATCCATGGCACCGTAGAAGTCGGCCTCGCGCTCGAGATCGGTCTTCTTGCGGCTGGCCTCTTCTTCGGTGATGGCACCGGAGTTGTACTCGGCTTCGATTGCCATCTGTTTGGCAGGCAGTGAATCGAGCGTGAAGCGCGCGGCAACCTCGGCAACTCTGGTGGCGCCCTTGGTGATGACGATGAACTGCACCGCTATGATGATGATGAAGATGATCAGCCCGATCACCAGGCCCTCGGCACCCTCGGTACCAACAACAAAGGTAGAGAACGCGCGCACGATCTGACCGCCGAAATCGCCGCCCTGCGCCAGTATCAGCCGGGTTGAAGAGACGTTGAGCGCCAGGCCGTACACGGTGACCACCAGCAGCAACGTTGGGAACACCGAGAACTCCAGCGCGTTCTTGGTGTAGAGCACAATCAGGATCACCAGCAGACTCAGCACCAGGTTGAGCGCCATGAAGCTGTCCAGCAGTACCGTTGGCAGCGGGATGATCAGCATCATCACCACCGCAACCACGCCTACCGCTACCAGCACGTCGGTACGGTGACGCAGCAAAGAATTACTCAAGACCGACTGTACATCCGCCATTCTATCCTGCCTTCACCGTACGCCCGCCGATGCGGTAGACTTCCTTGAGCACTGCAACCACAGCTTCAAAGAACTTTTCCGGAATCACATCACCAATTTCCACTTCCGAATAGAGGGCCCGTGCCAGAGGTTTGTTCTCCATCACCGGCACGTTGTTCTGCTGGGCAACTTCACGAATGCGCTGCGCGATGGCGTCCTGCCCCTTGGCAATTACCGTCGGTGCCGGCATCGAGAGCCGGTTGTACTCCAGCGCCACCGCGAAGTGCGTCGGGTTGGTGACAACAACGTCAGCCTTGGGGACGTTCTGCACCATGTTGCGTGACAGGATCTCCTGCATACGCTGACGCAGACGGCTCTTGATCAGCGGATCGCCCTCAAAGGTCTTGCGTTCTTCCTTGACCTCTTCCTTGGTCATCTTGATGGACTCGATGTGCTGTTTGCGCTGGAACATGTAGTCGAACAACGACAGTACCAGCAGAATCACCGCCACCTGCACCAGGATCGAAAACGCAACTCCTGCCACCAGCGTTAACGACTGCAGGAACGGCCGGTGGACCAGGTTCACCATGCGGCCAACCTGGGCACGAATATTGAAGAAGGCTACCAGCGCAATAATGATAATCTTGCCCAACGATTTGGCCAGGTTGAAACCGGCCTCGGCCGATGCAAACGCCTTCTTGAAGAACTTGGGAAAGTTGGGTGCTATGCGGTTGAAATCCGGTGTGATAGGTTTCAGCGAAAACAGCGGACCCACCTGCAGGTATCCACCCATGAACGCTGCTACAAACGCAATTGCACCGATCGGAAGCGTCAGCCGCACAAAGAAGCGGTAGAACGCCAAGAATGCGCGGGCATCAGAGGTTACATCGATAGCGGTAGCCTGACTGATGAAAAAATGCACCATCTCACGTGCCACCTCCAGGATGTGGCCCGCCAGCAGCCCCAGCCCCAGAACCGAAAACAGCAGCACGATGGCACCGGTGACATCCTGCGACTTGGCAACCTTGCCATCTTCACGCGCCTTGCGGATCTTATGCTCGGTAGGATCCTCGGTGCGGCCCTCATCTTCGGCGGCAAACCACTGCAGGTGCATAGCCGCCAGTTGCTGCCGAAGCAGTCTGCCCGGATCATCAAACGGCAGCATTCCAATAGCGCGGTTGCCGGTCACAATCACGACGCACCTCCGCGGGCAAGCCGCAGCACTTCCAGCAGACCGTCGAAGGCGTGATCCAGCAGCGCGGCAAAGGCGTCGGCCAGAAACGGCATCGATACAAAGATCAACATGAAGCTGACGCTGATCGAGATCGGAAAACCGAGAATCAGCAGGTTCATCTGCGGCGCGGCCTTGGCCAACAGCCCCATCGCCACGTAGACCAGCACCAGGGTTCCCAGAATCGGGAAGGCCAATACCAGCGAGTACTGGAACAGCTGCGACAACCGCACCAGCATTCCCACCAGCAGCCCCTCGCGCACACCGACAAAATCCACCGCGCGCACCGCCTGAAACGAACGCACTACACCGATGTAGAACAGCCGCTGAAACCCGTCAACACCGATAAAAAGCATCATCGCCACCAGGTTCAGCAACTGCCCCATGAGCGGGATCTCCACCTGTGCCAGCGGATCAAAGACCGACGATGCTCCAAACCCCATCTGAAGTGAAAACAGCTGTCCTGAGACCTGAAATGCAACGTAGATAATTGCCAGGAAGAACGCCATGATGATTCCCACCAGCGCCTCACCTATCAGCAGCAGCACGTACGACAGCGCATCATCGGGAATTGGATACCCCGCGGCAGCCACCCACGGGAACACCAGAAAGGCGCACAGCACTGAGAGTGCCACCTTTGCCTGTTGCGGGATCGATTGCGAAGAGACCAGTGGTGCGATTTCAATCATGGCGAATACGCGCGCCATGATCAGCAGAAAGAGCTGCGTATTATAGACAAACGTCGGCCCCATCTATCTTACCACCTCACACGTGCTGCGGTACCAGCGCATGCTAACCGGCCATTGCCGGTATCTGCTGGAACAGTGTCAGCGTGAACTGCACCAGTGACTGGACCATCCACGGTCCAAACAGGATCAGTGCACCCAGAATTGCGGCAATCTTGGGAATGAAACTCAGGGTCTGATCCTGGATCGAGGTGGTTGCCTGAAAGATCGATACGATCAATCCAACCGCCATGCCGATGCCGAGCAGTGGTGCCGCCAGCATCAGCACCTGCAACACCCCAAGCCGAATCAGATTAATGGCGAATCCGGTATTCATCAGAATCCTCCAAAGCTGGCAACCAGCTGTTGGGTAATCAGTCCCCAGCCGTCAACCAGCACAAACAGAATGAGCTTGAACGGCAGCGAAATCATTACCGGCGGCAGCATGATCATGCCCATGGACATCAGTATCGATGCCACCACCATGTCCACGATAATGAACGGAATAAACAGCAGTATTCCAATCTTGAACGCCACGGTGAGTTCGTGCAGGATGAATGCCGGGATCAATACCCGCGTTGGCACTTCCGAGAGGTTATTGGGCCGCGGCAGGTCACTCATGCGCATGAACAGCGCGATGCTGTCCGGATTAGCGCGCATCTGGCGATACATGAACACGCGTATCGGTGCCTCGAAGTTGCCGTACGCCTCCTCGATGCCGATCTCGCCTTCGGAAAACGGTGCGTAGGCGTTATCGTAGATGTCGATAATGGTAGGCCACATGATAAACACCGTCATGAACAGCGCGATGCCCATCAGGACCTGGTTTGGCGGCACCTGCTGCAGCGAGAGAGCGCGTTTTACGAAATCCAGCACAATCGAAATGCGCAGAAAGGATGTCATCAGAATGATGATCGACGGAGCGAGGCTCAATACCGCCAGGATCAGCAGCAACTGCAGCGACAGCGCTACCTCCTGGTTGGTATCGGGTTGGCGGATCGAGAGATCTACAAACGGAATTCGCAGCGCTTCTTCACCGGCAACCTCGCCAACGGCATCCTGGGCCGGCAGTGAGGGCGCCAACCCCGCAAGAAGCACCACACATACGAGCAGCAGTACTGGTCTTTTCAAGTTCCCCTCCCATTGGCGAACAAGGCGTTCGGTTAACGCAGTTTTCTCAATCGCTCCTTCTGCTGATTCATGAATTGAAATGGCCCGGCTGCAGCCGAGGCCCCATTGTTGCGTGCGCCTCCGAGAACAGCGCCGAGCAACTCCGAGAAACTCTTCTTGCGGTTGCCGCTTTCCGTGGCAGCCTGCAACACAAGCTGATCGATGCTTTCCTTGTCCGTAATCTCGGCGATCAGATTGATCGCGTGGTCTGCGGCCCCCACCAGAAACACCTGCTGTCCGATTTCCACCAGGTGCAGCGACTTGTTCCCCGGGAGGGTCCTGCTGCCCAGCGGACGGATCAGATCGCTGTCTCCCGTTGTTCCTGCTGAGGCTTTCTTTATGACGAAGAAGATCCCGTAGATGGCCGCAACCACCGCCGCCAGCACCAACACCATGCGCACGAAATCGCCCACGCCGAAGCTGGGCCCGCCGCTGAAATCCTGGCCGGGCTCGGTTGACCCCGGCTCGTCGAAAAGCAGCGTTGACTCGTCAACACGTTCAGGCTGAGTGCGTTGTGGCTGTTCGGATTGATCTGTCTGATCAGACGGCGCCGCCGTCTCTCCAGACTCCTGCGCTATCAGATCCAGCGCGGGTGCCGCCACAAGTAGCAGCACCACAAGGCATAGGTGTAGCTGTTTCAGTGTCCCCTCCCCTAACACACAATTCACGCCGGTCTGCAGTCCGCCGTGAACCGCTGCTATTCTACGTCATATTCGTCACTCTTTCCATAGGCGAAACGATTTCCGTTACGCGTACACCAAAGTTCTCGTCAATAACCACAACCTCACCCTTGGCAATCAGCTTATGATTGACCAGGATGTCCACCGGCTCGCCAGCGAGCTTGTCCAGTTCGATGATGGTTCCCTCACCCATACCGAGAATCTCTTTGATCAACTTCTTGGTACGCCCGAGCTCCACGGTCATCTCCATGTAGACGTCCATCAGAAGGCTGATGTTGCCTTGCTCGGTATGCGTTACCTGCTGCTGCAGATTGGGGAACTGCACAGACTGAACCGCCGGACCGCCGCCGCCGGAGTTGATGGCTCCGCCGGCCGATGATTCCTGTGCGCCGCCCATTGCACCAAAACCGCTGCTTTCCGCTGCGCCGCCAAATGGATTTGGCTGCGCCTGCGGAGCGCCTGCAGACTGAGATTGCCCGGCGATAGCCTTGACAATCGAAGCATCGTAGACCTCGATGATCTGCGCCGCCTCGTCACCCTCAACGGTGAACTTGTACATCACGGCCACAAAACTGCCTTCGGGCAGCGCCACCTGCTGTTTGGCGACCACGCGCCCGGCCGGCGCGTCGGTCATAATGGTCTTGTTGCTCTTGTCTCCCAGCGCGGTGATCACCGGGCCGGAAACCTGAGAAAACGCCTCCTGCAGCGCGTTGACCGCAGCATCGTCGAGCTCTACGCCCTCCTGGCCCATCATCGGCGAGGCGATACGGATTGCCGAGGCGCCATCCATCAAATAGAGATGTCTGCCTTCTACGCCATCGGAAAAATCCAGTCCTATCTCAACTACCTCATCTGCCAGACGCGACAACAGGCCATCGCCTGCCAGCACTTCGGCACCGGTAGCCTCTACCGACGCGTTCCTGGTCACAAGCATCGAGAAGTTGGACTTCTGAGACCCGACGGTGTCCTTTATAACGGCAAAAAACGCCTGTCGTTCGGCGTCGCTGATACCGCCGCCTGCGGCTGGTTCGGCCTCTGCGCCAAACTCCATTCCCCCGGTTCCTTGCAACAACGCGTCAATTTCGTCCTGGGACAGAGACCCATCGCTCATGCCTACTCTCCTTCCTCCGCGGCCAGCTCTTCGAAATCTTCCTGCTCGATGTCTTCCAATTGGTCGATGATCTGAACCGCCAACTTGCTGCCCACCTGACCCGGCTTGCACAGAAACTTGGGGCGATTACCTATCTTGAGCACCATCGGGTCCGAGGTGCGAGTATTCTGTAACCGGATGACGTCTCCACCGCGCAGCGACAGCACATCGCGAACGGTCAGGTCCATAGCGCCTATCTCGGCAACCAGCGCAACTTCGATAGTGGAGAGGCGGTCACGCAGAATATTGAGGTTCTCGGTAGTGGTGCCACGGCGAACCGAGGAATACCAGTACTGCGCCGAGAGCTTGGAGATGATTGGTTCGATTGTGAGATAGGGAATGCAGAAGTTCATCATGCCTTCAACGTCGCCAACCTTGGTTTCAAGGGTCACCAGCACCACCATCTCGGTTGGCGGTACAATCTGGGCAAACTGCGGGTTGGTCTCGATCTGGCCCAGCCGTGGCCGCAGATCGATTACCTGGCTCCACGCCTCGCGCATGTTGCCGAGTACGCGAACGATGATGCCTTCCATAACCGAACTCTCGATGTCGGTCAATTCGCGCATCACGTTGGTCCCCTCACCGTGACCGCCGAACAGGCGGTCAATGATCGAGAACGTGATTGCCGGATCGATTTCCAGGATTGCCGAGCCCTTCAGCGGATCCATGTTGATTACCGCGAGCGTGGTTGGATTGGGAATCGAGCGGATGAACTCTTCGTAGGTCAACTGATCCACCGACGCCACGTGCACCTGCACCAGGCTGCGCAGCTGGGCACTGAGGCTGGTAGTGGTGAGCCGGGCAAAGGTCTCGTGCATGATCGAGACCGTTCTAATCTGTTCCTTGGAGAATTTATCCGGACGCTTAAAATCGTATATCTTGATTTTGCGCTGGCCGGTGGGTTGGCGACTTTCTTCGGTTTCTACATCTCCGGATGAAAACGCGGTCAGTAACTGATCGATCTCATCCTGAGAAAGGACCTCGGTCATTGTGTAGTGCTCCCCTCTCCATTCCCAGCTGGAATTCTCTCACAGATCGCCGAGTTTTGCAACAACTGTTGCAACTCAAAAATCAACAATCTGAAATGAGTCAAAAGCAACGTCCCGGATGCGTCCTGAACGCATAATATTGTTGTTGATGCGGGTCACCAGATCCTGCTTGATTCGATTACGGTTCTCTACCCCCTCCAGTTCAGATACGCGCCGCGAGCTGAAATAGAGCAGGATCTCTTCGCGGATCTGAATGTTACGCTGGATCAGCTCGTTCTGCACGGCGCGGTTTTCCTGCTCGTAGCCGATGTGCGGCTGGACGATAAACGTGTGGCGCGCTTCATCGGCGGTCTGGCCGCGCAGCTCGCCGATCCCGCTGTACCAGTCGAGGATCGGCCGGCGGTCCGCGTAGGCCTCCGATTCAGCGGGTATTCTCGATTGCGTAGCAAAACCGTCACCCATGAAGTTGAGCGTCACAACCACAATTGTCACAACGAAGATGACCGCTCCCAGCACGATCCCGGTCCACTTGAGAATCTGTATCACAATGCCGGGCAGGAAGCCGATCTTTCTTCCGCCCGAGGCTATCTCTTCGCCGGCAACCTCGTCTTCGGCGTCAAACAGTTCGTTGTCAGACATCTCCCATACTCCTTACAGGTGCCCTTCGGTCAGAATAATTACGTCAACACGGCGGTTGTACGCGCGGCCTTCGGCGGTCTCGTTGCTTGTCAAAGGCGCCGTATCGGACAGCCCCATAACCTGGAAGCGATTTTCGGGAACCTGGTAGTCCTGCAGCAGACGGAAGGTATTCAAGGCGCGCTCGATAGATAGTTCCCAGTTTGTCGGCCACGGACCCTCGGGATCGGTCGGAATGCTGTCGGTATGACCCTCTATGCGGAAGGTGCGGTTGTCCAGCTGCTCCGAGCGCAGCAGATCAGCCAGCCGCACAAAGACGTTGCGCGACTGCTCGATATTCAGCTCAGCGCTGGCGGTCTCGAAGAATGCGTCGGCCGCCAGCGAGATAACCAGCCCGCGCTCGTCCTGCGTCACCCTGACCTTCTGCGAGCGGATCTCCGGTTCAAAAATGCTGACCGCGGTGCGTCGCGCCTCGTCAAGCGCACGACCGCGCTGCATGGAAGGCAGCGTCATGACGGTGTTGCCCAACTCGGCCAGACGGCCCTCCTGCAACGTGGCGCCACCGTCCATGCTGCCCAAACCGGCAAAAGCCGCCAGAATCAGCTCCAGCCGTTCGCCGTCAATGGTGGCCGCGGTGTACATCAGTACAAAGAACGTGAGCAGCAGCGTTACCATGTCACCGTAGGTAAGCAGCCAGTCGGCTGCGCCCTCGGATTGACGCTTCTTTCTTCTTCTGGGCCCCATGGCGTCTTAGTCCCTTCCGCTTTCCTGACGAATCACCTCCCGCTGGCGCGGAGGCAGGAACGAGACCAGTTTTTCAAGCAGAATTCGCGGATTATCGCCGGACTGGATCGAGAGAATACCCTCTATAATAACCTCTTTGGTACGGGTTTCCTCCTTATCACGGTCCTCGAGCTTGCTGCGAATTGGTATCAGCACCAGGTTGGCAAAGATGGCGCCGTACATCGTGGTGATCAGCGCCAGCGCCATACCGGAACCGATGGCGTCCTGGTCCTCGAGGCTGGCGAGCATCGCAATCAGACCGGCCAGCGTACCGATCATGCCGAACGCCGGCGCAATCTTGCCCCAGTCGTCAAACACCTTGATCCCGGTACCGTGACGTTCCTGGATCTGGGTGAGGTCATTATAGAGAATCGTCTTGATGATATCCGGGTCGGTACCGTCGACTACCAGTTGCAGCCCCTTGCGCATGAACTCATCTTCCACCTGGTCCATATTGTCTTCCAGCGCCAGAAGCCCTTCGCGGCGCGCGCGTTCGGAAAACCCGACCAGCTCATTGATGACCTTCTCCTCCTGCCAGTCCGGGATGCGCAGCGCGTGGTTGACGTACTTCATAACCCCCAGCATCCGGCTCAGCGGATTGGCAACCATCATGGCCGCAAACGAACCACCGATAACCATGATGGCCGACGGCAGGTTCACGTACAGTTGAAGCGCACCGCCTGATGTGAATATGGCCATCACAATCAGAACAAATCCGGCAACAACTCCTACGATTGTTCCAAGATCCATGAAACACTACTCCTCGTTCTTGAAGGCCCCGATTTGCCGCCGGTACTCGACAATACGATCAAAAACGGCCTGGTAGTCTTCCTGCACCACCAGGCGTTTTCCTGAAAGCATGATAAGCGTTGTATCCGGATTCGCCTCGATGTACTCGATCTGATGCGGGTTCACGTAGTAGCTCTTGCCATCGAGGCGACTGACCTGTATCACAATCTTATACTACCCCTTTAGCGCTTGAGTGTTAAGACTTCCTGCAGCATCTGATCCGCGGTCTGGATGGAACGCGAGTTTGCCTGGAAGCCACGCTGGGTTACAATCATGTCGGTGAACTCCTGCGACAGATCCACGTTGCTCATCTCCAGGGTACCGGCAATCAGTACACCCTTACCGGCGGTACCAGGAGCGCTGATATCGGCCAGCCCCGAGTTGATAGACTGCACGTAGGTGTTCTCACCAGCCTTCTCCAGGCCACCAGGATTGGTGAATGACGCCAGCGCTACCTGGCCCAGGATGCGGTTGGTGCCGTTGGAGAATATTCCGGTGATCTCGCCGGACTGATCGATGCGGAAATCTTCAAGATAGCCCATCGGGTAGCCGTTCTGGCGAAACACCTTGGTGGAGCTCTGTGAGCTGTACTGGGTCATGGAATCGGTAAACGCCCCGACCTGTCCCAGATTGAGCGTAAACTCCTGGGTTGCCGGTCCCTCGGGCAGTCCGGTATCGGGATCGATCGGGATAGACGCTTCGGGAACCTGGAAGGACAGATCGACCGCCAGGTTGCCCTCGTCCAGTACGCCGCCCTCGGGGTTGGAAATCGACTGCAGTGTACCGTCGTTGGCAAACTCTACAATGAAGCTCTGCGTATCAGCGCTGGCCACACCGCCAACCGAAACGTTCTGCAGCACTTCATCCGCGGCTTCCGGACTGATCTGCACGTTGGCGTTCCAGCGGTTTGGCTCATCCTCGATGCGTGTGAAATCAACGCGCAGCGTATGAGTATTGCCAAAGCTGTCGAAGATGTCGTATTCGACCGACCAGGTTCCTTCACGGACCTCGGCAGCGGTTGCGTCTGCGCCAATCACCGGCGTGTTCTTGTTGAGATTACTCGCCAGAAAAACCTCGGTGGTGGCGGATGCCGGATCCTTTCCGCCAACCGGGATAGTCAGATCTTCTATAGCTGCAGAGGTGTTGATGATCGACTCTCCGTCGAGCTGTTCGGCCATCCAGCCCTGCACACGCATGCCGTTGGCAGGATTGACCAGTACGCCTTCCTCGTCCAGCCCAAACGCTCCGGCGCGGGTGAAGAAGCTCTGGTCGCCGCTGCGTACTACGAAGAAGCCGCTGCCCTGCACCGCAACGTCGCTCTTGACTCCGGTGGTCTGCAACGAACCCTGCGTGTGAATGGTATCGATAGCTGCAGTCTGCACACCGAGCCCGACCTGTTTAGGATTGACTCCGCCGACTTCCTCGCGCGGGCGCGCCGCGCCCTCCATCATCTGCGAGATCATGTCGTGAAAGTTTACACGCCCACGCTTGAATCCCGTGGTGTTCACATTGGCAACGTTGTTACCGATTACGTCCATCCTGACCTGGTGGTTCTGCAGACCGGAAACGCCGGCCCATAGTGAGCGCATCATGGCGAAGCCCCCTTATTCCTGTACTCTTCGAACTTGGCTGTAGTCATAATAGGTTCCATTGACCATCAACTGCGGGTAGTCACCGCCGGTTACCTCGCTGACGCGCCCGCTGACGGTCCGCTCTCCGTGCACAACCTCGACCTCCCTGCCGAGCAGATTAAGAGCCTGCCCCGAAGAGATAAGCCGTGCCAGCTTGGAGAACTCGCCGGACATGTTGGTCATCTGCTCCAGCGACGAGAACTGCGCCATCTGGGCAATGAACTCGCGGTCTTCCATTGGCGCCGTTGGGTCCTGGTTCTGCAACTGAGTAATCAACAGCTTCAGAAAGTCATCCTTGCCCAGGCTCTGCGTTGGCGGCTTACCCTCGTTGAGCTCGTTGTTGAAACGATTTACCCTGCTTTCCAGGCGCGCCAGCTGGTCGCCGCTCATCATGTTGGAGATTTCCATCTCGCGTCAAACTCCTTATGCGTACACGTTGACGAGTCCGATCTCGTCCCACCACTCACCGAGGCCAGGAACCAGCTCATCAAACTCGGCAGCCGCTGCTCGGCGTAACCCGCTCTGGTTACCGCGGCCGGCGTTGTCGCCGCCGCCCTCGCCAACGGAGACCTCCAGTCCGGAGGTCTCGATACCGCTCTGCTGCAGAGAGCGCTGCAACGCCTGCAGATTCTCCTGGAAGGCCTCTTTTACACTACTATTTTCGACAATAATCCGCCCTGCTATACGGTTATCTTCGAGGTGCAGATTGATTCGCACGCGGCCGAGGTGCTCGGGTTTCAGTACCAGCCGGATATCACCGGACGATTCACCGCGTACCACAAGGCGCGCCTGGCGTACGATCTCGGGGTTGGCCTGCTCGCGCAACGCTCGTGACAGCGTTGTGTGTCCCCGCCCTCCGTCGCTCTGCAGCCGCTCAGCGTCGGCCTGCAGCCGGCGCGTCAGGCTCGATCCATCGGTCTCAACACGCGCGCTGCGCGCTTCGCTCGAATCAGCACCGTTCTTGTCGCTGTCGGGACGCAGATCGCGTACCTCGACAGTAACCGCCGCACGCCGTTGGTTGCGCTCCACAGAACGCGAGTCACTCTGGTCATCCTGCTCGTGGCTGCCATTCTGATCGGCGCTCTCATCCGCGCCGGATTTCTGCCCGACCGAACGGCGTGCCGCGCTGAGCGCCTGGCGAATCTCGCTCTCGTGTGAGTCAGCCTCCGGACCGCCTGCGCCTGATTGACGCTTTGGCTGCAGCGCTGCTTCTTCATTGCGGCTCACAGCAGCGCGCTCGAGCGCCGCGCCTCGGTCATCCGCTTTCGATGTATCAACATCGGCAGCCTCTGCATCGCCGAGTCGCACGCTGTGCGCAACAGAACCTGACGCAGACTCCTTCTTCTCCGCCGCCAATTCTTCGCCGTCCGGCTTGGCGGTTTTACCTTCTTTGGCCACTTTGCCGGCATCGGTCAGCCGTGACAACTTGACTTTACGATCGCTGTTGGCTGTCCTGGACTCCGCTGCCGGTGTGTCGTTGTCCTCATCACGCTCCGCCGCAGTCTTCTTGCGCTCTGCCTTTGAGCCCTGCTCATCCTGGACCTTCTCGCCCTCAGACTTCTGCCTGGACTCCTTCCTGGTGCGTTGGGCCTCACCATCTTCAGCGGCGGCTTTGGCATCACTGTCACTCTCTTCCGTATCGCTCTTAGTCTGCGTGTACTCGCTGCGTGCTGTATCGTGGCGGTCAGCTTCAGAGAGCGCGCCGTTCTGCGCTTGCTGTTGATCTGCGCGTTCGGCTGAATACTGTTGCTGCGTGGCCTCGTAGCGGTGCGCCTCCTCTAAGGGAGAACGAACCGTAGACGAGCGCTCGCGGGCAATGACTGCGTCGAGCTGATCGCGAAACAGATTGGGCCCACCGGTAGCCGGATCAAGCGCAGAAAGCGTCTGAGCCGGTCTGGCCTGCACCACAAAATCAGCGAGAACAGGTAGTGATCCGCCGGGGTTCTGCAACACCCGAGCACCTCCGGTATCACTGGTCGGCTCTGATGGTCATCTTGCGCTGAATCTCTGCCGCGCGTTGCGGCGGGAATTGCGACAACCAGAACGGAACCAGCGAGAATTCACCAGCCTCGGCTGCACGTTCTTCGGTAATCTGCAGCGTCTCGATCAGCAGCTGGTCTTCAAAGCCCTGCAGAATGGCAACCGCATTGTCCGGTGGCATACCGGTCAGGTTGCGCGAAATCTGCTCGACCCTTGCTCTTCTATTCTCGTCCTCCCGCACCCGTTGGTTGAATGAAATCTCGCGGTCCTGCAGCTCCGCCTCGCGCGCCTCGATCTCGTCGCGCAGCAGAGCCAGCTCGGCGGTGGTGTTCTCAAGCTCGCGCTCGCGGCGGGCGATGTCCTCGGAAACCAGCTGCAGAGCCTGTTCGCGCTTGGCGAGCCGCGCGCTGTCCAGCAGGATTGCGTCGTCCGCCGGGTCTACTTCGGTTGGGCGCCCGACGCCAAAAAGCGCCGCGACCGGGGTTATCACCGCGCGCGCGTCTATCAGCCCCAGGTAGTTGAACCAGAGGGTCCCGCCCACAAGCAGGACAAGTACCAGCAAGATAAGTACCAGGATCCGTGGAGCTGCCCCCACTCTGCTATAGCGAGCCATCGACGGTAGCCTCCCATGCTATTTTTCGGGCGCGCGCGCTGCGAGCGTTGGTCGAATCGTCGAGCACTTTGCCCTCGTGAAGCAGTTGCTCGCGGCGGTGCGCCTCCTCCTGCCGCTCCTTGAGGTTGGAGAGAACCTTGCGCTCGCGCATTGCAGCCACGTACTGCTGCTGCACTTCGTTGCGCGCACGCTGGGCCTCTTCGAGATCCGAGGATAGCTGCTGTCGCCGCTGTTCGAGATGCGCCATATAGGCGCCCTGCCACAGCCGAAACTCTATGTCGGCCGCCTGAGCTCCGCCACCCGCGGCAACGGTCTGCTGGTGCTCGCGTGCCACCGTGGCAATCTCATCCTGCAGCCTCACGCAACGCGAGGTTGCCTCGCCCAGCTTGAGTTCCCACTCTGATTCGCGGTGCTGCCGCAGTCGCAATACTGCTGCCAGCGTAAACTGAAACCGTCTCACTGCCGCTGCTCCTCGCGGTCATTTGCCAGTGCATCGGCTTCACCCATGCCGGCAATCGCCAACACCGCGCTGCGAGTTGCCTCCAGCGGCGCCTTCTCGTCGATGTCCTGGCGCAGGAATCCGTTTATCTGCGGCATCTTTGCGATTGCCTCATCGATCTCACGGTTGGTTCCCTTCTGGTAGGCTCCGACGTTTATCAGATCCTCGCTGTCGGTGTAGGCCGCCATCAGTCGGCGTACGTAACCGGCGGCGTCGCGCACGCGCTGCGAGGAGACTCTGTTGGCAAGCCGCGAGATAGAACTGAGTATGTCGATCGCCGGGTAATGGTAGCGCTGAGCCAACCGACGCGCCAGCACCAGGTGCCCGTCGAGAATACCGCGCACCGCGTCGGCAATCGGCTCATCCATGTCATCGCCTTCCACCAGGATATTGTAGAAGCCGGTGATAGTGCCGCGCGCCGAGGTGCCGCAGCGCTCGAGCAGTTTGGGCAGGGTGGAGAACACCGACGGGGTGAATCCGCGTGTAGCCGGCGGCTCGCCCACTGCAAGGCCGATCTCGCGCTGAGCACGCGCAAAACGAGTCACAGAATCAAACAGCAGCATGACATCCTTGCCCTGATCGCGGTAGTACTCAGCAATGGCGGTGGCAACGTAGGCACCGCGCAGCCGCGCCAGCGGCGGCGTATTGGATGTAGAGACCACCACCACCGATCGAGCCAGCCCCTCGGGCCCCAGGTCATGCTCAATGAACTCGCGCACCTCGCGCCCGCGCTCTCCAATCAGCGCAATGACGTTGACCTCGGCAGAGGTGTTGCGGGCAATCATTCCCAGCAGTGTCGATTTGCCGACGCCACTGCCGGAGAAGATCCCCAGCCGCTGGCCCTTGCCCACCGGTAACAGTCCGTCGATAGCGCGCACACCGGTGACAATCTGTTCATTGATGGCACTGCGGTCAAGCACGTCCGGCCCATCCCCCACCGCGGGATAGAGCTCGGCTGAACCTATGTCTCCAGCGCCGTCGATCGGACGGCCGCGCGCATCGAGCACCCGTCCGAGCAGCTTGTCGGAAACCGGGACCTGCAGCATCTCGCCGGTCCCCACAACAGAGCAGCCAACCTCTATGCCGTCGACCTCGGTATAGGGCATCAACTGTACCGTAGAGCCCGCCACACCAACCGCCTCGGCCCACACGGCGGTGCCGCGCGGCATCACCACCTGGCACAGTTCGCCGACAAACACCTGCGGACCGTCACTCTCCAGCAACAGCCCCTGCACGCGGCGAATCCTTCCCACCTGCTTGATCGGCTCAATCCGATCAACTACTGCGGTATATTTGTCAAACATTCCCACGGGCTCCCTCCCTTTGGCCCGCGACGCTATTCCTTCAGCTTTGCCCTGGACTGAATCGGCGTGATCTCCAGGATGCGGTCCTCGATTTCTCGAAGCTGCGAAGAAATACGCGCGTCGATACGACCGAAATCGGTCTCGATAATGCAGCCACCCGGGTCAACGGTTGTATCCTCGGCAACGCTTACGTTGCCGACCCGCTCCACCATCTCGATGACCTCTTTGACGTGGTCGGTTGCCATCTCGAGGTCCTGCAGATTGACCCTGACGATGACATCGGACTTGGTCTTCAGCTTGCGCAGCGCCTGCACCATGTTGTTGACAACTACGTTCTTCTGGTTCTCTGAGATTACCTTGACAACCTTAGCGGCAATCCCGAGCACCAGGTGAATCAGCTGCGATTCGGACTCCTCAATGATCTCGTTGCGTCGCGCTATAGCCTTGTCGATAATCACGTGCAGCCGATCGATCAGGCGACTGACCTCGGCCTTACCCGAATCGAAGCCCTTGGCTTCGCCCTGTTCCAGCCCGCGCTGATAGGCGTCCTGTTCAACCTCGGTGGCACGGGCCTCGGCGTCGGCAACGATCTTGTCAGCCTGTTGCTTTGCCTCAGCCACCAGCCGCTCGGACTCCTGCTCGGCCTGCTGTTTGATCTCCTGCGCCTCGGCGGTGCGCCGTTTGACCTCGTCAAAAGCGCGATTCTCGGCCTCTTCGGTGATCTGATTGGCCGCTTGCCGGGCTTCGTCAATCATCTTCTCACGCTCGGCATCCCAGTTCTGCTTGAACTGCTCGGCCTCGCGGCGCAGGTCATCGGCTGTGGGTCCGCTGTACTCCTCGATATCGGCAACCTCGTCGAGTGTCTCGATTGGCTGCGGGGCTTGCGGGCCCTCTATGAAGATTTTACCATCGAGAACTTTGACTTCACCGGATCGAAACACGTTCTTGGCCACAACTCTTCCCTTATCTGGTGAGCTAGACTACCAGCTCGTCCTCGCCGGCGCGGGCAACCACGATCTCGCCCTGCTCCTCGAGTTTTCTGATAATTGAGACGATCTTCTGCTGCGCTTCTTCAACGTCCTTCATGCGGATCGGTCCCATGTATTCCATGTCCTCCTTCAACAGCGTGGCTGCGCGCTTGGACATGTTGCGATAGATCTTGTCCTGCACCTCGGTATCAACAGACTTGAGCGCCTTGGCCAGCTCGGTAGTATCAACCTCGCGCAGAACTTTCTGAATTGCACGGTCGTCGAGCATAACGATGTCCTCAAAGACAAACATGCGCTTCTTGATGTCTTCTGCCAGCTCGGGATCCTCGTCCTCCAGCGACTCGATGATCTTCTTCTCCGTTGATCGATCAACCAGATTGAGGATCTCCACGATGCTCTCGACCCCGCCTGCCGAGGTATAGTCTTCTGATGAGAGCGTTGAGAGCTTCTTCTCCAGCACGCGCTCGACCTCGCGCAGAACCTCCGGTGACGTGCGGTCCATCTTGGCGATGCGCTTGGCAACGTCGGACTGTACTTCGTGCGGCAGATTGGAGAGAATGGTAGAAGCCTTCTGCGGCTCCAGATAGGCCAGAATCAGTGCGATAGTCTGGGGATGCTCCTGCTGAATGAAGTTGAGTAGATGGGTAGGATCGGTACGGCGAATGAAATCGAACGGCCGCACCTGTAGACTCGAGGTCAGACGATTGATGATATCAACTGCCTTCTGCGATCCGAGCGACTTCTCCAGCAGTTCACGCGCGTAGTCTATGCCGCCGGTGGTGATGAAGTCGTGAGCCATCATCAGCTCCTGGAACTCCATCAACACCTTGTCGCGGTCTTCGGGCTCTATATTCTCCAGCCGCGCGATTTCAAACGTCAAAGACTCGATTTCATCCTCACGCAGATGCTTGAAGATTTCAGACGAGATCTCTGATCCAATGGTGATCAAAAACACCGCCGCCTTCTGACGGCCGGTGAGCTCTTTGCGATGACCGGAGCCTTTCTTGGAGGTGGTTGCCGTACCGCCGGCGCTTGACCGGGTTGCCTTTGCCATGGCCTACTCCTCCATCAACCAGGTGCGAATCAGCTGTGCCACGTCTTCAGGATGCTCGCGTGCCATGTTGATGGCGTTCTCCTGCATCTCGAGTCGAGCGCGTTCTTCAACCGACATCTCGACGTCGGTTCCCTCTTCCTCGGCGCTGCGCAGCGCCGCTTCGCGCATCGCCTGATGCTGCCGCGCCAGCTCCTCTTCGCGCAGGCGGCGGCGGCGCTCGATCTCGCGCGAAATCAGGCGGAAGACGATGAACGACACCAGCAGAATTGCAATACCGATCAACGAGTAGAGGATGATCATCTGGATCTGCCGCCGGCGCCGGAACGCAGCGTCTTCCTCTTCGTGCTCAAGCGAACGGTCAAACTGGATGTGCTGTACACTGACCGAGTCACCGCGAGCCTGACTGAATCCCACTGCGTTGCGCGCCAGATCGAGAGCACGGTCGAGCTCATCCTGACTGACCGGTACGTACTCACGGGCAATGCTGCCGTCGGGGTTTGTCACCAGGTTCCCCTGCTCATCATACTGTTTGCGCCAGACACCGTCCAGCGCGATGCTGGCGGTCATGCGCCGGATCTCGGGGCTCTTCTCTTCGTACAGCCGCCGCGTATTCATTTCGTAATTGGTGCGGCTCTCAACGTTGGACCAGCGACCGACCATTCCGTCGAGGTCTCGATACGCCGGCGGCGTCTGGCCCTCCTGCCCCGGGGGACCCTGCGGGTTGAAGCCGGTTCCTTCGTAGAGTTCTTCGAGCATTTCGGTCGAGCGCGGCACCGACATCACAAATTCGCGCTCGCTGAACGGGGTGCGAGGATCATCGGGCACGGTCTCAATCGGGAAGACCTCTTCGGTCTCGGAGGTGCGAACTCCCATCAGCAGATCAACGTCTATATTGACAACTTTAACACGGCTCTGACCGTAAATCTGGGACAGCGCATCATGAATTGCCTTGATGTAGCGCCCTTCGACTTCACGCTTGAGGTTGAACTCGCGGCGAGTCAATTCGAGCCGATCGAACCCTTCCATGCCTTCGAAGTCATTGAGCACTATGCCGGCGCGATCGGTGATGGTGATGTGCTCGCTGCGCAGTCCTTCGACGGCAAACTGTATCAGCTTCTCAATGCCCTCGATCTTGCGCCGGTTCTCACGGATATCCGAACCGGGCTTGGGGGTAATTATCACCGAAGCGGTAACCGGATTCTGATCATCGCGGAAGAGCTCGGCCTGGGGTATTACCAGGTTGACGCTGGCAGCGTCCACATCATCGAGTGCCACGATGTGCTGCTGCAACTGGCGCGTGATCGAGCGCTGCAGATTCACGTTACGCTCAAAGTCGGTCTGCGTCCAGCGATCGATATCGAATAGTTCCCAGGGGTCGGTGTCTCTGGGCAACAGGTCCTCGCGTGTCAGAATTGCGCGCATGCGCTGCGCAGTGGATTCATCGGGGACCATGATGCGCCGGTCGGCGGTCACGCTGTAGCTGACGTTCTCCTGATCGAGACGCGTAGTGATGCGGTTCAGCTCGACGTCGTCGATGACGGCGCGGCTGATCAGCGGTACCGCACGCGGTGCTGCGCTGAAGCTGACCAGCAGAACGATGCCGATCACCGCAGCGACAAGCACTGCTACAAAGACACCCTTCTGCAGCGGTTTCCATTTTCCCCACAGATCCCTGATCTGCCGGGCTGTGTTTGTGAGCCAGTTGTTCATGTCCCCTCCCAGTTCATGGCGCCCCCCGGGCGCAGCGCTCTCTCTATCCGTTCACGGTGGCGCTACCGTATGTTGATAACATCGCGATACGCACGAATCACGCGATCAACAACGTTGCGCGCGATATTCAGTGACATATTGGCCTTTGCCCCGGCAATGGTGACGTCGTGCGGGTTAACGCTCTCGGGGTCGATGATAGCCTGTACCGACAGTTCGGCGTGATCCCGCTGCAGCTGGTTCACGTTGTTCAGGCCATCAAACAGCATGCTGCGAAAATCCTCTGCAGGCTGAAGTTCAGCCTGATCACGCCTGCCGGAGACGTGGCGCGGATTTGTCTGTTCAAGGCGAAATATATCGCCGTGCACTTGTTGTGGATTCAACAGTCTCATATGCTACCCTCCCAGAAACTCTGCATTATCGACCGATTTCCAGCGCGCGGGTAAACATGGTGCGCGCCCCGTTGATCACCTGAACGTTTGCTTCGTAGGACCTCGATGCCGAAATCAGATCTACCATTTCGTTGACTACGTTCACGTTGGGCATTTCTACATACCCCGCCTGCGGTCCGGACTGTATTGCATCCGGATGGGTGGGATCGTACACAAGCCGCAACTCGGCGTCGTAGTCTTTCTCAATTGCCGAGACGCGAACTCCTTTGCCAACCCCGTTATCGAGCCGCTGCGGCACAAATGGCCCTTTGAAGTAGGGCTGCTCGACCCGCGGCCGGAAGATCACCCGGCTGCGGCGGTATGGACCGCCCTCGGTTGTGCGCGTTGTACTCGCATTGGCGATGTTATCCGCAATCACGTCCTGGCGCAGCCGCTGTGCTGTCAGCCCGCTGGCTGCAGTATTGATGCTATTGAACATTCCCATGGTTCAGCCCCACTTATCCGCGCAACACGCTATTGACCGCTTCGAATTGCGAGTTCAGCGAATTGGTCATCAGGGTGTAGAGCAGTTGATTGGTCAAGAGCTCGGCACTCTCGACTTCGATATCGACGTTGTTATCGTTGTTCTTGCTCGACGTAAGATGATCGAGGAAACGGGACGGCCGTACCGAACGATAATCCACCGGACGATGAAACGGGATGTGCCGCTCATTGGTCAGTGCGGCCTGCAATCGTGGCTGAGTCTGCTCTGACCGCAACGCATCGCCCAGCGCCGTCTCAAAGTTGACAACCGAGCGCTTGAAATTGGGAGTATCGGCGTTGGCGATGTTGTTGGCGATGACGTCCTGCCGCAGCAGACTGACGTCCATAGTGCGGTGCAGTATATCAACCGTGCGTCCAAAGTTGTTGTTGACAAACATCGCGTCTTCTTCCTCCTCCCTCTTATTCTCGGCTGCAGCCCGGCCTTCTGAAGCGCTTTTCAGAGAATGTAGCGCGTCAGGTCCTGGTCCTGTACCACCTCATTGAGCCGTTCTCCGACGTACTCGCGCGTAATCGGAATCTTCTGTCCCTTCAGATCCGGCGCCGTGAATGATACCTCCTCGAGCAGCACTTCCATAATGGTGTGCAGCCGCCGTGCACCGATATTCTCGGTCTTGCTGTTGACCTGCGCCGCGATTTCCGAGAGTTCGCGGATTGCATCCTCGCTGAAGCTGAGCTCAACGCCCTCGGTCTTCATAAGCTCGGTGTATTGTATGATCAAGGCGTTCTGCGGTTTAGTCAGGATGTTGAAAAAGTCCTCGCTGCCCAGCGCCTCGAGCTCGACACGCAGCGGGAAGCGTCCCTGCAGCTCAGGGATCAGATCACTCGGCTTGCTGGTATGGAACGCACCGGCGGCAATGAACAGAATGTGCGAGGTATCGACCATGCCGTGCTTGGTGTTGACCTTGCTGCCCTCGACGATCGGCAGGATATCACGCTGAACCCCTTCACGGCTGACATCCACGCCCTGGCGGCCCTCCTTGGAGGCCACCTTGTCTATCTCGTCAATGAAGATGATTCCCATCTGCTCCACCCGGTTGCGGGCCAGTTCCGAGAGCCGGTCCGAATCAACCAGCTTATCCATCTCCTCCTGCAGGATGAGCTCGCGTGCATTCCTGACCGAGGTGCGCTTCTTCTTCTTGCGTCCACCAAAGAGATTGCCCAGATTACCGAGATTGAGGTCCATCTCCTCAAAACTGGATCCGGAGAACACTTCGATCGACGGGAAACCGCCGCCACTGGACACCTGGACCTCAATCTCCTTGTCCTCGAGCTTGCCGTCGCGCAGCATCTTGCGGAATTTCTCGCGTGTTGCCTGTGACACGCCTCCCTCGGACTCAGCGCTATCATCGCTGCGTGGCGTAGCGGGTGTAACATCGATCTGGCCGGCTGAAGCATCAGGCTCGGCTGTCTCCCCGGCCGCTGCCTGGCGCCGGCCGCCGGGCAGCAGCAGATCCAGCAGTGCGTCTTCGGTGCGGCGCTCGGCCTCTTCGCGCACCTCCTCCTGCAACTCGCTCTTGACCATCGAGATTCCAACCGATACAAGGTCGCGCACCATGGACTCGACGTCGCGTCCCACGTAGCCCACCTCGGTGTACTTGGTTGCCTCGACCTTGATGAACGGAGCGCCGGTCAACTTGGAAAGCCTGCGCGCGATCTCGGTCTTGCCCACGCCGGTGGGTCCGATCATGATGATATTCTTGGGAGCCACTTCATCGCGCAGTTCCTCGGGCAGCCGCTGCCGCCGCAGCCGATTGCGCAGGGCTATGGCAACGACCTTCTTGGCTTTCTCCTGACCGATGATGAACTTGTCCAGTTCTCGCACGATCTCGGCAGGCGTCAGCTCGGATAGTTCACGTTTCATGAAAGCTCCTCCAACACGATCTCGGCATTGGTGTAGATGCAGATGCCGGCGGCAATTGCCAGTGAGCGTTCTGCAATTTCGGCTGCTGTCAGCTGGTCGCTTTGCAGAAATGCCAGCGCGGCTGCGTAGGCAAAGTTGCCGCCCGATCCAATTGCAATGGCATCGCTGTCCGGCTCGACTATGTCGCCGGTACCCGAAATCAGCAGCGTCTTGTTTCTGTCGGCCGTCAGTATCAGCGCTTCCAGGCGCCGCAGAGCACGATCCATGCGCCAGTCCTTGGCCAGCTCCACCGCCGCGCGGGTGATGTCACCCGAATACTCCTTGACCTTACCCTCAAAGCGCTCAAACAGCGTAAACGCGTCTGCGGTAGCTCCGGCAAATCCGACCAGCACAGAGTCATCGTGAATTCGGCGAATCTTGCGCGCGTGCGCCTTCATGATCGTATTCCCCAGGGTCACCTGGCCGTCGGCAGCCATGGCTACCGTGCCGTTTCGGCGTACGCTGATGACCGTTGTACTGCGCCATTTGTCTTGCATAGCTATTCTCCCTCTGCCTTGGCTACCCCGCCGCCGTGCGGATGTGCCTGTGCGTAGATCTTACGCAGTTTGCCCAACCCCATGTGGGTGTAGACCTGCGTGGTGGACAGTCCGGCGTGTCCCAGCAGCTCCTGCACCACGCGGATATCTGCACCATGGTCGAGCACGTGGGTTGCAAAACTGTGACGAAACGTGTGCGGCGAGGTGTGGGTCACAATGCCGGCCTGCCTGACCCGCTTGTCTATGATCAGCGCAACACCACGCGCGCTGAGCGCGCCGGCGTTTTGGTTCAGGAACAGCGCACGCTCGGAGTCTGCACCGTGACGGTGCAACAACGCCGCGCGCAGCGGCAGATACTCCGCCAGCACTTTACGCGCCGGAGCCCCCATGAACACCATCCGGTCTTTGCGCCCCTTGCCGTGCGCGATAACGCTGCCTTTCTTGAAATTGATGTCATCCACGCAGATCGCCACAAGCTCAGAGACGCGGCAGCCGGTGGAATAGAGCGTCTCGAGTATCAGCCGGTCACGCACGCTCTCAAAGTCACCACCCTCGATAGCCAGCAATGTCGATATATCGGCTTCGAAAAGGATGTCCGGCAGGCTGCGTTCGCGACGCAGACTCCTGACGCCGTCAGCCGGCGACGCGTCGATCAAACCCTGGCGGCGCAGAAAACGGTAGTAGCCCTTCAACGCGGACAGCTTGCGGTTAATCGATGACGAGGCAATGTTCATCCGCGCCAGATGCGATACCCACGCGCGTACCACTCGCGTGTCTATGCTCTGCTGGCTGCCAACCCAGGCAAAGAACGAGGCCAGATCAACTCCGTAGGCACGGACGGTAGCCGGTGAAAGGTTCCTCACGCTGGTGAGATACTTGAGATAGCGTTCCAGGTGGTCTGCCTGATTCCGGTGTTTGTTCATTTGAACCCTACCTTCAACTCCGCCTCCAGTTCCAGCGCCAGCTGCCGGCCGGCCGCTGCAGGACGTCGATCAGCCGATACGACTGTCACCGTTGCAGACGCCGCAGCCGGGGCGGCGCTGCCGCCCACCCAGTCGGCGATGATGTCGGCTGCCGTACTCACCATGACAGAGCCGTCGGCGGCCAGGTTGCGGCCGCCGGCTCCGCTGTCGCCGTCGAGTCCTTCGCGTAAGACAAACAGATCGCGGCCCTGTTCCAGCGCGTACTCGGCGGTGATCAGGGCTCCCGAGCGAATCGGAGCCTCCGCCACCACCACGGCGCGCGCCAGTCCGCTGATAATTCGGTTGCGCTCGGGAAAGTGATAGCGCGTTGGCGCGGTGCGCGGAGGATACTCACTGACAAGGGCGCCTCCATTGGCCAGGATGCCACGTGCCAGCGCTTTGTGCGCCTGCGGGTAGATGACATCGATGCCGCTGCCGAGTACCGCCAGCGTTACACCGTGCGCACTTACCACGCCGGCGTGTGCGGCCGCATCGATGCCGCGAGCCAGCCCAGAGACCACCGCAATCCCGGCAGCAGCACAACTCTCTGCCAGACGGCGGGTTGCCAGCAGGGCCTGCTCGCTGGGGCTGCGCGTTCCTACAATCGCCACCAGCGGCCTGTCCCACGCCGGTAGTGTGCCGCGGTAGTGCAACAGGAACGGCGGATCGTAGATCGCCCCCAGCTGCGCCGGATACGCGTTGTCAGTGACCAGGATTGTTCCAATTGACTCGCGCTCGAGGTAACGCACGTCCTGTTCGGCCTGGTGCAGAAAACGCGCCGGATCCCAGCTTGTGGCTCGCAGGATCCTCCCGACTATCTGCGAGAGGTCATCGACAGAGAGCGACAGAAAGAACTGTTCGCTGTCAACCAGCTCTGCTACAAGCTGTTTCTCGCGGCAGGTCAGAAACTCAGCGCGGTTGATTGCCAGCAGGAAGCGCGATTTCATCGCATTGCCTCCCGCACCTGGTCCCGATTGCGAATTGCTTCCCTCCTGATAGACTCGTCATCAGCGGTCTCGGCTACACGGCCGTACATCTGCGCCGCCTGCTCCAGCCGCCCGGTTGCCGCGTAGACGCGCGCCAGCAGTGCCATTGCCTGAACATGGCGCGACTGCCGCTGCAGCACCTGCTCCAGCAGCGGTTCAGCCTCGGCAGGTCGATCGAGTTCAAACACGTAGAGTATCGCGAGGGCGTAGAGCGCGCTCACGTAACGCGGATTGAGCTCGATCGCACGCCGGTAGAAAGACTCCGCGTGTTGCAGATAGCGCTCACGCTCGGCGTGCTCGACCTGGGCCTTCGAGAAACGCGCCGCAGAAACCCCTGCCCAGTAGAACAGCACCGGGTTTTCCGGCTCGATGCGGATGGCCTGCTGCAGCTGTTCCAGAGCCAGACCATACATGCCGCGGTCGATGTATTCGATTGCCAGCATTCTATGATACACACCCAGCTGTTGCGACGCTTCAACTTTGCGCTCGACAATCTCTTCAAACTCGCGAATTCCCTCCTGAAGTTCACGAATTCTCTGATCGCTGATACCCTCGCGCCCGTACTCGGGCGATTCCATAGCGCTAAGCTCGCGTAACATTGGATCATCATCGCGGCTGCACGCTGAGAGCAGCAGCGAGAGTCCCACAGCCATCAGCGCCGACGCCAGAATTGAAAGTGTGCGCTTTTGCGTGTGTTCGGCGTGGCTTAGCTGCAACATCTCGGCTAACCTCTTGGATGGTGCGTTGTGTGCCAGGTTTGCAACGCTTCCTTATCTATATGGGTGTAGATCTGAGTGGTTGCGATATCCGCGTGCCCCAGCAGCTCCTGAACTGCGCGTAGATCGGCACCGCCTTCCAGCAGATGGGTAGCAAAAGAATGGCGCAGCGTGTGAACCTTGGCGCGAATCCCGGCTTTGGCGCACAATTCGTGGAACTTTTTCCACATTCCCTTGCGCGACAAACCGCTTCCGAGATGATTGAGGAACAGCTTATCGCTGCGGCGATTGCCCCTGACCAGCCTGGGGCGGCCATCCTTAATGTAGCTGCGCAACCAGCGCACCGCTTCCGGCCCCATTGGGACCAGACGTTCCTTGCCGCCCTTACCGCGGACGCGTAGAACTCCCTCTTCAAGGTATACCTTGGCCACCGTCAGATCAACCGTTTCCGAAATACGCAGCCCTGAAGAGTAGATGAGTTCAAATAGCGCACGGTCACGTAGTCCCAGTGGAGTAGAGACGTCCACCGCTTTGAGCAATGCTTCGACCTCTTCAACCGAAAGCACCCCGGGCACGCGATGCTCCATCTTGGGAGACTCTACCAGCAGCGCCGGATTGTCGCTGCGCTGCTCATCGAGTACCAGAAACTGCAGAAACGAACGCAGCGCCGAGAGAATCTTGGCCACGGTTCGCTGGTCAACACCGTTGTCGCGTGTCTGGCGGTCAATGAGATAGTCAGCAATCGTAGTCACGCCCACCTCGGCCGCCGTCTCGCCGCGCTCTTCGAGATAGGCCTCAAACAGTCCGGACTCACGCACGTAGGTCTCCACAGTGCGCGGTGACAAACGCAGCTCGGTCACCAGGTAGTCACTGAAGCGCTGGGCGAAGTGCATCACGCGCCGCCCGATCCCCCGGAAACCTGCCGGTAACGCAGTACAGCGGGGATGCCCAGTTCTTCGGTAATCGGCTCGTCACTGCTGAGGTTGTCGCGCGACTGCCGCCCGCGCCCGCTGGTCATCTCAACCCACTCATCGAGTGAAATGAACTGTTCGCGTTTCTGCTTGGTCGGCTCGGCGGCAGCGTCGTGACGGATCTCGTTGTCAAATCCGGTGGCAATGACGGTTACCTTGACTTCGTTCTCCATCAGTTCGTCAACCGCGCTGCCGGCGATAATCAGGGCGTCGTCATCGGCGTTAGCGGTGATGATATTGAGAACTTCCTCGTACTCGGATAACGAAAAATCCAGTCCGCCGGAGACGTTGACCAGAATGCCTTTGGCACCCTCGATGCGCGCATCTTCGAGCAGCGGGTTGTTGATGGCGTTGGTAGCGGCATCCACGGCTCGATTCTCGCCGTTGCCGACGCCGATACCCATCAACGCATCACCGCGTCCGTTCATGATGGTCTTGACGTCGGCAAAGTCGATGTTGATCTCGCCCGGTTTAGTGATCAGATCCGATATTCCCTGCACACCCTGGCGCAGCACGTCATCGGCGATCAGAAACGCCTCCTTGATGGGCGTACGACGCTCGACAATCTTGAGCAGGTGCTGGTTGGGAATAGTTATCAGGGTATCGACGGCTTCGCGGAGTTTGGCGATTCCCTCCTCGGCAAGCTGTAGTTTGCGTCGCCCCTCAAAGTCAAATGGCTTGGTAACAACCGCCACCGTCAGGATGCCCATCTCCTTGGCAACTTCGGCGATTACCGGCGCGGCTCCGGTTCCCGTCCCGCCTCCCATACCGGCGGTGATAAAGACCATGTCCGCACCGCGAATGACGTTCTGAATCTCCTCCTTGTCCTCCATTGCGGCCTTCTCGCCCACTTCAGGCTTACCGCCGGCGCCTAATCCGCCAGTGAGCTTGGAGCCCAGCGGCAACCGCGTTTCCGCGTTGGACATCTGCAGCGCCTGCAGGTCGGTGTTGACCGCCATGAACTCAACATTGCCCAGACCGCTGGCGATCATGCGGTTGACGGCGTTACTGCCGCCGCCCCCAACACCAATCACCTTGATGACCGTCGGGTTCCCGAAGGAATCCTGCAACGACGTGCTTTCCTCGATGATCTCGAACTTCATATCCCCTCCCAAGGTTATCGACTCGCTCGTCCGTACTGCAGTAGACGAGAAGGTCCGCTCTTACCCAATCTATCCCAATCTATTCAAAGAAGTTGCGTAACCAACCTCTGAATCCCTCCATCATTCCCGGCTGCTGCTCTTTGCGCTGGCCGTCGCGACCGGCCGCGGTCAAAATCGAATCACGATAGAGCATCAACCCTACAACCGTTGCAAAATCTGCTCTCTGGTAGTGATTGATTGAACCGCCGAGATTGGCCGGCTGCCCTACGCGTGCCGCGGTCTGGAATACATCCTGCGCCAGTTCAACTGCACCGTTCAGCAGCGCGCCGCCGCCGGTCAGCACCACGCCACCACCGAGGTGTTTCATCAGCCCCTTCTTTTCGATGCGCTCGCGTACCAGCGCAAAAATTTCGGCCATGCGCGGTTCAATTATGTTGGCAATATCGCGCTTGCGTGCCGACAGCGGTGGCCTTCCGCCAACACCGGGAATGATTACCGGCTCACCCTCTTCTACCAGCGAGCCGTAGCAGCAGCCGGAATCACGCTTGATGGCTTCAGCGGATTCCATCGGTGTCTTGAGCATGATCGAGAGATCCGAGGTAACCTGCGCCCCGCCAACCGGAAGCACGCTGGTGTAGTACGGAGCGCCGTCTATGTGCAGCAGCACATCGGTTGTTCCTCCGCCAAGGTCGACCAACAGCACACCCAATTCCTGCTCATCCTTTGACAGCACTGCCCTGGATGACGCCAACGACTGAAGCACGATGTCCTCGACTTTGAAACCAGAACGGTTGATGCACTTGACCAGGTTCTGCGCCGAGGTAACCGAGCCGGTTATGATGTGCACCTCGGCTTCCAGCCGCACTCCGATCATGTCGAGCGGGTTACGGATACCGCCCTGATCGTCCACGATGAACTCCTGCGGAATCACGTGCAGCACCTCGCGGTCCATCGGTATGACCACCGCCTTGGCGGCGTCAATCACCCGGTCCACATCGTTCTGCGTTATCTCGCGGCCTTTACCGGTCACCGCAACTACACCGCGCGAGTTCAACCCCTCGATATGCCCACCGGCGATACCGGTAACCACCGACTCCACCTCGCGCCCGGCCATCTGCTCGGCGGCTTCAATAGCCGCGTTTACCGATTTGAGAGTACTCTCGATATTGATGACCACCCCGCGGCGCAGGCCGTAGGAAGGACTCTCTCCAACGCCGGTGATCTGCAGCCTGTCGTTTTCATCGTATTCTCCGATAACCGCGGCCACTTTGGTAGTACCGATATCGAGCCCGACGATCATGTCATCTGAGGCCACTCAATCCTCCCTCAGCCGGTAGACTACTTCACCGGCGCGAAAATCGAGTTCCGCGAGCGCCGACAGCTTGCCTTCGCGCTGAAACACGTCCAATACCATCACGATATACTTGAACAGCGTTTCGTCAAGGGTTGTTCCGATGCGCACCGGTACTGGATAGCTCACCGGGTAGAGCACCACGTCAAAATCCTGTTCACCGCGGCGCACGATCCGGTACTCGGAAATCTGGCGGAACAGCGCCGGCGCTGCCAGTTGCAGCTGCTTGAGATCGGCCAGGAAGCCGTGCAGCATCGCAGGCAGCTGGACTCCCGGACGCACGCTCTCCAACTGCAGTCCGGAAACCACCGGCAAATCCCAACCGCTGACCGCCGTACCGACTTCAAAAACCACACCGTGCTCATCGAAGACTACCGGAACACTGACTCCGCCCACAGTCGCAAACGATACCGCCAGCGGTTTACGCGCCTCCAGTGAGATTCGCAGCGTATCGGGAAACGCCTTGTGCACCGTGGCGGAACGCACCGCGGGGTACTGTTCCAGGTTCTGCCGTATCATCTCGGTATCCAGGGCAAAGAAATACTCCGACTCACCGATTCCGGCGATCTGCAGCAGTTCGGCGGTAGTAAAACGTAACTCACTCTCAACCGCCACTCTCTGGATCACCAGAGTATCCTTGAGCAGCAGGTGAAACAGCGCTTCGGCGGCCCCCAGGCTGACAAGCACTACCGCCGCACCAATCAGCAGCGGATGGAATCTTTTGCGGTGCCCCCTGGTGCGGGCTCTGCCGTGAACGCGCCGCGCTCCAAGGACTGCATCAGCCATGCGTGTCTCCTTGTTCTGTTCGGCGCGAAATGTTGAGCAGCAGGCCGCACATTACCAGAGTCACAAACACGGATGAACCGCCGGACGAAAAGAACGGCAGCGGTACCCCGGTGGCCGGGACCAGCCCCGAGACCACCGCCATGTTGAGCAGCGCCTGCAGAAGGATACTGGAGGTAAGTCCAAAGGCCAGAAACGAGTGAAAGCGATTGCCGCAGCGATAGGCAACGCGGTAGCCCCGATAGGCCAGCAGTGCAAACAGGGCCACAATCGCAATTACGCCAATGAAGCCGAGTTCCTCTGCAATCACGGCAAACACAAAATCTGAATGCGCCTCCGGCAGCCGGCCCAGTTTGCGCACGCTTGCGCCAACGCCCACACCCCACACTCCACCGTGCTCTAGTGCCGCGCGCGCGGTCAGCACCTGATAGCCGGCACCGGCGGGATCTCGCGCCGGATCGATGAACGCCAGAACGCGGTTGACGCGGTGCTCGCGTGTCAACAACAGCAACAGAGACAACGGGGTGATCATTGCTCCCAGACTCAGGAAATAGCGTATCGGCACCCCGGCAATGAAGAACATCGCCATGGCAACCACAATCACAAACCCCGCGCTGGAAAAATCGTTCTGCAGGTAGATCAGCGCCACAAAGAGACCGACTACGATCACCGGAGGCAACAGCGCGTTAACCGGATCGTCTATCTGATCGTACTTGCGACTCAGAATATGCGCGAGGTAGATCACCAGTGTCAGCTTCACCAGCTCGGAGGGCTGAAACGAATAACCCATCACGAAAATCCAGCGCCGCGCACCGAGAAAACGCACCCCAATGCCGGGTATGAAAGTGAGAATCATCAGCGCCAGCGTCAGCAACAGCAGCGACGGTATCCAGCGCTGCAGTCTATCCAGCGAGACGCGCGCCGCGGCCAGCGCCGCAATTGCCCCGAGGGCCACCCATGCCGATTGCCGACGCAGGAAATGCAGTGGATCGGCAAACAGGTTCTCTGCCCGAAAGTAGGATGATGAAAACAGCATCGTTGTTCCGATGCCGACCAGCATAAGCAGAACGGTGAGAAAGACGAGATCAAACTGTTTTTTTTCAACCCGTTCCGCGGTGAACATCATCGTAACTTCAGTGTCGAGAGACTCAGAATTGCAAACAGACCACCGATTATCCACAGCCGCATCACGACTTTGGTCTCGGGCCAGCCCATCAGTTCAAAATGGTGGTGCAACGGAGCCATAAGAAAGACCCGTTTGCCGCGTGTCTTGTACGACACAACCTGAATGATGACCGACAACACCTCCAGGACGAATACGCCGCCCACCACCACCAGCAGAATCTCTTTCTTGATCATCATGGCAACTACGCCTATTGCGCCGCCGAGCGCCAGGCTGCCGGTATCGCCCATCATGATCTCGGCTGGATGCGAGTTGTACCACAAGAACCCTACGCACGCCCCGACAACCGCCAGGCAGTAGATCGCCAGCTCACCACCGCCAGGGATAAAAACGATCTGCAGGTACTGCGCAAAATCAACGCGGCCGGCCAGATACGCCAGCACCGCAAACGTCAGTCCCACCATGATCACCAGTCCGGTTGCCAGGCCGTCGAGCCCATCGGTAAGATTCACGGCATTGGCGCAGCCGACCAGCAGAAACACGCCAAACGGAATATAGAACCACGACAGGTCGAGCAACGGATCCTTGAAGAACGGAAAGAACAGCTGAGTGGTAGTGGATCCACCGCGCGCGTAGAGCCACACGGTTATTACCAGCGCGACGATTGTCTGCCCGGCGAACTTGACGCCGGCGCGCATGCCATCGGAGTTCCTGTGGTACAGTTTCAGGTAATCGTCAACGAAGCCGATAGTGCCGAAGGCAACAACCGAGAACAGCGCAACCCACGTGTAGTGGTTTGAAATATCCATCCAGAGGATACCCGAGATGGCGATTGCCGGCACCATCAGGAGCCCGCCCATTGTCGGAGTGCCCGATTTTGCCTGATGGCTCTTTGGTCCGTCGGCACGAATCGACTCGCCGGCCTCGCTGCGACGCAGACGGGCAATCATCGACGGTCCGACGAGAAAGCAGATCAGCAGCGCCGTGATTGCAGCGTATGCTGCACGAAACGTGATGTACTGAAAGACGTTGAACGGCGTGAAGTAGCGCACCAACGGAAACAGGAATTCGTAGAACATGGCCTACTCCTCTTTTTCGGTGATGTACGGCACAAGCCGTTCAAGTTCGAGACTGCGGCTTCCCTTGATCAGCACCAGATCACCGGGAGACGTCAGTTCGCACAGCGCCTGAACCAACTCCTCAAACGAACTGCAGTAGTTCAGCCGCTGGTCATCGCTTGCCAGCGCTGCCGGAGCAAACTCCTGCCCCAGCAGCAGCACTGCATCAAGATCCGATTGCAGCGCGGATGCCAGTATGGCGCGATGCGCGTCAGCGGCGTGCTCGCCGAGTTCCTTCATCGCTCCGAGCACCGCAATGCGCTTGCCGTCGGTCTTCAACGATACGGCAAAGTCAAGCGCCTGCCGCACAGACTCCGGATTGGCGTTGTAGCAGTCCACAATTGCGGTGACCGCACCGTTGACGATCTGGCCGCGGCCGAACAGCGGGCGCACAGACTCAATTGCATCAACGATTGCGTGCTCGTCTACCTCCAGAATCACGCCGATGTGAATTGCCGCCAGAGCGTTGCGCACGCTGTGCTCACCCGGTAGTGCCAGTCTGATCGAGTGCCCGCGCCACAACAGCGTTGATCCTTCCAGTCCACCACTGCGGTGCCCCTGCCATCCGTCGGTGGAGCGAGGGCCGTAGGGCAGGACCTCGCCGTCTACGCCTTCGGCGAGTTGCTCAAAGTGAGGCTCATCCTCCCAGATCAGCAGCCGTTGGCTTCCGTTGAATTCGGCACAGATCGATCTCTTTTCGTTGATGATTTTTGGGATCGAGCCGATATTGCCGATGTGGGCAGTCCCGATGTTGGTAATAAGCGCGATATCAGGACGTGCGATCGCAGCCAACTGGCGCATCTCGCCGACGCGGTTCATACCCATCTCCAGCACTGCGAAGCGATGCTGCGGCGTGATGTCGAAGACCGACAGCGGCAACCCGATGTCGGAGTTAAGGTTACCGCGGCTTACCAACGTCTGTGCGTGACGCGATACTATCGCCCCGACCAGCTCCTTGGTTGTTGTCTTGCCGTTACTGCCGGTAATGCCAATCACGCTCAGTTCCGGCATGCGAGAACGGTGTTCGGCAGCCAGCATCTGCAGTCCTGCCAGCGTATCGCTGACCGTCAGAATTGCCGCCCGCGGATAGTCTGCCGTCAACCTCTCGATTGGGGGCATCAGCCCGCCGGCACCCTGATTTGAGGCCAGCACAGCAGCGGCACCGGCAGCCAACGCGTCTGCTACAAAACGGTGGCCGTCGGTGCGTTCACCGGGCAGCGCAACGAACAGCGCTCCCGCTGTAACCGCACGCGAATCCACCGCAACCGCGTTGATCCTGGCGCCGTCTGCACCGTGCAGGCGGGCAGAAAGAACTGCGGCGGCTTCGCGCGCGTCGAACAGCAGCGGAGCAGAACCCATGCTATCTCCTCGACTCCAGGTGGATGGTGAAAACGCGTGTGGCATCCACGCGTTCGAGTTCGAGCTGTTCTGCAGCGATTTCGCGGATACGCGAGGGTGACCGAAGCACCGAAAGGGTTGTGATGTAGCGCTTGTTTTCTTCAATGAGGTCGTGCTGCTGCTGCTCCAGCCGCGAAACCTCACGCGAGAGCATCTCAAAGCGAAATGCCTGCCACGTGTTGGCAAAAAGCAGAATCGGGAAAAGCAACGCGATCAGCACAACCAGATAGCGTTTCACTCACGACACCCCTTCGGTCTTCTCGAGTTCAGTCTTCTCGAGCACCCGGAATTTGGCACTGCGGGCCGCAGGATTCCGCAGACATTCATCCTGATCGGCTACCAGCGGCTTCTTGGTGAGAACCTGCACCCGCTCACTACTACTCATCGGCGCCTGCGAGGCGCTGATCGAGCGATTCTTGCGCTCGCGGAAGGCATGCTTCACGATTCGGTCTTCAAGCGAATGGAAAGAAATCACGCCCAGCCTTCCGCCGACCGCCAGGACATCGATTGCCGCGTCCAGCGCACGCGCCAACCGATCGAGTTCACCGTTTACCGCGATGCGCAGCGCCTGAAACGTCCTGGTGGCCGGATGAATGCGCCCGTGGCGATAGGCCGGCGGAACGCAGCGGTTGACGATATCGGCCAGATCGGCAGCGGTCTCGATCGGCGCCTGATGACGGCGGCGCACAATGGCCGCCGCTATACGGCGCGAGTAGCGTTCCTCGCCCAGCTGGAAGATCAGATCGGCGAGTTGCCGCTCGCTTGAGGTGTTGACAATAGTAGCGGCCGATGTCTGTGACGAGGGATTCAACCGCATGTCCAAGCGCTCCTGCTCACGAAACGTAAAGCCCCTCCCGGACTGCCGAAAATGGTACATCGAGATCCCAAGGTCAAAGAGCACCGCCACCGGCCGCTCCTGCTCCTGGGAATACGACGCAAAATAGTCGTCAAACCAGACGTGATGCAACGAATACCTGCCGCTGTACGGAGCGAGCCGCACGGCGGCTCGCTCCAACATGGTTGCATCAGCGTCCAGCCCAACCAGATGTACGTGAGCTGAAGTCTCAAGGAAAAGCGCTGAATGCCCCCCTTCCCCCAGCGTGGCGTCCACGACCAGCCCCCGGTTTTGCGCCGGAGCAAGATACCGGAGCACCTGTTGCGGCATCACCGGCACATGTATCAGATCGCTCATTGTGCCACCCTAAAAGGAAACGAGTCCTCCCAGTTCTTCAGCAGCCTCCTGGAACTCCTCCTCACTCTCGCTCAGATAGGCGTCGTATTCTTCGACGTCCCAAATCTCTACGTACTTCTTGATACCGAGAATCACACACTCCCGCTGCAATCCAGCGGCAGACTGCAGCGCCTGCGGAATGTTGACCCTGCCGGCCTTATCAAGCTCTACCTCCTGCGCCGGTGCAATGATTCGGCGCTGCAGCAGACGCGCCCGCCGGGTGAACGGCGAAGCCGCTCCCATCAGGCTATCCGAAAGCGCGCGCCAGTGCTCCGGCGGAAACAACCAGAGACAGCGGTCGAGTCCACGCGTGATTACCAGAACGTTGCCGCTGATCTCTGCACGAATACGGGATGGAATGAGCAGCCTCCCCTTGTCGTCCAGCGCATTCTGAAACTGCCCGGTCAGCATCCCTTAACCACCACTTTTTACCCTGTTCTACCACTTTTCTCCACTGCAGAACTCATTCTATGTCATCTCGACTGCTTGTCAACAATGTAGACAGAATAAACACAACGAATTTATCAACTTTTGAGAGAAGACTATAATTTTGTGTAGTAGTACGGCGTCTGATCAGACTTTGGGGACCGATTGGGCGGTCTGCACCGCAATCGACGTCGGCCGCGAGGCTTCTTCGCGAAACATGCGGTAGTCGATGTCCGGGTAAATCAGGTTCTTCTTCTCAACCCGTGTCAACCACTCGGTACTGACCGCGCTGCGGCAGAGCGAGTCATAGATAGTATTGAAGTTGTTGACGTGCTCTTTGATACGCCGCACTGCGTAGGAAAGGTTGGTTCCAGCGCGGATGATGAACGGCCAGTCCGAGGATTGACTCAGCAGCACCTCGCGCGCCGCCTGATCAAGCGCGCGCTTCTTGAGCCCACTCTCGTTGGGAAACCTGCTGACCAGTTCCGTCATGCGCTCGATCACTTTGTGCGTGTGACGATAGATCCAGTCATTGGTGCCGTCCAACCAGACCTCCGAGTACCCCTTGTTGCCCCAGCTGGAAAACGCCGGTTGCATTACCTGTGCCGGTGGATAGCGCTTGAGATAGCTGGAGGCAGTGGTCATCTCCAGCTGATCGCTGGCAGCAATCCGCCGCATAACCTCCTCCAGCCACAGCGGTCCCTCAAACCACCAGTGCCCGAACAGCTCGGCGTCGTAGGGACACGATATTATCGGCGGCCGATCCAGCAGCGGCGTCAGCCTGGTAATCAGCTTCTGCTGCATATAAAGAAAGTTCTCGGCATGCTCGTTGACCGTGCGCCGCGCGTCTTCGGGCCGGTATGGGCGCTTGTCATTAGTCTTGCCGGTAACCGCGTGGTACTTGAATCCGGTTGGGATACGTATATCGCCCTGGTGAACATAGGGACCAATGTAATCCAACGGCAGATCGTAGCCGATGTCGCGGTAGAAATCGCGGTACGAGAAGTCCCCGGGGTAGCCTTCGTCGGCCGACCAGACGGCGTTAGCAGAGTAGAGGTCACGTCCGAATGCAGCCACCCCGTTTGGACACGAGACCGGCTGATAGACTCCCCCGAGTGAACGCTCGGGCGCAAACAGCAGTCCGTGAGCCGCCGAAAAGAAATAGCGGAACCCGTGACGCTCCAGCACCTCCTCGATCCCCGGGTAGTAGCCGCACTCCGGCAACCAGAAACCCCTGGGAGATTTGCCAAAAGCCTTGCGATGCGCATCGGCGGCGAGTTCCACCTGTGCGTTGATTGCCAGTGGGTAGTTCTGATAGAGCGGCAGAAAAGCGTGGCTTGCCGCGGTGGTCAGAAGCTCCAGCCGTCCGAGTTTGTAGTAACGGTCAAACCCGCGCAGGATGTCCTTCTCGTAGCGCTCAGCAAAATCGCGGTAGCTCTCGCGGTAGAGATCGCGATACATGCGCGCCAGCGGTGCGAAGTCCGGGTCATCGGCAGTTCGGCGAACCTCGCAATCGGCAAGCTCCAGCTGTTTTTCCAGATGGGCAATGTAGCGATTCTGCAACAGCTCATCGTGCAGCATCGCGGCCAGGGTTGGAGAAATTGAAACGCTCAACTTGAACGGGACGTCCTCGGCGTGCAGACGGTCCATGACGCGCAGCAGAGGCAGGTAGGTCTCGGAAATAGCCTCGAACAGCCAGTTCTCTTCCAAAAACCAGTCATATTCGGGATGGCGCACAAACGGCAGATGCGCGTGAAGTATCAGAACTACATAGCCCTTGGACATCAATATGCTCTCCCGGCGGTTGTCACGAGGTTTCAGTCACCAATCAGCGAAATGAGGCGTTGAGATCGGCGTTCTCCGTAGGTAGCAACGTCAAGTTTCTGTAAACCTGATAGAGCAAGGATCTGATCGGCACGCGCAGCCAGTTCATCCTCACCGTTGGCGGCCAGGTTCCCCGGCGGCACCGCAACCACATTGGACTCTGCCAGAAGAGCCCTACGGCCGCCGCAACAGGCGTACAGATCTATCCGGTAATAGGTACCCTGCTGGGGCAGATGAATGTACCACGACGAGTCAGACGGCTGCACCGGAATATCAAACGATGCCACCGGTTCAACAGTGGTGCGGTGATTGACGCCGGTGTGCGCGTCTACCTCTACTACGCACAGCAGCAACTCTTCGAAATCATCGTCATCGATGAACTCCTGCAGCGTTCCATCGTGCAGGTCCCAGTAGGTAAAGGCCCACGCCGGATCACGCAGCATGAGCACAATGCGCGTCTCATTGTACGACTCGGGAAGCGATACCTCTTCGCCCGGCGGCGGAGATTGCGAAAACGCAGCGGCGCCGAGCAGATCGTACTTCATCTGTTCAATGCGGATCGGGTGGTTGTCCAGCCACTCGCGCTCCAGTTCGGTCTCTTCCAGCTCTTCGGCAATCAACTCAACCAGCTCCGCTTTGGCGATACCATCTCTCACTTCAAGCTCGTGGACATGAGCAAAATCGAGAAGCGTTTGGATCGGCATTTCCGCCAGCTGCTGCCTGATCATGGTAGAGGTATGGTACGGAAAAGCTCCGAGGGATGTCAAGACTGCCGTGGCAGCGGCGATTCAAGCAGGCTTACGCGCCAGAATTGCGCAAACATCACCGACATTGAGCGCCTTTGCCAGGCGGTCCGCGGGGCGCTTGAGCGGCTGCAAAGCGCTGCCGGCCGCCAGCCCGCCCCAACTGCGCTTGCGCACTACCGAGAACCCCAACTCACGCATCAGGCGCATCAGCTGACCGCTGGAGAACAGGTTGACGTGATCGGCAATGGCTGATCTCCAGCGGCTGCCGAACAGCCGCGCCTGAAATCCGCTGCGATCCGGCGTAACGATCACAGCCAGGCCCCCGGGACACAGCAGTTGGTAAATGCGCTGCAGGAAGATCCGTGGATCGGGAACGTGCTCGATGACGTGCGACGTGTGGACCACAGCGCACGAGCCTTCGGCAAGCGGCGCACTCTCAACCGGCCCCACATGAACCGGAACGGACCGACGCTCTATGGCGTATCTGGCTGCCGGCTCGCATATCTCGATTCCCTGTACCCGCCAGCCGCGCCGGTACATGTTCTGCAGCAGCACGCCGGTCGCACAACCGAGATCCAGAAACAGGCCGCGCTCGCGCAGTAGCTGCTCGTGAGCGAAGAAGTCGAGGTCCTGCAACCCCTTGTGCATGAGCTGGTAAAACTGCTCGGCGTTATCGAGTTCATACTGGAAGTACTCGTAGTCGTAACGCAGTTCCAGATCATCGGACAGCGGCTGTGGGTTCTGATAGACGTGACCACAGCGGCGGCAGCGCACAAAGCTGAAGTCGCCACAATCCCAGTACGGCGCCGCTGAGTCGACGCCGCAGACAGCACACGGACGAGACGCCAGCCGTTCGTCCTGCGCCGGGCGCTTGGAAAAGGTCTTCATAGGCAGAACCTCTTCATACCTTCACCGCGTTCACATCTCCTGATGCACGCTCTGGACTGTGATGCTGCGCTGGACGGCGTTGCCGGAGAAGTCGCGCACGCGAATGCGTACTGTGCTCGGCTCATCACTCACTTCAATGGTTCCCAGATCGACCAGCCTGTCACCGCGGTATAACTGATCGGCGGTATGACTGCCACCGAGCAGCAGGCGCCCATCGCGTCCCTGCACCGTTTCAAACACGATCCGCCGCAGCTCGCGCTCATCCTGCGCTACCACGACCTCGTACGGTGCCAGGATCTGTAGAAACGCCGCCTCTGCACTGGGATCGTACAGTTCGGCCAGCAGCCTTACGCTACCTTCAGCACTTATCAGTGTCTGTTCGGCGGCTTGCTGCTGCTCTCCGTTGTACTCGAGCACAATTGCATCGAGCACCGGATTGCGGGCATCCGGCCGTTCCGGCAGGATCAGCAGCGGATTGACAAAGGCATCGAGTTCCTCATCGATGATCTGAAAGATAGTCTGCGGACCCAGAGCGTATCCCGAGCTGCCGACGCGCGCCAGCGGCTGCGACCCAGACAGCAGCCGCTGCTGCGGCCCGTTGTCCAGCTGCGCCAGGTTTGCGTAGACGGTGCGGAAACCTCCTTCATGATGCAGCACAATGAAATTCCCCAGCGGGTGCGAGAAGCGGCTGCCGTCAAAGCGGAACACCAGCTCTCCGTCGCTGGCCGGATAGACGTATTCGGCGCCACCGCTGATGATTACCCCGTGCGAGAAATCTCCGTAGTGCAGCTGCCCGAAGGTGGTGGAAAGCACTCCGTCTTCAACCGGCCACTGCCAGGCGTACAGCGATGCCGCAGCCACTGCCAGGGCCAGGGTCAGGGCCAGCACTGCTACGCCGTGCCTGCTTCCAGCGGCAGCCATCGCTAACCTCGCTCCAGCCGGTAGGATGCCACCCGGTCCTGGACACCAAGCAGCAGATTCCTGCCGTCAACCCGTACAAACGTGTCCCCGTGTGGTAGCGGTAACCGGATGATCGGTCTGGAGTACGGCGGCTGCAGCAGAAGCATTGCGTCTTCGTCACGTGTAATGACCGCCAGCAACTGCATCTCGGGGATGTCGGCAAATCCGGACACAGCACCGTCCAGCGGCAGCTCAAATCGCCTACGGCTGCCGATCCGCAGTCCGCCAAGACCGTCGCGCTGCTCCCACAGCAGGGTTCGGTCCGAGAACGCGAATTGCAGCAGCAGCGGGCGGCGCAGCGAATCCGGCAGTTCAAGCTCAGTGCTGAGCTCGTAGCCAGTTTCGCTGCGCTCAAAAAGCGCAACACGCTGGGGATCGATGTCGAGTACCGCTGCCGCCAGCGCGGCGTCCGAGGACAGCGCCGCTGCGGCTACTACCGGCAATCTGCCGGAGCGCGAACGGTACTGCAGCAGCTCGCCGCCGCTTTGATCCAGCGCGATCAGGCGTCCGTCAATGGCGCCAATCAGGGTCACATCGGCGGCAGCGTCAATCGCGCTAAACGCAGCCGGAACCGAATATCGCCACAGGCGCGCGCCGTCGCTACGCCATTGCGAGACAGTAACTCCGTCGGGATGCAGCAGAACGCTAAGCTCTCCCAGAAACAGCGGGTAACCCTCGGCGTCAATGGTACCGATGATGGAGCCGGCGGGATCCTGAATAACCACGGTCTGAGACACCTCAGAGTAGTTGGCAAACCGGTTGTCGGTCAGTGTGACGTCGTAGAGCACCGCTTCAGACAGCAGCAGCGTGCCATCGCGGTCCAGGTAGCCGAAGCGATCGCCCAGGCGGAACGCTCGCGCGCTACCGCTCTGTTGCCGTCCGGCGCCCTGCGCGTTGTTGCCGGCAGGCGCCGCCGGGCTGACGTCACTCACCCACTGCGGCAGAAGCTGAAGCTCTTGCCCGGTGCCGCGCGGAAATCCCAACAGATAAACTGCCAGCAGAACCAGCAGCAACACGCCGGATATGCGTTTAGGTTTAGACTGTCTCATTGGCTCAACTCACGCCTCGCTCTTCTCCATCGCCTTGCGCTCGTCGGTTTCCATCTTGGATTTCCAGACGTCGATCTTCTTCTTGATTACGTCTGATTGCTGCGACTCTCCCAGCATGATGTGAATGCGCCGCAACGCCGCAAGGTAGGCAATAGCCAGTTTGAAGTCATCGATGCGAAGCGTAGTCAGTTCGTATTTCTCGCGGTAGCGATCGGCAGCGCGCTGAAGGAGCTCTTTGGCCAGATTAAGGTGTCCGACGCGCGCCTCGTAGCCCTCGACCCTGGGGTCCATCCCGGCTATCACGGTCTTCATATTGATCAGGTTCTTGGTAACCGTTGCGAAGCGCCCCTCGAGCTCGACAAACGACCAGCGCCATTTGCTGTTGTCACCAAAATCATCTTCCACCGACTGGATCGTGAATCCGAGCTTGCGCACCAGCGCGAATCGGCGCGAATCGTGATAATCAACGATCATCTCCAGGTGTTCACGGTAATCCGAGTACGGCGCGTCGATAAACCCGGTAACCACCTGCTCCATGAAGATGATGCTCTGATAGCAGCTCTTGCGCGCATCGTTGAGAAACGCATCGTTCTTGACGCCCAACAGAGCTACCGAGATGCGGTTCAACAACAGATAGTACGAGGCCAGGTTCAGGCGATCATCGGCCAGGGTGATGCGCTTGTAGTGGGCACCGTTGTTGTCGCCGGGCAGAGTTTGCAGAATCTTCTTTTCCTGCTGCAGGTACTGTTCGATACGCTGTTTATACTCTCTGACTTTTTCCGAGTAACGCTGCTTTGCCTCGTTGGAGATCTTGGCCATACGCAGCTACCGCCCTCCGCCGTACTTTGCCAGCAGCTCTTCGGCGTGCGTGCGCGATGTCTTGCCGGTCCTGTCGCCGGCCAGCATGCGAGCGATCTCCTCTATACGCTGGTCGCCATCGATCTGGTCAATGCGGGTAACCGTCCTGTCGTCCCTGGGCGCCTTCTCCACCTTGATATGATTATCGGCGCGAACGGCAATCGATGCAAGGTGTGTTATGCACAGCACCTGCTTGTAGCGCGACAGCTGGTGCAGGTGCGTGCCAACGGCAATGGCCACCTCGCCGCCGATGCCGGCGTCGATTTCATCGAACACCAGCGACTGAATGTGGTCGTTCTGTGCCAGTACGGTCTTGATTGCCAGCATCACGCGCGAGATCTCGCCGCCGGAGGCAATATCCTTGAGCTCCTTCAGCGGTTCACCCTGGTTGGCGGCAATGCGGAACGAGACAAGGTCCAGGCCGCTGGCGCCGCAGCTGGGCTTACCCGAAGCAGACTCGCGCGGCTCGACCGCCACGCTGAAACGCGCCTTCGCCATTCCCAGAGTATTGATGATAGCCTCGATACTCCCGCCGAGCTGTTCAGCAGCACGCTTGCGCTCGGCGGATATCTGGCGTGCCGCGGACAAAAGCGCGCGCTCGCCGTCGCTGATCTGCCGCTGCAAAGCGGCCTTGTCGTCTTCCCAGGTCTCCAGACTCGACAGTTGCTGCTGAGCCTCCTGCAGATAATCCAGCACATCGGCAACCGTGGCCCCGTATTTCTTCTCCAGGCGATGAATCAGTGCCAGCCGCTCCTCGCATTGCTCAAGGCGTTCCGAACTGTAATTGACCGTAGACTGATAATCGCGCACCGACTCCACGACATCCTCGAGTTCGAAGAACAGATCATCCAGGCGCTTGGCCTGAGCGCTGAGACTGTCATCGATCTGCACCACCGTGTCCATCTCGTGCCGCGCGGCGCGTACCTGTCCAACGGCACCGCCGCGATTCTCGGCAAGCCGGTCGTAGATCTGGTCAAGCGCACCAAACAGCTTCTCGTGCTGTGACAGGATCCGTTTCTCGTTCTCGAGCTGCTCTTCTTCCTCGGCGCGCAGCGCGGCGGCTTCAATCTCACGCACCGCGAATTCCAGAATATCCATCTCGCGCTGGCGTTCGCGCTCGCTGGCCAGCATGCGATCGTAGCGCTTCTTCAGCCCCGAGAGATCACTGAACTGCTGGCCGAGCTGCACCACGCGCTGTTCGATGCCGGCATAGCGGTCGAGCAGTATCCGATGCTGCTCAGCCACCAGCAGCGACTGATGTTCGTGCTGCCCGTGGAGGTCAAAGATCAAACCGCTGAGCTCTTCGAGATCCGCGCGTGTCACCGGTGCGTTTTGAACGTAGATCGATCCGCGTCCGGCGCGCTTGACCGTTCGCCGTACTATTACCGCATCGTCTTCGGGCTCGACCCCGTGTTCGGCTAACCACGTCAGCGCCTCGCTGTTGCCGCGCAGGTTGAACACCGCGGAGACCAGCGTTTCATCGGCCCCGGTGCGAATAGCGCCGGTATCGGCGCGCGCGCCGTGCAGCAGACTGAGCGCACCGGCCAGGATAGATTTGCCGGCCCCGGTCTCTCCGGTCAGTACGTTGAAGCCCGATGTGAAATTGATCACCAGCCGGTCAATCAAGGCGTAGTTCTGAATGCTGAACTCTTCAAGCATCGGGACCTCCCGACCAGTTGAGTTTGCTGCGTAGCACCTCGTAAAACGTACGTTTGTTGGAGCGGATGATGTAGGCCTTGCGCGATGCCGTGCGTACCGTGATGCGGTCGCCGGGTTCCAGCTGCAGCTCGGACTGACCGTCTACGGTCATCATGACCGAGGTACGCTGATCATCGTCAACCGACATTGTAACAACCTCATCCGGCGGCAATACAATTGGCCGATGCGACAACGTAAACGGGCAGATCGGGTTGAGGATCAACGCGTCCATTTCCGGGTACAGGATCGGCCCGCCGGCGGCCGCCGAATAGGCGGTTGACCCGGTTGGGGTTGCTACGATCATGCCGTCAGCACGGTAGCGCCCCAGCGACGCCTCACGCAGCCGGACGGTAAGCTTGACGATCTTTGAGATACCGGCGGCGGACACTACCGCATCATTCAGGCCAATGTAAGCCGCAATCTTGCGGCCGTTGCGTTCAACACTGACATCTATCAGCAACCGCGGCCCGGCTTCGATCTGTCCGTTGCGGTAGCGCTCAAACGCGTCACGCCACTCGTCCTGGGTTACCTCGGTGATGAACCCAAAATCCCCCAGGTTGACCGGCAGAATTGGTATCTCGCGTGCACACACGATCCGCGAACTGTAAAGCACTGTGCCGTCTCCACCCAGTGAGATTGCAAGATCGTAGTGATCAAGTTCAGGATCGGCGGTCTTGCCGCGGAAACCGAACGCAACAACCTCGATGCCCTGTTGCTCCAGATAGTCACGGATCTCTTCGGTAATGCGTTCAGCGTGAGGCTTGGACAGGTTGGCAATAACCAGTACGCTCTTGATATTGAATTTCATCGGGGGTGGCCGTCCTTGTACTATATATACAGCCGCTTCTGTTGTAAAGATTCACGTCCAGCGCACTTTTTTACGGAATGGTCGACAGTACCTTCTGAACCAACGCAACCTCGTCCTTTTTCAGCATCGGATAGAGCGGAAACAGCAGACAACGCAGCAGAAAGCTGCGAGCGTTCGGCAGTAACGCCTCCTGCGGCAATGATGCATCGCCAACGTGGTCAACTGCCTCGACCGCCGGGGCAGCCGCGTTGGGATTGGCGGCGGCATCTCCGGCGACCGTATCGGCGGCAGCGCCGCTGCGGCCGAGAATCGAATCGGCAAACGCCGGCACGACCTCGACTCCCTTCTTGCCGGCATAGCCGATGACGTCCCTGGCACCGGTTTCTACGAAAACCGGATACGAAAAAAAGACATTATCACCTTCTGCGTGCTGAACCGGCGTTCTGTGATGTGACTGCGCGGTACTCTGGGCGTAGACAGCGGCAATCTCTCTGCGCCTCTGGTTCAAGCGCGGCATTTCGAGTGCCTGGATCAATCCCAGCGCCGCGTTCATATCGGGAAGGAACACCTCGCTCGGCAGGCGCTGCACCACCGTCTTGAGCGCCGTGCGCTCCTTGCGCCCGCGAGCCAGCACGGCGGCCCCGCCGCCGGCGGTGACGATGTGTTGTGGCTCCAGACCACAGATGGTGTAGCGCCCTATCGACCCTGCAACCAGCCGGCCGCCGTCGGCCGCCGTCTCACAACCGGCACCCAGGCCCTGCGATACGTCCTCGATCAGCGGCAGACCCAATTCAGCCAGCTGCTCCAGATCGACGCAGTATCCCAGCGTCGAGGCCACCACAACCGCTGCCACGTCCTCGAGAGCCTTCAGTCTGTCCAGATCGATCACCGGACTGTTGGGGTCAACGTCAACGTAGACCGGCTCAAGCGCCAGCTCGACACAGACGTAGTGATAGACCCACGGCAGTAGCGGCGACAGGGCTACGCGTGCACCGGCTTGCAGTCCCAGGGCCCGCAACGCCAGCGCAATTGCACGCGGGTACTCGCGCAGAGCGTAGCCGCCAGCGGCGTGGAGATGCTCTGCCAGCACTTTGAGCAGCCGCTCGTTCAGTGTAGCCGGGCCGATCACATCACTGATGAGGCAGCCGAGAACAGAGTCCATATCTTTGCGCTTGATTGAAGGCTTGAATGTGGGAATCATCGCTGCATGACGCGCCCGTGCTAGCGGCCGCCGATCTTCTCGAGTTCGTGCAGCTCCTTCAGATTGAACAGCCGCTGTACATCGAGAATGATGAGATAGCCCTCTTCCTGATGGACTACACCACGGATATACTCAGCGCCGATTCCCGAGAGCATCTGCGGTGGCGGCTGAATATCCTTCAGCTGAACGGTAACCACGCGCGAAACTTTGTCAATTATCACGGCCAGATGCGTGTCTTCTATGTTGATAATCACAAAGCCGGACAGCAGGAGATCCTCTTCGGACAGATCTGCAGATTTGAGGCGGAACCGTCGATGCAGGTTGATAACCGGAATTATTTCACCACGAAGGTTGAAGATACCTTCGACGTAGTCGGGCGCATGCGGAATCGGGCGAACGTCCTCTACCTTGACGATACCCTCCACCTCCATGATATCGACGCCGTACTGCTCAGCACCAAGTTGAAACGTTACCAGTTGTACGTGCGTCCCTTCCTCTGCCATGCACCCTCCCACAATTCGGCTGCGCTCACAATACGGCAAGAGGCCCGTTTGTGCAAGCAAAGCACAGCCGGGCCTCTCGCTTGGTTTGCGTACAAATCAACCGGCAAACGTCTCTACAATACCCCAGATCATCACAACAAGAATGGCTACCGGTATAACAATACGAATCATGACCGCCAGCCAGTTGCCGACCTTCAGGTTGCCGCTGCCGAAGTTGGCTTCGTCCTGCACCTTCTTAGCGCCCCAGACGTAGCCGGCAAACACCGCAGTCAGCAGACCACCGAGCGGCAGAAAGATGCTGTTGGCGAACCAGTCGTAGGTGTCGAGAAGATCCGTGCCTACACCAGGCATCGAGAAGCCCGACCAGACGCTGAAACCGAGCGAGCTCGGAATACCAACCACAAAGATCACAACGCCGAGCACGGCTGCAGCCTTGCCGCGCGTCCAGCCCTTCTCATCGATCAGCCACGCCGCCACTACCTCCAGCAGTGAAATGGCCGAAGTCAGCGCTGCAACTGCCAGCAGGATGAAAAACAGCGTTCCGAACAGCACACCGGCGGGCATCTCGGCAAATACCGCGGGCAGCGTAATGAAGGTCAGTCCGGCGCCGGCGGAGGGATCGAGCCCCATCGCAAAGACGGCCGGAAAGACTACGAAACCGGCCAGCAACGCGATCAAGGTATCCATGCCTACCACGCTTCCGGCGCTACCGGAGATATTGTCATCCTCCTTGAGGTAGCTGCCGTAGGTGATGAAAACACCCATTCCGAGGCTCAGCGTGAAGAACGCCTGCGACACGGCGTTGAGGAACGTCACCCCGGTGACCTGGCTGAAATCCGGTGCCAGGAAGAAGGCAATTCCGGCCCCCGCGCCCGGCAGGGTAACCGCGCGGATGATCAGCAGCACGATCAGCACTGCCATTACCGGCCACAGAATCTGTACCCAGCGCTGGATGCCTTTGACAATTCCGGCGGCAATGATCCCCACGGTCAACAGCATGAAGACCGCGTGCCAGATGATCGGCGGCCATACCGACGTGATATGCCCGACAAACGCATCCGCGGTGTCGACCCCCGGTCCTACCGTACCAAACAGGGTCTTGAAAATGTAGGACAGCGACCAGCCGGCAACCACCGAATAGTACGACAGAATCACAAACCCGGTGAAAACCCCCAGCGCACCGGCCAGCCACCACGGGCTGTTGGGCGCCAGCGCCCTGAAGGCTCCAACGGGGTTACTCCTGGTGTGCTTTCCGATTGCCGATTCGGTAACCATCATCGGATACCCGATCAGAAACACCACAACCAGATAGATCAGCACAAATACCGCTCCACCGTTGGTTCCAACAACATATGGGAAGCGCCATATGTTGCCCAATCCAACGGCGGATCCGGCGGCGGCCAGAATAAATCCGAGTTTACTGGCCCAGTTTTCGCGTTGTTTCAGCACGTTCTTCCTCCTCCGTTCTGCTGAGTGTGGTTAACTGCACATCGCCACCGCAACCTCGGCTGCAATTCTACGGTGATCGAAGTGTGCAATCTATGTGTGTATCACACATTAGCAGAGCTTCGGCGAAATTGCAACAAAATGCGCACCCGAGCTCTCTGAACGCTCAACGCATGAACAATCCGCCGTTGACATCGATTGTTTCACCGCTAACAAAGCTGTTTTCAACCAGAAACCGGATCGCGTGCGCGATCTGCTCGGCGCTACCGGTGCGTTTCAGCGGCGTGGCTTCGATAAACGCCTGAACTCGTTCTGGAGTAGAGTATTTCTGATGGAACGGGGTCTCGATGACGCCCGGCGCCACGGCGTTGACGCGGATGCGTGGCGCCAGTTCACGCGCCGCGCCACGGGTAAACGAGTCCAGGGCAGCCTTGCACGCGCCGTAGATGGTAGCCGTTGGCGCACCGGTGCGTATCGCGATAGAAGTGATGTTGATTACGTTCGGATCGCTTCCCGATTCCAGCAGCGGCAGCAGAGCGGAGGTCAGGTACATGGCCGAAAATGTGTTAACGCGGAACACCTCGTCGATCAGGCGCCAGTTTGGCCCGTCACTCAACGGACTGCGCTCGATCAGGCCGCCGGCATTGTTGATCAACACGTCCAGCGTGTCGCTATGCGCGCAGATCTCGGTTACCAGGCGTGCGCACTGCTCTTCATGGCCCAGGTCGGCTTGAAACAGCAGCCCACGACCACCGGCTGATTCCACATCGGCCTTGACACTCATGGCGGTCTGCTCGGACCGGTTGTAATGGATGAGAACGGTGTTTCCAGGTGCCAGATCGCGAGCTGCAGCGGCGCCGATACCAGTGCTGGCGCCGGTTATCAAAATAGTCTTGTTCATGGGTGCACTCCTGTGTCCGACGAGTATGCGCAAAGCCCCCGCAGCTGTCAATTGCGGACAGTTGACAGCGCTGCACAGGAGCCGTAGTGTGAGCAGATCAAGGAGGATGCCGCCCCATGTTCAGCCGCCACACAACCTGTCATCGGATCGTACTGCTTGGGATCGCAGCCCTGGTTCTATTCCTGAGTGCGTGCGCCGGAACGCCCGCGCTGGCGCTGCAGAATGAACCTGTGCAGCAATACCGGGGCGATTACGCTGATGTACAACTACGCTTCCTGGCCGAAGATGAACTGATTGCGCACTACGGCAGGCGCAATAACCTGTTTATCGCGCCCGCCGGCCTGCTTTCTCGCGAGCGCTTCATCGCCTTTGAGTTGCAGATCAGCAGCCGCGCTGAACCGGTAGTGCTGGCGCTGAACCAGATCGAAATGAGCTACGGGGGACGCAGCGCCCGCCCGGTCAACCGGTTCCAGCACGGTCAGTACTGGCAGAATCGCGATCAACAGCAGGGAATATCGGGCGCACAGGCAATGACACGTCAGCGCACTATCCGCGCTACCGTGCTGGCCAATCAGACCAGCGTTGCGCCGCGGCAGACCGACAGCGGTATACTGCTCTTCCGCGGCGCCTTCCCGCAGTTCGGCAGCGCGCTGATCACCATCCAGCTGCTGGACGCAGACGAGCGTCCGCTCGAGCGCGCCACGTTCAGCTTCGAGTTCTGAGCGCCTCAGCTCTCGCGATCGCGGGAAGGGTCCACGTGGACCGTTGGTTCGACATCGAGTTCATCGCGCAGCGCGCTCTCGTAGTCGTCAACCACGGCGTGCGCCTTCTCAACCGAGAGCGATCCTTCCATACGCACGTGGCAGGTGAGTTCGGTGTGGTCCCCATAGCGATGAATGTGAACGTGGTGCACCTGGCCTAGCCTGGGGCTGGTGCGTGCCGCAATTTCACGCATCTGCGCCAGGAACGCCCGGCTGGGGGTCTCTCCCAATAGCGGGGCTGCGCCCTCGCGAATGACGTTGACCGCGGCATACAACAGAAAGAGCGCTACCACCAGCCCCAGTACACTATCGATCCACCAGTAGCGGCCGCCAAACAGAATCCCGACGATGATCAGCAGCGATGTGACAGCGTCGCTGCGGTGATGCCAGCCGTCGGCGCGTATCGCCGGCGAGCCCGCCCTGCGTGCCACAAAAAAGGACCCTTGCGCGAGCAATTCCTTGACTGCCACCGAAGCAAGACAGACTGCAAGGGCAGCGCTACCAAAAACCGTTCCCTGTGCGGCACGCAGTTGAGCTATCGAATCGAGGATGATGTTGAACCCCACTGCACCCAGGAATGCGCCTACAACTACCGCGGCAATCAGTTCGGCGCGTCCGTGCCCAAACGGATGCTCGCTGTCGGCCGGCTTGCGCGCCGTACGCACGCCCGCCAATACCACCGTAGAGGAAAGCGAGTCCGACAGGGTGTGCCAGGCGTCAGCCACAATTGCCACCGAGCCTATGACGGTACCCACCCTGAACTTGAAGCCAAACAGTACAATATTGGCGATGATCGAGCACCAGCTCATTGCAACAACGGCACGCTGTTGCCGAGTTCTCATCGTCCCGGAGCCTCCACGGCGCGCAGCATGAACTCCTCGTGAGCCTCTTCAAACTGCGCGGTACTCAAGGTGTTGGGGTCGTTGCTGCGTTTGGCGTACCATTCGGTGATGAACTTGAGATAGCTCAGCACATCGGCGTTTGCAAAACGGAAGTTGCGAAAGGTGAAGAAACTGCGATAACGGCGTTTGACGCTGCCGTCCGGATCGAGGCAGATGACATCGATGGTCTTGATATGCGGTGCGGCGAGCACCGCGGATTTGATAAGGTAGCGCAGATGAGCGTCACCGGCTCCCAGCGCGTGCCCGACAATTCTGACATGATTGGACTCGGACAGTAGCGCAAGGCCGTGTTCCCATATCTGCGCCGCCTTGCGGTGCGTGGACCGCGCCCAGGTAGCCGGCAGCAGGATATCACCGTCAACGCTTCCGTGCAGCTTGACCAACGGCACACCGCCCTGCGAGCCGCCGTTCTTGTCGTCTTCATCCAGCACCGGCCTCTGCAGACGGATCTCTTCACTGCAACGATAGTGCTGGCGCATCGCTTCGGCAAAGCGCTCCAGCACCATGTCGTAGTTTGTCGACAGGACCGCGTAGCGACTGCGAAGCGGCAGTTTTTCCGCAACAAATTCGGTCTCCGGTTCCTGGCGGTCAGCCGCGTGCGCCCGTTGAGCGAGCCGCACGCTCAGCAGCGACGCGGCAAATACCCCGTAGAGATTGATCCGTCGATGACGCCCAAACGGGTGTGTCAGCCACTCTTCCTCCACCGGGCCCTCGATCTTCTCCAGCGCTCTGGAGTAGTGCTCCACGGTATCCTGTATCAGATCAACAAACGGTTTCTTGCTGCGGCGCGCCTTGGCAAAGTTCTGCATTTCGATGATTGCCAGCGCCTCCTCGATATCGAGCGGATCGGTAGTGCAGTACACCCCGACCTTGGCCAGCTGGTCAAATTCCTTGATCAGCGAATGATGGTGCTCGTAGCGCTCGGGATAGCGAAACAGCATGTCCTTGGCCCGCTCCAGAAAATTGGTCCGCGTTGGCAATCCCAGAGGGGCCGAGAACCCTGCGCCGATGATATAACTGGTCTGCTGCATATTCCACCTCTTCTCTGTCAACTACAGTATAGTGATTTGAACGCGGTTTTGCACTCCGGCTGCTCACCTGTTAGAATGGCGTATTGTGCGTGAGACAACTATTGCCGGTGTTTTGTTTGATTTTGACTCAACCCTCACCCGTCCCGGAAGCATCGACTTCCGCGCTATCAAACAGAGCATGGGCTGTCCAGCAGACTCGACTATCCTCGACTTCATCGACTCGCTCAGCGATGAATCAAAACGCAGCGCAGCACTGGATGTGCTGAGGCACAATGAGCGGATTGCCGCCGAAGCATCACTGCCGGCAGACGGAGCCGAAGAGCTGGTCGGCGAGTTGCGCGGCGCCGGCTACGCAGTTGCCGTCCTGACGCGCAACAGCCGTGACTCGATTGAGCGTTCGCTGAAGAACTTTGCACAACTGGAAGCGCACAGCTTCGACACCGTAGTCACGCGTGACGACCCGGTAGCGGTCAAGCCCGACCCGCAGTCGGTCCACTTTGCCGCCGACCGAATGGGAGTGGCCGCAGCGCAACTGCTGATGGTGGGCGATCACTATTACGATATCGCCGCCGGCCGCGATGCCGGCAGCTGGACCTGCCTCATAACCCACGGTACTCGGCCCGAATGGGCCGACGCAGCTGGAGCGGACTACGAGATCAACACCCTGGAGCAGTTACGGCCTATTCTGGCGCAACACAAACCGCTGCCCAACGGCAAACTGGCTAACCCGCTGCTGCGGCAACTGCTTGAAGAACTGCAGAGTCCGCGGCAGCGCCCCGATGTGATCATCGATGCAGCTGTCGGCCGCGATTTTGCGGCGTTTGATCCCGCCGTGTTTTCCGGTCCCGCTGCGCTGGTGGTTGCCAAGAGCGACCCGATAACCTTTGCCACCGCCCGGCCCGGCAGCCACCTGGTCACGGTCAACGCCAACGATCTGATCTGCTCCGGAGCACTGCCGCGCTGGTTCCTGTGCAGCGCACTGCTGCCGCCGCGGACCACGCTGCGTTGCATACGAGACCTGCTGCAGCAAGTGGATACGGCGTGCAGCGCGGTTGGCGCCGCACTGATCGGCGGCCATACCGAGATTACCGATGCGGTCACGCGCCCGCTGCTCTCGGGCATGCTGCTGGGCTCCTGCACAGCCGATGTGCTGCGCGGCTACCACTCACGCTCTCTGCGCATTGAAGCCGAAGCGGCGGACCACACCGACGTTGTTGCAAGCGCTGACCGCGTCCTGATGACCAAGAGCGCCGCGGTAGAAGGAACGCTGATCCTGGCCTCGACAATGCGTGACACGCTATTGAAGCGCGGCGTTGCCGAAGACCATATCCTTGAGGCGCTGCACTGGGAAGAGAAGCTGTCGGTGGTGCCCGAGGCGCGCCTGGCACTCGAATACGCCGGTGTGCGTCTGTTGCACGACGTCACCGAGGGCGGCATAGCAACCGCGCTGCACGAGCTGGCCGCTGCCGCGCGGGCGCAGCTGACTATCGAGCGCGCAAAGATACCGCTGGCCGAACCGACGCGCGCCATCTGCGCGGCGCTGGGCCTTGATCCGCTGGGGTTGATCGGTTCGGGAAGCCTGCTGCTGATTGCCGCCCCACAGACCGCCTCGGCTCTGCTGCAGGCGTCTGCCGAGGCCGGCATAGCGGCGTGCGACATTGGCAGCGTGCTGAACACCGCGCAGACCGGCGTAATGGGCGATCTGCCGCAGTTTGAGGTTGACGAACTGGCGCGAATGGAATCGCAACGCTAAGGTCCAGTTGCGGTCCGGGCACAAAAAAAGTCTGGCGACGACCTACTCTCCCACCTCTGCGTG
>REDW01000024.1 GCA_007693325.1 Spirochaetaceae bacterium
GATCCGCTGCTCCCCCGGGTCGCCCTCCAGGGGCCTGGTGGGCCGGGAGTAGAGGGTCTTGTTCTCGATAAAGAGCAGGGGGTCTTCCTCGGAGAGGATGGCCTGTCGCAAGAGGGCGCCGGGGTCTCCCAGGGAATGCAGGGCGACGACGCCCAGGCCGGGCACGCCCAGGAAGTGCTTCTCCAGGCACTGGCTGTGGGTGGGGCCGTAGCCCCGCCGGCCGCCCATGGGGGCCCGCACCAGGAGAGGCACCCGCACCTTATCGCCGTACATCCAGGAGAACTTCGCGGCGTGGTTGATGAGCTGGTCGCAGGCCAGGGTCAAGAAGTCGCCGAACATGATCAGGCCACGCACCGCGGTTTTCAATCGGCGTGCGCCTGGACCCCCGACAGGGCCTGCTGGCGCACGCCTGGGTGGCGGTGGACGGCGTGGTGCGTATCGGCTGGCTGCCGGAGCTGCCTTCCTTCCGACCGCTGGAGCTGCAGCAGCAGCTGCAGGCATCCGCCATTGACCGGCGCGGAGACGGGCGCGGAGGCCGATGGTGAGCGGGATCTGCGGCATTGTCAATCTGGACGGAGCGCCGGTGGATCGCCCCGAGCTGGAGCGCATGGCGCAGCGCGCCGCCTACCGCGGCCGCGACGGCATCCGCTATCAGGTTGACGGAGCGGTGGGCATGGCCCATCTTCTGCTGCAGACGCTGCCGCAGGCGGATATGCATCCTCAGCATCTGGTTGCTGCAGAGCGGCGTGTGGTCTTTGCAGCCGACGCACGCCTGGACAACCGGGATGAGTGTGCCGGGGCCGATTGCCCGGACGCTGCGCCGTCGGACGCCGAGCTGATGCTGGCGGTGATGCTGCGGTACCCGGACCGCGGTCCCGAGCGCCTGCTGGGGGATTTTGCCTGCGCGCTGTGGGACGGCAGAAGCCGCCGGCTCCGCCTGGCGCGCGACGCCATGGGCATGCGCAGCCTCTATTACCGCGTTGAGCCGCGCCGCATTCTGTTTGCCACCGAGCTGAAACAGATCCTGGCCGCCGACGGCGTGCCCAGGCAGTTGAGTGAACAGGCGGTGGCCTGGCATCTGGCGGGCATGCAGACACCGCCGGGCATCGTGTTCTACCAGGGTATCGATGAAGTCCGGCCGGCCGAGGAGGTGGTATTTGACGCCGAGGGCCGCACAAGCTCGCGAATCTTCTGGCGGCCCGATCCGGCGCACCGCATCCGCTACCGCGGGGAGCAGGACTACGCCGAACACCTGCGTCACCTGCTGCTGGAGGCCATGCGCTGCCGTCTGCGAGCGCGCTCCCCGGTGGGGGTCAGCCTGAGCGGCGGCATGGATTCAGCGTCACTGGCGTCGGTGGCCGGCTGGCTGCGCGAGCGCGGCGAGGATCTGCCGGCCATGCGCGCCTACAGCTGGGCGTTCCATGAACTGGTAGAATGCGACGAGCGTGAAAACGTCTACCGGGTGGCAAACCGCTACGCCATCCCGGTGACCGAGATCCCGGCCGAGCAGACCTGGCCGCTTGTGGACTACCCGCAGCACGGCCCGCACCAGGATGATCCGTTCTTCGGCATGTATCAGGCATTCATCGAGCGGGCCCTTTCGCTGGCGGCGGCCGACGGAGTGACGGTTATGTTCTACGGTGATCGCGGCGACCTGATGTGCGGCGGTGATGTAGCCGACGTGACCGGAATGCTGCTGGCGGCGCGTTTTGGCGCAGCACGCGCCGAGCTGGTCAGGCTGTCACAACTCACCGGGCTGCCGCGCTTTGCGACCATCAAACGCTATCTGATACGGCCGCTTATCGCGCAGTCTACGGCGCGCCGACGGCGCTTGCTGCACGTATTGTCGCCGCTGGCGATACGTGTGGCGGTGTGGACCGAGCGGACCTGCGCCGCGTTTGGCACCGCGTACGCCGACCCGTGGAGCGATCGGCGCATTGCCGAGTTTGTGCTTGCGGCTCCGCAGCACCTGCTGCACCGGGCGGTAGAACCCAAGCGGTTGGCGCGCCGCGCGATGAAGGGCATTATGCCGGTGCAGGCCATCCGGCTGGCTGCCAAGATAGCGCCGGGGCCGCTGTATGAGCGCGCGCTGCGTGAGCAAGCCTACCGCACCGTGGTTGACCTGTTGACCGATAGCCGCGCCGCAGAGCTGGGTTTCATTGATGAGACCGCCCTGCGAGCGCGCTTTGAGAGGTTTGTGCGCGGTGAGGAACGTATCTTTGACCTGTGGTCCACGCTGACACTGGAGACCTGGCTGCGCCGCTACTGGTAACGGAGGGTTGGTTGAAGAACGCCGCGCAGTGTGGCATAAGAAAGTAGTATGGCAGAATCATGAATTTTTACGTAGACACTTTGCCGCAAAAAGGGTATATACTTGTCGTGTGAGCTCAAGAATAGGTCAAGGAGATTTGGTTATGAAAAAAAGTAGTGATCCCGCTCGCAAGCCGTACGATGCTCCGCAGCTCAAGCGCTGGGGCACTGTGTCGGACATGACCCGCGCCGGCTACACCAATGAAGGCAACGACACCAAGATCGGGCCTCAAGGCTACGAAGGTAGTGCGAACGCTCCCGGACTTCTGAAGAAGTAGCATCGCAACATATACGGACTGCCCGGTGAGCAATGCAGTGAGCGGTTCGCGTTTGCCGTCCGGCGGGTTTCCTGTTGCGAGTTGTTTCCGTGGATGCTCTGCTGCTGTATGAGGGTGGCCATGAAGCAGGTAGACTGCTCGGTTTCACTCAACAATCAGAGGTGCCCGCGGCGCTCGAAACGCTGAGCTTGGCCATAACGCAGAATCCACTGTGGCAGACGATACCGCACGCTGTTCTCGCGGCACGCCCCGACCCGTATCCAGTCCTCGCCGTGTTCGGCGTCTTCTCGCCGCGTGATCTCAACCATTTGAGAGAACTGGCGGGTCAGCTCGAGCGCGCAATACAATCCTTTCGCTACATAGATTACGCTGCGGCTGAACAGGCGGTCCGGCGTCTGGCGCTACGACTCATCGAGCGCTTTGGGCCCGAGCAGATCGCACGCTTTCGTTTTACCGCTATACCGCGCGGTGGGCTGATTGTGCTGTCAATGCTGGCCTATGCGCTCGATCTCTCGGCAGAGCAGATCGTGGGTCCAGGATCGGTCGATAGCGGCGGCACGCTGGTGGTTGTTGATGACTGCGCGCTGTCCGGACTGCGTTTCCAGCAATTTCTCAGCCGTGAAACCTGTTCACAAGTGCTGTTTTGTCCCTTGTTTGCAAACGCGGACCTGTGCCGCATCATCGAGCAACGCGAATCGCGCGTTCGGGCGTGCATAGCTGCTGAGGCTATGCCGGACCGGGCACCCTACTTCCAGGGCGCGGACTACCGGCGCTGGCATCAGCACTGGAGCGAGGTTATGGGAAGCAACGGCTATTGGGTGGGGCAACTTGACTACCTCGCCTTTGCGTGGAGCGAGCCGCAGTCAAAAATCTGGAACTCCGACACAGCAGAGGTTGATACGGGCTGGAACGTGGTTCCGCCGAGTCTCTGCCTGAACCGGCGGCCCGTTGTGCGCCCGGATGCCGCTGGTGACTCGTGCGGTTCACCCGCTCCGCGGCCGCGGTTCCAGCTGCTGCCGCACTCGGGCGGGTTCTTGCGTCCGGCGCCTCGCGTGCTGTGGGCCGACCTGGATCAGGCAGTTGCCGTTGCACGGATGCCCGACGCAGCATCCGCTGCCGTACCGTGCTTTCAGCTTGCCGGAAGCGCGGCCGATATGTGGCGCGCCGTGCTGCAGAGCCGTACCCGTGACCAGGCGTGTGCGTTGCTGCTGCGGCAGTACGATGCGGACCCGGCGGTCCTGGGGCGCGACTTCGATCTGTTTATGTCTGAGCTCCAGAAAACTGGTATACTGTCAGACCGCTGAACCAGGGGGCCGCATAGACGTGAAGACCTACCGCTACGTTATCTACAACCTCTGTGTTGAGTCCGATTTCCGCTTGCAAACGCCATTGGTTGAACCTTCGCCGGATACGCCGCTGGACCTGCGGCTGATACGCGCACGCTCCCAGCGCTTGCCCGATCTGCCGCACGGCGCCCGGACCTACGCCAGCGCCCTTACCAACCGCTTCGGCGAGAGCTCAATTGAGCTGTACCGCCTGGGATCGCGTGAGGTTGTGCGTTTCCCGCGCTGCGCTGATTTTGAATTGCGGCCGGAGGAGGTGGTGTGCACTCTGACGAGCACGCAGTATCAACACATGCTGGACATCTGGCTGCTCGGTTATGTTCTGACCTACTATCTGGAGCGGCGCAGTGCCGTTGCAATCCACGCCGGGGCGGTGCAGATAGGCGGGCGAGTGGCACTGTTGGTGGGCGATGCCGGTTGCGGGAAGAGCACTCTTGTGGCCACATTAGTGCAGGCCGGACTGCCATTGGTGGCCGATGATATCTCGGTGCTTGAATACGACAAGCGGGGGGTTTCATGCCGCAGCGGCTACGCACAGATAAAACTGTCACCGGAGCAGGCTCGCTTCTTCGTTGGAAGCGCCAGGGGTCGGCGGCGCGTCCACCCGGAGTTTGCCAAGCTCAGCGTAGCTGCAGCCGATCTCGGCTCAGTTGCCTGCGGATCGTTTCCGGTGCAGCGCATCTATACGCTTAATCGGACGGCCGCAGCCGAGGTTCCGGCCAGTGTCGAACCACTGGGTTCCGCCGAGGCGTTGCTGCTGCTGGTGCGGCACTCTTTCCTGGCGGAATTGGTAGCCGCCGCCGGCCTCGGTGCTGATAGGCTCAAGCGGCTGGCAGACATCGTCCGCTCGGTACCGTTGAAGCGCCTGACGTTTGCGGACGGTTACGAGCATCTGCCGCTCGTGCGCGATGCGCTTGTTGCGGACTGCTGCGGGACGGCGCTACGATGAACACACTCAGGCAGAAGAATGCCGCGCTGCACCTGATGCCCGCGGTGCGTCTTGTCTGGCAGAGCGCGCCGCGGCTGATGATTGTGTCCGCGATAGTGGTAGCGTTGCAGGCGGTCATGCCGCTGGTACCGCTCTACCTGGTACGCAGCATCGTCAACGCAATTGCCGATGGTATGCAGCGCTCCTACGTGCTCACTCTGGTCGGCGCCGCGGGCGCAGCTACCATGATAACAATGGCGCTGCGTGCGGCAGCCGCCTATGCGGGAGAAGCTCAGGCGCACAGCCTGAGCGACTATGTTCAGTCCCTGATTCACCGCAAGTCTCTTGAGGTCGACCTCGAGTACTACGATCGCCCCGGCTTCTTCGACAAACTGCACCGGGCCCAGGAGGAAGCACCCTACCGGCCGGCCGCGGTGGTTGACAACATAATGGTACTGCTGCGTACATCAATATCGCTGGCGGGCATCATTGGGCTGATGATCTACGTGCTGCCCTGGTATACCGTTCTGGTGCTGGTGGCGGCCTCCGGGCCGCTTGGCATTGTGCGGTCGGTGGCCTCACGGCGGCAGTTCCGCTGGAGCATGGCGCACACCGCGGCCGAGCGCAGCGTGCTCTACCTGAACTGGCTGTTGACCGGCAAATCGCACGCCAAGGAGCTGCGCTTGTTCGGGCTCAGTCCGCTGCTGGCGCAGCGTTCCGCGGCCAGCCGCGCCCGGCTGCGCCGCGAACGGCTGTCTCTATCGGCGCAGCGCTCTAGGGGCGAGGTCCTGGCCTACGTTCTGCAGACTGCGGCGGTGTTCACCGTTGTGGGGCTGGTGACGGCGCAGGCGCTGCGCGG
>REDW01000022.1 GCA_007693325.1 Spirochaetaceae bacterium
GCCCTGTTCTGCGAGTCAGCCTCTCGCTTTCTGGTCAGCGTTGCGCCGCAGCAGCGCGCCGCCTTTGAAGCGGCGCTGGCCGGGCACGTCTGCCTGGAGCTGGGCCGGGTCAGCGCAGGCAGAACGCTGCAAATCTACAACGGTAGCGCGCTGCAGCTGCAGATCACTCTGGACGAGGTTCACAGCGCCTTCACCCGGCTGAACGGAGAACTCTCATGACGCGCGCAGCACCACCGGCGCTGGTATTCTCCGGTTACGGCATCAATGCCGAGGTCGAACTGGCGCACGCCCTCGGCTGCGCCGGCGCCCGGGTTGATATCGTGCACATCGCGGACGTGGTCAGGCGGCCGCAGCTGCTCGATGCCTGCCGTATTGTCGGGTTTCCCGGTGGGTTTTCCTTTGGTGACCACCTCGGATCGGGCAAGGTGCTGGCTACAATGGTGCGCGCCGGGCTGCGCCCGGCGCTGCAGGCGCTGGTCCAGCGCGGCGGACTGGTTATCGGCATCTGCAACGGGTTCCAGGTGCTGGTCAAAGCCGGCATGCTGCCCAACCTGGACGGGCGCTGGACGCCGCAGGTGTCGCTGATTCACAACCACTCGGGGCGCTTTTTCAACGGCTGGGTCAGCTGCCGCGTCGATCACAACGCCTGTTCGGCCTGGCTGCGCGGCATCGAGGAGATTGAACTGCCGGTGCGCCACGGCGAGGGCCGCTTTGTCTTTGCCAACCAGGCCGTCCGCGAGCAGCTGCAGGCCGCCGGCTGCGTGGCGCTGCGCTACCGCGGCTGCAATCCCAACGGCTCCGAGGATGATGTAGCCGGCATTTGCGATCCAACCGGCCGCGTGCTGGGGCTGATGCCGCATCCGGAGGCGTACTGCAGCCGGTTGCAGCACCCGCAATGGACCCGCGGCCAGCATTCCGAGCCCACAGGGCTCACGATTATGCGCAATGGCGTTCAATTTGCGGCCGATTTGTAGTATATTGGAGGCATGTTGGTAGAAGCGGAGATTTGGACCGTTGCCCGTACGGATAAAGGAAACGCGGTGCTGGTCAAACCTCTCGGCAGTGAGCGGGCGGTTCCGATTTTCATCGGACAGCTCGAGGCACAATCGATCCTGATCGGGCTCGGCAACGTGCCGATGCCGCGGCCGCTCACGCACGATCTGTTCATTTCGGTTATGGAGAAGATCAACGTCGCGGTCGAGAGAGTTGAGATTACCGATCTGAAAGACGGCACCTTCTACGCGCGTATCCTGATGAAGCAGGGTATGAAGAAGCTCTCGATCGACTCACGGCCCTCGGATGCACTCGGGCTGGCCGCGCGCCTGCGCTGCCCGCTGTTCATCGCAGAGACCGTGGTAGATGAAGCCGGGGTTGCCATCAACCTGATCACCGAAGATGAGACCGGCGGATCCGACGGTCCAACCACCGGAGATCTGGAAATGGGGCGGCTGCAGGAAGAGCTCGAGAAGGCAATCGAAGAAGAGAACTACGAAGAAGCGGCACGCATCCGCGACGCCATGAAGGATCTCTGACCACATTTTTCCGTTAGCTTTCCGTTAGCTTTCCGTTGCGCTTTCTCCGTCAATCCCGTAGCATAACGAGGTTGCCTGTATGAAGTTTCCGCAGTTTGAACACAAGCTCACGGGTGTCCTGGTACCGGTCTCGGCGCTGCGCTCCGGCAGCGGAATCGGCATCGGCGAGTTCGCCGACCTGCCACTGCTGGCGCAGTGGTGCAGCCGCATCGGCGCCCAGATTATTCAGATTCTGCCGGTCAATGACACCGGCACCCAGTCCTCGCCCTACAGCGCACTGAGCGCTTTTGCGCTGCATCCTATCTATGTCCGGCTGCAGGACCTGCCCGAGGTCCGCTCCGCCGGTCTGCTGGACCAGGTGCAGCAGCTGCTGCAGCGCTTTGCCCCGCCGGGCCCGCTGCAGTACGGCCAGGTACTCGATGAGAAGCAGCGCATACTGCAGGCAGCGTTCCAACAGCGCAGCCGGGAAATCCGCGCCCTGCCCGAGCTGCAGCAGTGGATCGACAATAACCCCTGGATCAGACCCTACGCGGTGTTCTGCAGCCTCAAACAGCAGAACCACAACCGCTCGTGGCACCACTGGGAGCAGCTGCGCGACCCCACGCTGCAACAGATCGATCAGCGCTGGCAGCAGGGCTTCGATGACGGTACGTGCCTCTACCACGCCTGGCTGCAGATGCGTCTCGAGCAGCAGCTGCGCAACGCGGCGCTGGCGCTGGATAGCGCCGGCGTGGCGCTCAAGGGTGACCTGCCCATTCTGATGAATGAAGACAGCGCCGACGCCTGGGCGCACCGCGACATCTTCAACCCGGATTTTCGCGCCGGTGCGCCGCCGGACATGTTCAGCGAGCTGGGCCAGAACTGGGATTTCCCGATCTACAACTGGGATCACCTGGCCGGCAGCGACTACGACTGGTGGAAGCGCCGGCTGCTGCAGGCCGACAAGTTCTACCACGCCTTCCGCATCGACCACGTGCTGGGATTCTTTCGCATCTGGGCCATCCCGGCGGTGCACTTCTCGGGTACACTCGGCTACTTCTGTCCCTCGCACTACATCACGCGCAGTCGGCTTCACAGCGTAGAGTTCAACGACGGACGCATCCGCTGGCTGTGCGAGCCCCACATCCGCGGAGACGCCGTTCGCGCCGCCTTCGCTGAGCGGACCGATGAAATCACCGGCCGCTTCTTGCAGCGGGTCGAAGACCAGGATCTGTTCATCTTTGCAGACGGCGTAGCCGGCGAGAAGAGCATCGCCGGCGCCGGGCTTGCTGACGCGGACGCGCAGACGCTGCTGGACTGGTACCGTGACCGCGCCCTGTTGCGCGTTGATGACGACAGCTTTGCGCCGTCGTGGCTGTTTCGCGATTGCTCGCGCTACGCTGAGCTCTCGCAGCAGGAGCAGCGCCGCTTCGAGCGGCTGGTGCAGCAATCCAATGACGCCGCCGAGATAGTCTGGGAGAAGCACGGCCGCGCGCTGCTGGCCTTCATGAACCACACTACGCCGATGCTGGCGTGCGCCGAGGACCTCGGCGTGATCCCCGACTGCGTACCGGCTACCCTGCAGGACCTCGGCATTCTGGGCCTGCGTCTGCCGCGCTGGACGCGGCCGGACGGGGTCAACTACCTTCCGCTGGACCAATTCCCCGAGGCAACCGTCTGTGCCCCGTCGGTTCACGACACCACTACGCTGCGCCAGTGGTGGGAAACCGAAGTCAACGATCAGGAGCGCGCCGCAGTCCTGGCCGCGCACCGCATCAGCCAGCCGCTGGAGCCGCACTACACACCGCAGACCGCGTGGCGCTTCATCGAAGCGCTGCTTCAAACCAGTTCGCGTATCTGCATGTTTCAGATACAGGACCTGTTTGCCGTTGATCCGCAGTTAAGGCTGACCGTCGCGCAGGAAGAACGCGTCAACGTGCCCGGCACCTTCAATGACGTCAACTGGACCTACCGCATGCCGGCACCTCTGGAGCAGCTGCTAGAACGCGGTCAGACAAACAGCGGGCTACAGACGCTGATTGCCGCACGCACCACAAGGAGCCAACCATGACCTCAAATAGCGCACCCGCCACATTCCTCCGTCTCACGGCTGCGCATCCGTTGCCCGCGCGCAGCGGCCAGCGCGAGTTTCACGTAGCCAGAACCGCGCGCGACACCTATCAGTTCCAGCAATCGCTGTTCAGTCTGCGCGGCAACGTGCTCTTTGCCGACTTCCACGCCGCGCGGCTGTTTGCCCAGGCCATCAACGACACCCGCGACCTGGTGCACCACCCCGGTCAGGCCGCGCGCGCCGGGGACATCAACGCCATGGGCCTGATAGACGAGATCATGCATCACGTGATCGCCTCCTACCTGGAACAGTTTGGCGAGGACCTGATGGCCGAGGCGCGCCAGTTTCTGGCCGAGCAGGTCGGCGAGCAGGAGATCGACCGCACCCTGGAGCACTTCTGCAACGCGTTTCCACCGCGCGAGGTCTATCAGGGAGAGACCAGCTGCCGGGCCTACCTCGATGCCGTGCACGATGGTGTCCGCGGCCGCGACATCGCGCTGGAGGAACTGATCATCCTCTGGATCGAGAACCAGAATCCCGCCTGCTCAGCCTACGCCGAGCTGTTTGCGGACCGCAGCCTGGCCGCGGACACCGCCTACACCACGCTGATCGAGGGGCTGCAGGATTTCTTTGCCGACAAGCCGGCCTTCGGGCCCGAGAACCTGACGCTGATCGAGACCCTGCTGGCACCGATCAAGGCCCACCCGGATTCGCTCGATGAACAGCTGAGCTACATTCGCCGCCGCTGGAGTTCGTGGATCGGCAAGTACCTCTTCCGGCTGCTGCGCAGCCTCGACCTGATTGCAGAAGAGCGCAAGGCCCATTTTGGCGCTCCCGGGCCGGCCGAGGTCATGCAGTTCGGCAGCCGGCGCCCCGGCGGCGTGGGCATGCTCGAGTACGAGCGCTTCAGCCCTGACCGCGAATGGATGCCCAACGTGGTGATGCTCGCCAAGAGCGCGCTGGTGTGGCTCGATCAGCTCTCCGCGGAGTACCAGCGCCAGATCACAACCCTGGACCAGATTCCAGACCAGGAGCTCGACCAGCTCGCCGCCGCCGGCTTCAACGCCCTGTGGCTGATCGGCATCTGGCGCCGCAGCCGCGCTTCAAAGAAGATCAAGCAGATGTGCGGCAATCCGGACGCCGAGGCGTCGGCCTATTCGCTGCTGGAGTACGAGGTGGCAGAAGATATCGGCGGCTGGCCGGCGCTCGAAAACCTGCGCGCGCGCTGCAACACGCGCGGTATCCGCCTCGCCAGCGACATGGTACCCAATCACACCGGTATTGATTCGCCCTGGGTGATAGAGCACCCTGACTGGTTTGTCCAGCTGCCGCACTCGCCGTTTCCCTCCTATACGTTCAACGGAGAGAACCACTCCCCGGTGGACGGGGTCGGCATCTATCTGGAAGACCACTACTACGACAAGAGCGACGCCGCGGTGGTCTTCAAGCGCGTCGACTTTGACTCCGGCCGCCAGCGCTTCATCTACCACGGCAACGACGGCACCAGCATGCCGTGGAACGACACCGCGCAGCTGGACTTTCTCAACCCTGAAACGCGCGAGGCGGTCATCCAGACCATCCTGCACGTGGCGCGCAACTTCCCTATCATCCGCTTCGATGCCGCCATGACGCTGGCCAAGAAGCACGTGCAACGGCTGTGGTACCCGGAGCCCGGCTCCGGCGGCGATATTGCCTCGCGCGCCGAGCACGGCATGACCAGCGAGGAATTCGACCAGGCGATGCCGCAGGAGTTCTGGCGCGAGGTAGTGGACCGCGTGGCCGAGGAGGTTCCCGACACGCTGCTGCTGGCCGAAGCGTTCTGGATGATGGAGAGCTACTTCGTGCGCACCCTCGGCATGCATCGCGTCTACAACAGCGCCTTCATGCACATGCTCAAGGACCAGGACAACGACAAGTACCGCCAGACAATCAAGAACACGCTGGAGTTTGACCCCAACATCCTCAAGCGTTTTGTCAATTTCATGAATAACCCCGATGAAGAGACCGCGGTGGTGCAGTTCGGCAAGGGAGACAAGTACTTCGGCGTTG
>REDW01000063.1 GCA_007693325.1 Spirochaetaceae bacterium
ACACCTGCTGCACCAATCGTGACTGTAAACACACTCGTGACCCGATCGTACCCGGCAAGCTTCACAAGCTTCGTAACAGTAATGTCTACCTCTTCAGCGCTCGATAGACCAGCAGGAGCACCCCGTACCAGAGGTAGCCGAATAGCCGCAGCACGCGCCACGGCCGTTTGAAGGCGTCGGGCAGGGTATCGGTGCCGCGTTCAAATGCCCTGCGCGCAGGGCGCTGGCGGCGGTCAGCCAGGATTTCCAGGACTTCTCCGGACCAAAGATAAATTCCCGGATGAAACTCCTGCTGCTTACTGGTAATCCAGCGGTCGCGACCGGGGACACCGGGCCCCACCAGTAGCACCGAGGGAGCGGCTTTCTTGATTGCCAGCACAATATCGGGTTCAACGCCCGATGAGTAGTAGCCGTTGTAGCGGCCCACAAGTGCAATACCGGGAAATGTACGGCGGATGTTGTTTTCCACCAGCAGAATGTCGCGGCGCTTGAGTCCCAGGATGTAGAGCGAGGCACGTTTTTCTTCTACCACGTTGAGCATGCGAATCACAAAATCGAACGGATGGTAGCGAACCGGTTCGCGGCGTTGCAGAAAGCGCGCGCCGCGCTGAATACCTTTGGAGACCGGAATCACCAGCGCCGCGTTGCGCAGCATGAGGCGAAATGAGCGATTGTGCCGTGCACGGATCAGGTCCCATGTGCGCAGAAAAACAACCTGATGCCGTTGGGGTTGGGCGAGCAGAGCAGCGATAACCGCAGGAAGATCCTCCGGCTTGATGACGTCAACGGCGATTCCCAGGACGTCGGTGCGGACCACGTTGGCTATCTTCTGCTCCAAGACTCAATCTCCCTCAATTTCGATCTCCCTCAATATGGTCTGCACCGCGGCAACCGCGTACAGCGCCGCGGTCTCGCAGCGAAGCACTGTTGGTCCGAGGTGTGCAGGCAGAAAGCCGCGGTCACGACACAAGAAATCGATCTCTTCATCGGCCAGTCCACCCTCAGCTCCAATCACGATTGCAACGCGTTGGGGACCGCGCTCAAGATACCCGTGAAGGGTCTGCTGTGCAAGCGGCTGCTGGTGAAACAGCAATCCGAGATCGAACGAGTCGTCAACCACCGGGATCTGCTCGAGTTCGATCGGCGCTTCTATGACAGGCGCCAATGTGCTGCCGCACTGCTGCACCGCCTGACGCGCGATCGAACGCCAGCGCTGGAGCTTGGCATGCAGCCGCTGCCCGCTGACCGCCTCCGCAACGCAGAAACGGCTGCTGAACGGCACAATGCGCGCTACGCCGGTCTCGGAGGTCTGGCGGATGATCTGCTCGAGCTTCCTGCCCTTGGGCAGCGCCTGGAAGAGTGTGATCGATACACTCTGCTGCAAAGCGCGCGCGTCACCGGCTGCAGTGCGGCCGGCAGAAGCCGCGGCCACCTCGATCGTACAGCTGTTGTCTGTACGTTCCAGCACGCTGCAGCGGTATACGCCGCCGCGGCCGTCGGTAGCGTCAAAGGCCTCTCCCTCGGCGTAGCGGCGTACGCGACACAGGTAGTGAAAGCTCTGTCCAGAAAGGGTGTGTCGGCCGAAGGCGGTGTACTCGGCCGGCAGCACGAAGTGGCGCATCGCCGGCGGACTACGGGGTAACGATCTCGTTGCCCCGTAGCATGCGCACCGCTTCCTGCAGCGCGGTGTCGTACTCCAGGTCGTAAACCTGCGTAACTCCGTCCATCCGGTTGACCTCGTCGCGGATCATGCGCCGGACCACCGACTCACGCAGTTGCAGGCCGTCCTGCTCGAGCTGCTGCAGAAACGAGTCAATGGCGGCCGACGAAGGTGAGGGATTCTGCTCGACAAACTGCGCAATGCGGCGTTGATTGCGCAGCGTTGCCAGCGCATCGAGCTCTTCATCGCTCAGTTGGTCTTCGCGCACAACTTTGTCGGGCGAAATTCCGGCTTTGTCGATGTACGTCCCCGACGGTGTGTAGTAGCGCGACATGGTCAGCCGGAAGCCGCCGTCACCAATCCTGCGCACCTGCTGAACGCTGCCTTTGCCGTAGGTGGTCTCACCAATCAGAAAGGCGCGGTCACGGTCCTTGAGTGCTCCAGCGAGGATTTCGGCCGCCGATGCTGAGCCACCGTCTATCAGCACTACAATTGGAATGTTGTCGGAAATAGCGGTGCCTGAGGATGCGCGGAACTCTTCGTTCTCGCGCGGGCTGCGTCCACGGGTACCAACCACCAGTCCGCCGTCGAGAAACAGGTCGGCGGTGTCTACAACACCTGCGAGCAGCCCGCCGGGATTACGGCGCAGATCGATAATCAGCGAGCTGTAGCCGGACTCCGCAAAATCCTCGATGGCTTCGCGCACGCGGTCATCAGTATAGGGCGTGAACTGGATGATTCGCATGAAGCCGATGTCATCGTCGATCATCTCGCGGCGCACCGTGGGGACCTGGATGACATCGCGTACCAGGTCAACGTCGAACTCGTGTGCCCGTCCGCGGCGCAGCGTTATGTTGACCTCGCTGCCGGGGCGGCCGCGCAGCCGGTTGAGCACCTCGTCAATAGAGAGCGGAGCGGTGCTCTCGCCCTCGATACGAACGATGAGATCGCCGGACTGCACGCCGGCAAAGTACGCCGGAGTGCCCTCGATCGGAGATACCACCTCAACGTAGGCCGGCGTACCGTTACCGGTATCGGGTTGCTTGGAGATATACATGCCGACCCCGCCAAACTGACCGGAGGTTGTGTCGCTGAGTCCACGCATTTCCTCGGCACTGAGATACTTGGAGTGCGGGTCACCGAGGCTCTTGAACAGGCCGTCTAGTGCGCCCTGGATCAGCTCTTCGGCTTCGACCTCGTCCACGTAGTTGTCCTGTACAAAGCGGAACACCTGCGAGAACATCTCCAGCGCACGTTCACTCTCGGCCCGCTGGTTCTGCGCTCCGGCCTGTGCAAAGACGTCGGTCGGGAGCAGTACAATAAACAGCAGACCCACGAGTGCCGTGGTAATTCCTATCCAGACGAACCGCTCGCGAGATCGTCGTTGCTTTCTTATATCATTCATACTTAACTCCACTTTCCTGCTACCGCACTTTGAATATACTGCGATTGATCCCAAGTTTCTATTGACGCAGCAAAACTTTCGCCCGTACACTCGCTGCAGACACGTGATACGCGAGAAACTGTTCTTTGTCGTCTGCGCCGCGTGGGAAGTTGTGCGCTTTGCCGCAATTTTTGCAATCCTGACCGTACGGCCAGGGGCCCCCACCGCAGCCGTGTACAGTGTAGTTGCTCTCTGGTTTGGCTCGGGTCAGCTGGTACTGGCGGCGGCGATGGTGATGCTGGGGTTTTTCCCTGCTCGCTATCGCGCCTATCTGCCGCTGATCCGCCTGGGAAAGCTGCTATCCTTCGCGCCGGCAATTCTGGCTATTGTAATCGGTGTCCCGCCGACCGCCGACATCGGATTGTCGCTGACCAACGTCATTCGCGCGGCAACCCCGATCGTCATCCTTGGCGTCGATTCCATTTTGTTTGTCTTCCTGCTATCATATCGCATCAGCGCAAAGGAGTGAGGCGTTCATGCGAATCGTGCCGATTGCAGGAGGCAAGGGCGGTGTCGGCAAGTCGCTGATAGCCGCCAATCTGGCCCTGGCGCTCTGCCGCGAGGGTAAACGGGTCATACTTGCCGATCTTGATCTCGGCGGCTCCAACCTGCACCTGATTCTCGGCGTGCGCAACGCGGTGCAGGGCATCGGAACGTGGCTCAATGATTCGCGCAAGCCCTTCGAAGAGTCGATCATTGAAACCGAGTACCACGGTCTGCGCTTTATCGCCGGAGATGCCGAGATCCCCGGGATTGCCAATCTTGCGGTTTCGCAGAAGAACATGCTTATCCGGCGCCTCGGCAAGCTCGAGGCTGATTTTCTGATCCTGGACCTGGGAGCCGGCACCCACTTCAACGTACTTGACTTCTTTCTGATTTCCGGGCGCGGCATTGTGGTGACTACCCCCACCCCCACAGCTACGGTCAACGCGTATCTGTTTCTCAAGAACCTGGTCTTCCGCTTGATCCATACCTCGTTTCCGCGCAAGAGCCCGGGCGGTGAGTACCTGGCCTCATTGCGTAAGCAGAAGGAATCGTTCCAGCGGGTCTATATTCCCCAGCTGCTGGAGCGTATCGAGAAAGCCGACCCGAAAAACTACGCCGTGCTTCAAGAGCGCCTGCAGGGCTTTCGGCCGCGGCTGATTCTGAACATGCTCGAGGATCCCAAAGACGCCGATAAGGCCAACCGGCTGCGCCGTTCGTGCGAGCAGTACCTCGGCATCGATCTCGAACACCTGGGAATCATCTATCGCGACGACATCCAGGATGTGGCGCTCTCCTCGGGATTACCGGTTTTTGTCTACAAGCCGCAGGCGGTGTTGTCGCAGGCAATCGGGCGGATAGCCGAGAAGATGAGTCAACTGGATGCCGAGGATGACCCCGCGGCGTGGCCCCGGATAGACGCCGGTTACCAGGAGGCCGGGATGGAGGCCGAAGCGGACTTCGAGAACAAGATGGACTACGTTCAGGACCTGCTGAACAGCGGAGCGCTTTCAACTGGAGACCTGGTGGAAACCATCAAGAGCCAGCAGATCGAGATCAGCCATCTGCGCAAGCAGAATACCCTCTACAAGACAAAGCTGGTGCACGCGATGCAGCAGGGCTATACTACGTAATCAACAACTATGGCTAGACCAGAAGAACAGATAACCGGGAGCGTCGGCCTGCGGGTGGACCCGCAGGCGATCAGCGCAACACTTCATATAGCACTACACTCCGAGGGGCAACCGTTGTCGGCCGACTCCATCAGCACGCTGCTGAAGCGCAAGGGTGTTGCCAACCCGCTGGGAACAGACACACTACAGCGGCGAATTGAAGAAGCGGTCAAGAACGGCGAGACAGAGTTCACCATTGTGGCCGCTGAGGGACTGCCCGCCGAGGCCGGGACACCGGAGCGAGCCGAGTTCGGCGATATTGCGATTCCCGGCGCGCTGGCCGACGAGGCCGAGCGAGTGCTGGCCGACGCCGGCAATCCGGAAATCATCGTCAAGCGGACCAGAAAGATCCAACGCCAGAAGATCCAGACAATAAAACCCAAACTCCCGTTCGGGCGCCCAAAACAGACGCGCGTAGTGGTAACCGAAACCGAAACCTATCCCGAACGTGTCTACGTTGATCCTGCGCTGCAACAGACCGCTTACGTGGAAGCCGAGCAGCGCATCGGACGCGTCCAACCGCAGAGAAGCGGCACTCCGGGACGCAACGTCTACGGAATGGTGGTTCATCCCAAGGCGGTGGCGGACCCGCTGTTCTACTGCGGTAACGGGGTCCAGCGCCGCGGCGAGGAGCTTGTGGCAACCACCAGCGGGTTCCTGCGCGTGGGATCGAACTGGGCGGATATTGTTGACTACGCTCCGCACGGCTGCGAGGTGACGCTCTCTGATGACCAGGCGACCTGCTTTGCGCATTTCACGCCCGGCAGCGCAACGGCGCCACTGCCGGATGCCTCTGAGCTGTTGCAGCAGGCCGTGGAGCTGGGTTTCGAATCGGACCAGCTGATTGCTGCCGACGAGCTTGCGCGGCAGCTGTCCGACGCCGCCGAGCGGCGCTCTACCGAGCGAATACCGATGACCGCCAGCCGCGACGCCAGTTTTGATGTTCAGATATCCGATGACCGGCTGACCGCCGTGATAAACCTGAGCAAAGGCAAGGGCAGGGGCAAGCCGCTGGTGCTGAAGGAAGTTGGCCACGCGATTGGTTCGCACGGGCTGGCGCGGCTTGACCAGAAGCGCATCCAGCAGGATATCCTGGCGTTCTACCGTTCCAGCGAAACCGACTTGATCGGCTACGTTCTGGCCGAGGGCACCGCTGCCGGCGAGGGGCCGCCGCGCGAGCCGGAGTTCTCGTTCCGGCCGCTGGCAGAGACGCAGCAGCGTGACCTCGTGCGCAGCGCAAAAGAGGACCCGCGCGCGCTGGAAGGCGTTACCTCGCTGGACGAGTTCCCGATCGACGCGGTGACCCAAATGGCGCTGGTTGACCGCGAGCAGCGGCTGGTAACTATCCCACCGGCGGTGGAAGGTTCGGCGGGTACCGACGTCTTCGGCAAGGCTATCAAGGGCGCCGCGGCTCCCGAGCCACCGATCAAGCTGTTAGACAACCTCACGCAGACCGGAACGGTGGTGATCTCCCGGATTGACGGTGTGCTGGACCGCGGTGAGATCAACGGCGTGACGATGCTGCGCGTACGCCCGCACCGGAACGCCGAGATCGGTGTAACGGTTACCCAGGACCGCATGAAGGCCTACCTCTCGCTTTGCGACGGAGTCGGTAGCGGCAGGCGGATCGACGAGGCCGCGGTCAACGAAGCGTTGGAACATCACAACGTGCGTCACGGTCTCAAGCCCGATGTTCTGAAAGCTGCCGTGCGCTCGGCGATGGACGGCGAACGGATCAGCAACCTGCTGGTGGCCGAGGGCACGCCGGCTGAGAATCCTTCCGAGCAGACCTTTGAACTGCTGGTGCAGCCGGTCAGCCAGAGCGCAGTGACGATCCGCGACGACGGCAGCGCGGATTACCGCAACCAGCAGAAGATACGCACCGTGACTGGCGAGACACCGTTAGCGCGCATTTTGCCCCAACCGGCGCAGGCCAGGCCCGGAACCGATGTAAGCGGAGCCGCTGTACCGCCGGTCAACAGGCCCAACGCTCTGCCTCAGATCGGCGCGTTTGTGCGCCGTGATGAGCAGCAGGACGGGTCGGTGCTGCTGGTTGCCGAGCGCGAGGGTGATTTCATCTACGAAGGCAACCGGCTCGAGGTCCGCGTAGAGTACAGCGTAAACGGGGACGTTGACCTGTCCAGCGGCAACATCCGCTTCCCCGGGTCGGTCAGCATCAGCGGATCGGTCGGCAGCGGCTTTGTGGTGATTGCCGGCGGCGACATAACCGTTGGCGAGACCGTTGAGGCGAGTCTGTTGTCCGCCGACGGCAGGATCCTGGTGCGCCAGGGCGTGAAGGGCGCCGGCAAAGGCGTCCTGCGATCCAAGAGCGTAATCGGCACCGGCTTTGCCGAGCAGGCCGCGCTGCTGTCGGTTGGCGATGTTACGGTCAACAGCGGCGCGCTGCACTGCACAATCAAGACCAACGGCCGTGTGGTAGTGCAGAAAGACAGGGGCGGCATAGTCGGAGGTACCGTGCGGGCGCGCCACGGCGTGGCAACCCCCAATCTCGGCTCCCCCAACGGTCTGCGCACGTCGGTCTCGTTCGGCCAGGACTACCTGATTGCCGACCAGATCGAGAAAGAAGAGAAGCAGATCGAGACGATCAAACAGCGAATTGGCGCGGTTGATCTGAGCATGCGCAAGGACGATTTGAACTCACAAGCGATAGAAGAGCTGCGCCGCGAGAAAAAGCTGCTGCTGAAAACAATAGAGAAGCGCAGCCTGCGCCTGTTCACACTACGAGAGCGCTTTGAGGAGCACCACGAAGCAACCATAGCCGTGAGGGGAACCGTGCACCCGGGGGTGACACTCGAGAGCCACGGCCGTAAAATTGACATCAGCTCGGAGCGCAAGAACGTCATTTTCCGCTTCGACGAGACAACCGGCCGTGTGATCGAGCAACCGATCGACGAGGCCGCCGCTCGCCGCAAGGCAGACGCCTGAGGCGGGCGGACAGACAAACGAGGAGCGCTATGTTTTCTCTCTATATGCAGTACCCACAGTGGCTCTCGCCGGTAATCATTCCCGGACTGCCGCTGCGCTGGTACGGACTGATGTATCTGGCGGCATTTGGCCTTACCTATATACTGTTTATGTACCAGGTACGTCAGCGCAAGCTGGACGTGAACCAGGACCACGTAATCAACATGTTCTTCTGGGCCATTATCGGGTTGCTGATTGGAGCGCGCATCTTTGCCACAACGATCTACGAGCCGAGCGGCTCCTATCTGCGCCGGCCGTGGCTGATCTTCTGGCCGTTTGACGAGAACATGAACTTCACCGGCCTGCAGGGCATGAGCTACCACGGCGGTCTGGTTGGCGCGGTAGTAGGGGTAGTGGCCTATCTGCGCTCCAGGAAGATCGACATTCTGGATTGGGGCGATATGCTGGTGACCGCCATTCCGCTTGGTTATACCTTTGGCCGGCTTGGCAACTTCATCAACGGCGAGCTGTACGGCCGAGTCACCGCCGGGCCATGGGGGATGCTCTTTCCGCACGCGCGGCGCATTCCGGCTTCCGAGCCGTGGGCGGTTGAGATCGCTGAAAAAGTGGGGATTCCGGTCACAAGCCCCGATCAGCTGCTCAACCTGCCGCGCCATCCGTCGCAGCTCTACGAGGCGTTCCTGGAAGGAATTCTGCTGTGGGCCGTGCTCTGGTTTGTCTTTCGCACGCGCAAGCCGTTTCGCGGCTTCATGATCGGTGCCTACATGATCGGCTACGGGTTTGTGCGCTTTGTGGCTGAATACACCCGCCAGCCCGATGCCGAGCTTGCATTTCCGATCCAGCTCTCAGCTCAGCCCAATCCACCAGAGCTGTTTGTCTCGTTGCTCAATTTCACAACCGGACAGATCCTGTCGTTTCTGATGGTTGTAGCCGGCGTGATCTGCCTGCTGGTATTCCGGCGGATGAAACAAGCCGAACCCAAGGTTGCCACCATGCAACGCGTGCTGCCGCCGTCGGCCCGGGGCAAGAAGCGCCGCCGCAAGAAGCGCTGAAGATGTACGGGAGGCAGCCAGCCACCTGGATTGTGCCACCTGGATTGAGACTTGCGCCTTGCAATCGGCTGCGCCTGACACCATAATGATACCGGATGGCGCAACAACGAATTGCAGTAGAGATTGACCACTCACGGCTGGTAGCGGTAACCGCGCTGGAGCGCGGCGCGCGAGGCGAGGTGGACCTGACCACCATCGCGTCCAACCAGCGCCGCGCGATCATTCGCCTGTTTCGCGTGGCCGAGGGAACACCGCAGCTGCTGGCCAGCTTCGAGATCGACAATCTCAACCGGTTCAATCGCGCTCGACCGAGCATTCAACTTCACACGCTGATCTCACGCTCCGGCAGGCTTGCTGTGCGGCTCGAGGTGGAGCGCCAGACCGTTGTCAAGCGCACAATCGACGTCTCGCAATACCTGCCGCCGCGACCGTTCCCGTGGGCCGCCACGGCCGCCGCGGCGCTGTTGCTGGTTGTGGCGGGGCTCGGCGTGGCACTGTTGCTGCGCGGTCGCGAGGCGCCCACGGCTCAGACGGTCCCGGCGCTGTCTGAAGCGGAAACGCCTGACCCGGCCGCGCAGGAGCCCGCGCCGCCGCCGGCGCCTGCCTCCCCGCCGCCGCGCACCCCCGAACCCGCCGAGCAGCGCGATCCGCCCCAGCCGGCGGTTGCCGCAGCACAGGTCAGCGAACAGCAGTGGACGATCTACTTCAGGCCCGACAGGGCTGAACTGACCACTGCCGCGCAGGACGAGTTGCAGCGCATCGCCGAGACAATAGCATCGTACGAGCCGGGGCAGATCCGGCTTGTCATAGCGGGGCACTGCGCTCCGGTTGGACCGGAGCGCGGACGAGTTGTACTCTCACGCCAGCGTGCTCAGGCGGTAGCCGACTTTCTGCAGGCTGCCGGCGCACCGCAGCCCGACGAGGTGACCGGTTACAGCTCGGACCGGCCGGTAACCTTTGAGACCGAGCGGCTGCACCTCAACCGCCGCGTGGAGATCGAAATCGCTCCTGCAACCTGACCACTAACGCGCGCGGATCACGTGCAGCGCGCGCCGCCCCACGAATCCATACAGCCAGCCGCGTGCGCCGGCTTGCCAGCAGCATGATCGGCAGCAGCGCCAGCGCGCTGAGGGGAAACCAGTCACCGTGGCGAGTGTAGAAGGTCAGCGGTTGGTCGGCGGCAATCTCTACATCGGCCACCAGGTAGGCTTCCTGGTAGTAGGGCAGCGTTGCCAGAATCCGTCCATATTCATCGACGTGTGAAGTCAGTCCGCTGGCAGTCGAGCGCACCAGCGGACGCCGGTTCTCGATGGCCCGAAACATTCCGCCGACGAAGTGCTGCTTGGCCTGGACCTCGGTCAGCGACCAGTAGTCGTTGGTTATGTTGAGAATGACCTCCGTCCCCGCCACAACAAAGCGGCGCACTTCATCGGGGAACATGTCCTCAAAGCAGATAGGCGTAGAGAACAGAAAATCGGGGTGATTGAAGGTGGTCCGCTCAACCCCGGGCTCCCAGAAGTGGACATCGTATTCCTGCAGCAGCTGGTAGATACCCGGAAAGATGTGCTCATACGGGAAGTGCTCGGTGAAGGGCACCAGGCGGATCTTGTGGTAGGTCTGAATGCGCTCTCCAGTGTCGGAGAAGAGCACCGCGGCGTTGAAATGGTGGCGCTCCACCTCGGCGCCCTGATCGTCAAGGATACGGGCGTAGTCGTCGTTGCCGGTCAAAAGCCAGGTCTCGATTGACTGCTGGTAGCGCAGGAAGTCCTGTACCAGGCGCGCCAGGCTGTGATAGCGCGGGTCCTCTTCGCTCCAGCGGCGGATATTGGGAACAAAGGCGGTCTCGGACCACGCTACGATGTCCGGGTCGTAGGCCAGCGACTGGTTGGTCAGCCGCTGGAGCGCATTGAAGGTTCGGCGATACTCATGCTTGCGCGGGTCGGAGTTCTGCTGGATCAGCGCTATGCGCACGGTGCGGTCCGGCTGTTCTTGCTGCAGCCCGTCGGCTGCCAGCGCTGCGGTCCCGACAAACATCACCCCTGCCAGCACAGCCAGCGCGCTCAGCAGCGGCGCCAGCGCGAGCCGACGTCCGCTGCCGATGCCGGCGATCAACTCGGTCAGTCCCGAGTTCAACAGCAGCACCACAAAACTGACGCCCCATACACCGGTGACGCTTGCCAACTGGATCAACGGCAGCACCGCGTACTGCGAATGCGCGATAAGCGCCCACGGATAGCCCAGGAAGCCCGAGGAACGCAGCAGCTCGAAACCGGTCCACGCCAGCGGCAGCACCAGGAAGCGCAGCACAGCGATGTGCCGGTAGAACCACAGTGCCGGGACAATGAACAGCAGGTAGAAGAAAAAGAATACGATAACGCTGATCTGCAGCGAGACCAGGCTGAAAGTACCGAGCCAGAAGTTCACCACCAGCGTGGTAAACGTGCCGTAGACCACCGCGAAGAAAACGCCGCGCGGATAGCTGGAACTGCGCAGCGCCAGCAGCAGCGGTACCAGCGATACAAAACCCAGCACGGCAAAACCGTCCAGGTTCAGGAACGAGGGGAACGATATTGCACTGAGAAATGCCGATGCAAACACCAGCATCAGCCCCCACACCGCCGGCCAGCGCACCGTGCGCGCGGCCCGATCCCCGGCGGCAATCAGCGACGGGGCAACCGCGCGGCGCACCAGCTGTGGCCGCCGGATCCGCAGCAACAGGTAGAAGACCAGGTTGAGCGCCAGAAACGGGCCGTAGCGCAACACGGCAACGGCGCGTTCGGTCTCGGTGTCCAGCGCCAGCCGCAGCTCGCCGCCCATTTCTATGAAGCGCTGCACGTAGTCCATGTTGGCGTTAATTGCGAACACCCAGGCAAACAGAAACAGCAGCAGGCTATACGCCAGCAACACCTCGGGGATCTGGATGAAACGCCGCACCCGGCGGCGATCGAAGCGCGGCACGCGCAGCAGCAGCAGCGCCGCCCATGCCAAATGCAGCGCTATCATGACAAAGTACAGCGCGTCTGCGGCTCCCGGGGACTCGAGCGGAGCAGGCCCCCGGAAGGTCAGGTAGAGCACCAACAGCGAGACCAGCAGGTAGCAGATACCCGCCAGAACCCCGGGGCGGGATTGGGTTTTCAGCGTCATACTACAATAATAACGCACGATAGGCCGGGCGTCACCGTGGCCGGCGGCGGTTTTCAACCGCCGCCGCTTGGGCTATAATACCGACCGATGAACGAGAATAGGGCGCGGCGCCGCGATAGACGGCGTGCACGGCGTGCACGCCGCCGAATTCGCGCGCCACGGCATGTGAATGCCGTTCTGCGCTCAGTCATAGGACCGACGCTCAAGTGGCTGTTTCACATCGAGACCGAGAACCGCCACATGGTGCACCAACTCAAGCCGCCCTACGTCCTGATTGCCAACCACGCCTGTTTCCTCGATCCGCTGATGGTCAACTGCCAGATCAACGCCCCGGTGCACTACGTAGTGTCGGACGCCAACTTCCGCTCGCGGCTGGTTGGCTTTGCGCTTGACCTGGTGGGCTCGATTCCCAAGACCAAGGCGATGTCGGACCTCGAGACGGTCAAGAATATCGTCAAGGTTAAGGCCACAGGCGGAATCATCGGGGTCTACCCCGAGGGCCAGAACACCTGGGACGGACACACGCTGCCGATCTTTCCGGCTACCGCCAAGTTGTTCAAAGCGCTCAAGATTCCGGTGGTGGCCGCCAAGGTGCAGGGGGCGTTCCTTTCGATGCCGCGCTGGGCCAGAAGCTACCGGCGCGGCCGGGTAGTGATTTCATTTGCGCTGGTCTACAGCGCCGAGCAGCTCAAGGCGGCCAGCGTGGATGAAGTCCACAGCGGGATCAGTGAAGCGCTGGAACACGATGAGTTTGAGTATCAACGCCGGACAATGGTTCCCTACCGTGGCAAGAATCGCGCCGAGTACCTCGAAATTGTGCTGTGCGTCTGCCCGCACTGTCACTCAATCGGCAGGCTGCACTCCAGGGCCGACACGCTGAGCTGCGAGAGCTGCGGCTACCAGGTACGGTTCACCGCGTACGGGTTCTTTGAGAGCGGCAATGGCCGGCCGCTCTATCACGCTACGATCCGCAGTTGGAACCTGTGGCAGAGCGATCACCTCAGGCGCACGGCGCAGCAGTACGCGGCCGCCCAGCTGTGCGATCCGCTGTTTGAGGAAGCGCGGGTGTCGGTCAGGATCGGCTACAAGAGCAGCCCGCTGGAGCCACTGGAACGCGGGCGGCTGCAGCTGTACGCAGACCGCATCGTGCTGCTGCCCGAGCGCCGCGGCGAGCCGATCACGTTCCCGCTCAGAGATATCGAAGGGATAAACGTACAAAACAGTGAACACCTCGAGTTCTACGCGCGCGGATCGCTCTACCGCGTAACGATTGACGATCGCCGCGGTAATACGTACAAGTGGAACCTCACGGTGCGTCACCTGCAGCACTGTTGCAGCGCTTGACCATCGCCGCAGAAGCTGATAGAAAGTACGTTCCCACTAACGTAAGGAGTTTTTGATATGGCACGACGATGTAGCATTACCGGGAAGAAACCGCTGTCGGGTAACAACATCTCGCACGCCCACAACAAGACCAAGAAGTGGCAGAAACCCAATGTCCACTACAAGAAGCTCTATGTTCCCGAACTCGATAGAAGCGTGCGCGTGAGAGTATCGACCCGCGCCCTGCGGAGCATCAGCAAGGTTGGCCTTCTGGCGTTCCTGCGCAAGCAGGGTCTGCAGCTCAAGGACGTTGTTTAGGGCGCTGCAGGCGGTGCGGCCGCTGCCTGGCGCAAGCGCCGCCCGCGGGAGAACTCCGTGACTGCAAAGCGTAAAGGCGAAGTCATCACGTTCAAGGTAGACGAGGCGCTTTCCAACGCGCTGGCGGGGCTTCCCAACCGCAGTGAGTTCATCAGAGCCGCAATCCTGGACGCACTGGACAACGCCTGTCCGCTGTGCCGCGGCGTTGGCATACTGACACCCAATCAGAAGCGCCACTGGCAGGCGTTTGCCGAGCATCACCAGATACTCGAGTGTGATGAATGCCACGAATTCCACCTGATCTGCGAGCACGCAGAAGAACCTCACGTTCACCGCGAAGCTGAATCCGAATAAGCCACGCCAAACAAGCCGATTAGGCTTCATCCTTTGCCGGTTACGCCGATAATCTACCAGAGGAGTAGCTGGTTACAAGACATGGCCACTGGTAACAAAAGACTCAGGCAAGTCATAAGTCTGGATTCCGAGCTCAACAAGCTGCAAGACCTCGACGTCCTGCTCGAGCGCATCCTGACCGAGGCGCGGCGGGTAATGAACGCAGATGCCGGCTCGATCTACATTCGCGATGGTGACCAACTGGTAATCAACTACGCACAGAATGAGACCAAACAGGCCGAACTGCCCGAAGGCGAGAAACTGATCTACAAGGTTTTCAAGGTCCCGGTGGACACCTCCACGGCGTCCGGCTACGCCGCGGCAACCGGAGAACCGGTGAACATTCGCGACGCCTACAGGATCCCGGAGAACGCGCCGTACGGGTTCAACCCATCCTACGACAAGATTTCGGGCTACAAGACGAAATCGATCCTGAGCACTCCCCTGCGCACCAACACCGGCGAAATTCTCGGCGTCATTCAGCTTATCAACAAGATAAGTCAGAAGGGAAACGTGATCCCTTTCAACAAAGAGGATGAGCTCGTGCTGATGCATTTCGCAACCAACGCCACGGTAGCGCTGCAGCGGGCACAGATGACCCGTGCAATTCTGCTGCGGATGATCAAGATGGCAGAGCTGCGCGATCCCAAAGAGACCGGGCCGCACGTCAACCGCGTTGCCGGCTATTCGGTTGAGATCTACGAACGCTGGGCCAGGCTACACGATGTCGAAGAGGAAGAGATCGAGAAGACCAAAGACAATCTGCGCATGGCGGCCATGCTGCACGATGTCGGCAAAGTGGCGATCTCGGATATGATCCTGAAGAAGCCGGGCCGCTTCACAGACGACGAGTACGACGTGATGAAATCGCACACGTTGATGGGGGCACGGCTGTTCATCAACAAGCAGTCAGATTTTGACGAGCTGGCACAGCTGGTGGCGCTCAACCATCACGAGAACTGGGACGGCTCCGGCTATCCGGGCCATATCGACATCGAAAGCGGTACCGCGATCAAGACCGATCCGCTGGGAAACCCGCTGGGCAAGTGCGGCGACGAAATCCCGCTGTTCGGCCAGATTGTCAGTATTTCGGATGTCTACGACGCGCTGCGCTCACGCCGCGTCTACAAGCAGGCGTGGACCGAAGACCAGACGCTGGAAGAGATAGAGAAGATGCGCGGCACCAAGTTCAACCCGGAGCTGGTCGACATCTTCTTCAAAGTGCTGCCGAGTATCCAGACCATCTCTTCCAAGTACTCCGATCCGGACGAGCAGACCGCGTAGTACCCGCCTCAGGCTTCCTTGTACGCGGCTACCAGCTCGTCCATCATTTTCTTGCCGTCGCCGAACAGCATCAGCGTGTTGTCGGCGGCAAACAGCGGGTTGGCAATTCCGGCAAATCCGGCGCCCAGGCTGCGCTTGATCACCACAACGGTGCGCGACTTGTCCACGTCCAGGATCGGCATACCGGCAATCGGGTTTCCCGAGGTTTCGCGCGCTACCGGATTGACCACGTCATTGGCACCGAGCACGATAGTCACATCGGTCTGAGCGAAAGCCGGGTTGATCTGGTCCATCTCGCGCAGCTTGTCGTACGAGATGTTCTCCTCTGCCAGAAGCACGTTCATGTGTCCCGGCATTCGCCCGGCTACCGGATGAATGCCGAACTCAACCTCGATCCCGTCCTGCTCCATGAGCTCGCTCAAGAGCCGTACCGGCGTCTGAGCACGCGCAACCGCCATACCGTAACCAGGCACAAAGACCACGCGGCGCGCGCTCTTGAGAATCATGACCACCTCTTCGGCAGAGGTCGCGGTTACCTTACCGGCGTAGACATCGTCCTGCTGGTCATCCTCGACCAGCGCCCCGAAGCCGCCGAAGAGAACGTTGGCCAGCGAGCGGTTCATAGCCTTGCACATGATCCGCGTCAGAATAATACCCGAGGCCCCGACCAGCGAACCGGCGATAATCAGAATATTGTTGGAGAGTACAAATCCGGTGGCTGCAGCCGCCAGTCCCGAATAGGAGTTCAATAACGCGATCACAATCGGCATGTCGGCACCGCCGATGGCGATAACCAGCAGCACGCCGAGCAGCGATCCTGCAGCTACCAGGTACCAGTAGAAGCTGATCTGCTGCGGGTTGCGCACGATCAGGGCTGCACACAGCAGCGCTGCCAGCAGCAGCAGCAGTTTGACAACCTGCTCTCCGGGATAGCGCAGCGGCCGATCGCCGACCAGCCCCTGCAACTTGCCGAACGCAACAATGCTGCCGAAGAAGGTAACCGCACCGATCAGGCCGGAGGCTGCGGTTGCCACGCGGAACTGCAGCGAGGGCGCCGCCGTGCTGCTCAGCGCGACAACTGCTTGATGCAGTACCGCCGCCGCTACCAGCGCAGAAGCCGCTCCGCCAAACCCGTTGAACAGCCCCACCAGCTGCGGCATGGCGGTCATCTGAATCCTGAGCGCCAGAATTGCGCCGATAAGCGAACCCAGAAGCACACCGCCCGCAATGAGCTCGAAACCGAGGATCTCCTGTTGCAGCAGCGTAACCACAATTGCCAGCAGCATGCCTGTGGCTCCGAGCAGGTTTCCGCGCACCGCGCTCCTGGGGTGCGTCAGCCCCTTGAGACCAACGATAAACAGAACGGCCGCTACCAGGTAGGCCAGATTGGAGATGGTTGCACTATCCACTATCAGTCCTTCTTCTTGAACTTGCTGAGCATGCGGTGGGTGACCAGAAACCCGCCGACAACGTTGATGGTTGCAGAGACCAGCGCGATGAGCCCGAGCACCACGGTGAGGGTCTGCTGCCCGCTGCCGACCGCCACAATAGCCCCGATTATTGTGATACCGGAAATGGCGTTTGACCCCGACATCAGCGGAGTATGAAGGATTGGCGGGACCTTGGTGATAATCTCAATGCCAACCACAACCGCCAGCACAAACACGGTCAGGATATTCACAAAGGCTATTGTCTCTCCCATCGGTTTCTCCTACAGTTGCAGCCGCGAGCGGGTTTCCTGATTGGGCACAGACCCGGCGTGGGTCACAACGGTTGCCGCGATAATCTCGTCCTGCAGGTCGATTACCAGTTCACCGTCCTTGCGCATTACCTCAGAGAAGGTGGTAATGTTCTTTGAGTAGAGCTGACTGGCGTCGCGCGCCAGCGTGGAGGCGAGGTTGAGCGGCCCCAGTATTGTTACACCGTTGTGCTGCACGGTCTCGCCGGCACGGGTCAACTCGCAGTTGCCGCCGCGCTCTGCGGCCAGATCGACAATTACCGACCCTCGTCCCATAGCCTCCACCATCTGCTGCGTAATCAGCACCGGTGCCGGCTTGCCGGGAACCGCGGCGGTAGTGATGACAATATCGCTTTCGGCCAGTACGCCGCTCATCAGCTGGCGCTGCTTGTGGTAGAACTCCTGGTCCATCTGGCGGGCGTAGCCGTCAGACGATTCGGCGTCTTCAGCCTGAAGCTCGATCTCCACAAAGCGCGCGCCCAGACTCTGCACCTGCTCTTTGACCGCCGGGCGTACATCGTAGGCGCTGACCAGAGCACCGAGCCGCCTGGCGGTGGCAATTGCCTGCAGCCCGGCAACGCCCGCCCCGACAACAAACGCCCTGGCCGACACAATGGTTCCGGCGGCGGTCATCATCATCGGCAGCATCTTGGGCAGATTGTCGGCCGCCATGAGGGCGGCCTTGTAGCCGGCGAGGTTGGCCATTGACGACAGCACATCCATACTCTGCGCACGCGTGATGCGCGGCATCAGTTCCATGGCAAACGAGGAGACACCACCGTCACGCAGCCGCGCAAAACTGCTGTGCGGCTGAAAGGGGTCCAGCAAGCCGATGACCGCTGCCCCCGGCTGCAGCTGATCGAGCTGTGCGGCATCGCTATCGGCGGCCGCGGCAAAACGCACCGTCAGCAGTACGTTGGCGCGCGCCAGTACCTCAGCAGCGTCGGCGACGACCTCGGCACCCTTGTTGCGATACTCCTGATCGGGATGACCGGCGAACTCACCGGCCCCGGCCTCCAGCAGCACAGCCGTGCCGGCTTTAACCAGCGCCGCAGTGTGCGCCGGCACCAGCGCAACCCTCTGCTCACCCGGATACGTCTCTCGAAGCACTCCAATGGTCATTGTGCCCAAGTATAGTAATCAACACGCCCACGTGGCAAGAACGTGCGGTTACAGAGCGCCGATACAGACCCTACTGCGGTGGTGCGTACGTGTTGACGATCTGTTCCCACAGCAGCTTGAGTGCCGGATCGCCGGGGCCGGCGATGTCGGTGTCGATCAGGAAGTCGCCGCGTTCGCGCTTGAGCCAGACGTGCAGGCGGCGCGCGCCCTCGCCGGGAGTGTCCGCTGCGTGAGCCACGCGCGCCAGCTGCCGCATCTCCTGACGGTTGAAGAAGATCTTCTTGCCGTAGGTGCGGATGAAGAACGCGTTGTCCTGCTTCTGCTCGATTGCAACCGCCGGCGGAGGGGGCTCAACCGGGCGAGCGGCCGGCGCGGACTCGCTGGTGCTGACCTTCTCGATGGCGCGCAGCGTCTCTTCGCGGCTGCGGGCGAGCTCCTCGGTGGCGGCCAGCACCTCGGCCTGTCGCTTGATGAACTCCAGACCCTGCTGATCGAGTTTCTGCAGCAGCGCCTGGATCTCAGCGACCAGCTTCTTCTCAGCCGCCGACCGTTTGGGCGCAGCGGCGGCTTTCTTTGCTGAAGACTTCTTGCTGCCGGCGCCGCCGGATTTCTTTGTGGAAGCTGCCTTCCCGCTGGATGCTGTCTTTTTGGCCATCTGATTTGCCTCCCGAACGGCTACAATTGTAGCACGCATCCGCGGTAGAAACCGGCGGCTGGTTTTCTTATCTTTACAACAGCAACCGGGAGGTACGCTATGGAACTGAAAGGTAAACGCGCGCTGAGCCTGCTGCACGATCATGTTGAGGATCTGGAGTTCTGGTATCCAACGCTGCGGCTGCGCGAGGAAGGCATGATAGTAGATGTAGCCGGCGAGAAGGCGCAGTCCTACCTCGGCAAGTACGGGGTGCCGGCAACCGCTACGATGAGCTGGGATGAGGCCGATCCGGCAGACTACGAAGCGCTGCTGGTACCCGGTGGCTGGGCACCCGACAGGATCCGCCGCTTTGAAGCGGTACTGGAGATCGTGCGCACCATGAATGCCGACGGCAAGATCATCGGCCAGATCTGCCACGCCGGCTGGGTTCTGATCTCGGCTGGAATTCTGAACGGCAAGCGCGTCACCAGCACGCCAGGTATCAGGGACGATATGACCAACGCGGGGGCCAACTGGGTTGACGAGCCGGTGGTGGTTGACGGCAACATCGTCTCCAGCCGCCGCCCGCCGGACCTGCCGGATTACCTGCGCGCGCTGATAGCTGAGCTGCGGCGGCTTTGACACGCGCGCGGGGGCAGCCCGATCAGGGCTGCCACACGCCACCCCACAGCCGTTCGAGAAACTCTCTCAGCGGAAGAATGTCGATCCCGTGGGCGATTCTGGGAGGGACGTCACCGTCGTAGACGAGTATCCGGTGGCGGAATGGACCCTCCTCCGCGATGGCGCGCAGTCCGGTGAGGTGCCGATTGCCGGGGTTAGCGTGCGCTTTCACTTCAACCGCCAGATCGTCGCCGATGACAAAGTCGACTTCCTGTCCGTGCCGGGTTCGCCAGAATGTGAGTGGACGATCGTCGCGGGTGTACGAGAGCCACGCGCGGAGTTCCGTATACACGAAATGCTCGAGCGCCTTGCCCCAGCCGTCGGTCGCGCGCTCGACGGTGCGTACGCCACGCAGCGTGTTCGCAACGCCGACATCGAAAAAGAAGAGCTTTCCCGTTGAGATTGCTTTCCGCTTCGCGCCTCGGCGAAAGGGCACGATGACCTCGGCGATGAGCGTGTCGGAAAGGACCTCGAAGTACTCGCGCACTGTCCGGGCCGGAACCGCCGCGTCCGACGCGACGGCTTCGTAGTTCACGAGCTCTGCGTTCATCGTCGCCGCCGTCCTCAGGAATCGCGCGAACGCATCGATGCGTCGAACGATTCCCTCCTGCTGAATTTCCTGCTGCAGGTACGTACCGCAATAGGCCGCCAGGTCGTCCGCCGGATCATCGCTGAACCAGATTCCGGGAAGCGTTCCGAAGCGCAGCGCTCGCTCCAGGTCGATTTCGCCGAGCTCGCTCGACGTGAGCGGAAAGAGCCTGCGTACCCGCGCTCGCCCGCCCAGGAGGTTGCTTCCCGATCGGACGAGCTTCCGCGCGCTCGACCCGGTCAACACGAACGGGAGGTTGTAGCGATCAATGAGGAGCTGCACTTCGTCAAGGAGCACCGGCAGCTTCTGGATCTCGTCGATAATGACCGGGCTCTGCCGGTCAACGCCCACGGCGGCGATCTCGTCTCGTATGGTCCGCGGACGCGCGCTCAGCCGGAAGAACACGTCGGTTTCGAGCAGATTGTACCAGCGGGCCGCAGGAAACTGTTGCTTGAGCAGAGTTGTCTTTCCGGTCTGACGCGGACCGAAGAGAAATACCGAGCGCGATAGATCCTGGAGCGACACTCTTCTGGAAACGTACACGAGTAATGGTAGCATTGATTGGATAATTTCGCAACTTTACAGCGGATTTATTGGTAAAATCCGCATCGTACCGTTGAATCGTCCGAACCCATTGTGGGCGTGGCAGGGCCTTCAGTACCGGAAGCCTCAGCGTGCACTTCGTCACCCACCCTTTTGTCGACTTCAAGAGTCTCGCCGGCGGCTTTGACACGCGCGCGGGGGCAGCGTATTATCGCTGCATGACATTGACATTTCTTGGTGCAGCGCGGAGCGTGACCGGTTCTTCGACACTCCTCGAAACCAACGGAACGCGGGTTCTGGTAGACTGCGGCTTTGTCCAGGAGTGGAAACTGCGCAGCCGCAACTGGGAGCCGTTCCCGTTTGACGCAAAAGGCCTCGACGCGGTCGTATTGACGCACGCGCACCTCGATCATTGTGGACTTCTGCCGCGGCTCGTGAAAGCGGGTTTTCGCGGCCGGATTCACTGCACCGCGGCAACCGCGGAGCTCACACGGATCATCCTGCTCGACTCGGCCCGGATACAACAAGAGGACGCGGAGACAAAGAAACGCCGCCACAAAGCAGAGGGCCGATCGGGCAAGCACCCCGAAGTTCCGCTCTACACGACCGATGATGCAGAAGCGGTGATTCCGCTTTTTGAACGCGAGTCGCTCGACACCTCGGTGCCAATCGCCGACGGGGTGATGGCGACGTTTCGCGAAGCGGGTCACATTTTCGGCGCCGCGTCGGTGTTGCTCGAGTGCGGCGCCGGCGGCGGCAAGCGTGTCCTCTTTTCCGGCGACGTCGGCAGGTGGAATCGGCCGATCATTCGCGATCCCAATCCGTTTGACAAAGCCGATTATGTGGTGCTCGAGTCGACGTACGGCGGCCGCGAGCACGAACCGGACGACATCGAAGAACTGCTCGCCAACGAAGTCAACGCGACGCACGAGGCGGGTGGAAACCTCCTGATCCCGAGCTTTGCGCTCGAGAGGGCTCAAGAGGTATTGTACTACCTCAATTCGCTCCTGCGCAAAGATCGCATTCCTCATCTGGTCACGTTTCTCGACAGCCCGATGGCGTTGCGGACAATCGAGGTGTTCGAGAAGCATCCGGAGCTCTTTGACGATGACATGAGGGCTCTCGTGGGCAGCGGCGAGTCGCCGTTCCAGTTCCCGGGCCTCACTCTGGTCTCCAGTGTTGACGAGTCGAAGTCGATCAATCACATCCGCGGAACAGCGATCGTGATCGCCGGATCGGGGATGTGCACCGGCGGACGGATTAAACATCACCTTGCGGTGAACATCGACCGACCCGAAAGCACGCTGCTTTTTGTCGGGTACCAGGCACACGCTACGCTCGGCCGCCAGCTCATCGACGGAGCAAAGACCGTCCGCCTGTTTGGGGCGATGCGCGACGTCCGCGCGCGCGTGAGCCGCATCAACGGCTTTTCCGGGCACGCCGACCGTGCAGAGCTTGTGAAGTGGCTCTCTCACATGACCTCACCGCCGCGGCGTGTCTTCCTGAACCACGGGGAGCTCTCGTCGATGGAGTCGTTCCGTGCCTACCTCACCGACAGGACGGGGCTCACGGCCGTGATTCCCGAGCATCGCGAGTCTTTCGAGCTGGATTAGACACCGGGTTGCGCCGGCGGGAACCAAACCGGTGCTCGGGCCTTCAGGCCGGCAAACCGCCCCGCTCCATCCCGAGTTCAGTCGAGACTCTCGCGCGCTCGTCTGACGGAGTCCGGTTTTGAGCCCGATTTCCAACCTGCGCGCGTCTTGTAGCCCGACAGGTTTTACTGTCATTCAAAAAGTGCTGCCTGCGATACTCACTCGGTGTTAGCCCTGTAGCATCGCGAAACACTGTGGCAAAGTACTGACTCGAGTTAAAGCCGCAGGCAAACGCCACCTCGATAATCGATAAGTCCGGATTTGTCCTTAGCTCCGTCCTGGCTGTCTCGATCCTGCAGCTTCTGAGATACTCCAGCGGAGTCGAGTTAACGATCTCTCTGCAGTGCCGGCTGAACCGGGTGCGGCGGAGACCACAGGCGTGAGCCATACTCTCCAATGTCCATGGTTCCCAACATCTCTCCGGGAGTCTTTCAAGAAACAACGCCACCGTGCGTCTACCCGAGCAAAGCGCCGGATCCTGGCTAATACCGCGATTGGTGAGGTGGTCAAGGAGCTCCAGCAGCAGATCATTGATGGATACGGCAATTCTCGTAGAACTCTCGTCGGGATCGTCATTGCGTAACGTTTCGGCGAGCAGCCCGAACCGCTCCCGTATGCCACGACCAACGTCATAATACGGTTGCTCATTCTGTCGGAGTAGTTGTGCAAGTTTCTCGATATCCGGTTCTGAGAAGAGTAGCCAGCCGGGCCATTTCCAGCTCTGGTTTGGGCGCCGCACTCCTACATCGAGAATGAACCAGATCAGTGCACTCGGCGGAATATGGGGATTTCCAACCCGATGGCGTTGCCAGGGACGTGTGATCGTCATTTGTCCTTGCCGAAGGAGATGACTCGTTCCATCAACAGAGAAAGGCACCTTTCCCCGAAGCACATAGGTAAGCTCGATCCCCTCGTTGTAATGCCAGTCAAGGCCCCAGCGTTGGTGGACTCGAACATTCCATATACCTACGGAGCTTAGCCCCGACAGCATGCCTGGCGGCATTTCCCTGCCAGGATAATTCCCATGGCGCCAACCCTTGAGCTCTATCGAGCCCTCGGCCATCGCTCGTTTGACTGGTTCACAGGTATCGGCGCGCAACGGCGTCTCACCCCGGTAAATCGCTGGACTCATCAAGATCACCTCCGGCTTGTTCGAATTCTACCACAACTCATTTCCGAACGACAGTACTTCTTTCTCGAGTAATAATTCGAACATCTAAGTCCTCGGGAGGAAACCTATGAAAGTCGGTTGTTTTGCGTTGATCGATCCCTTTGCGACCCTGGAGCATCAGCTGGACAGGATCGCGGGCAGAGGGTTCAAGTATGCGGATGTGACTGAGAATTCCGACGGAGCGGAACTTGGTGTAGGCTACGGTTTCGCAGCAGTCGCCAGCCTGGATGCAAACCCTAACGACCTCAGACGGATGTTTGAGGATCGGGGCCTTACAATAACCAGCTACTGCGCCCATGCCCTCTTGCTCGACCCGCCTGCACCGTGGCGTTATGGCACCAGTCAGATAATCAAAGCGGTCCGAGCCGCCGCGGCGATGGGGGTCTCGCATGTCATAACCACCGAGGGGGAAGCCCACACTGAGTATGGGAAGAAACTCAGTGAGGAGCAGGGGGTCTTTACGATAGCGGAAAAACTGTACGAGCCGCTGCGCGTTGCGGCGGACTTTGGGGTAAAGATTCTGCTGGAACCTCATGGCC